>NZ_JBUEGB010000075.1:0-30705 GCF_054963695.1 Micromonospora sp. RTBAU3-60 | reverse complement strand
GCGGCGGTCGGCGTCGGGGGTGGAGCCGGTGCCGTCGGTGATGGAGTCGCCGAAGCAGACCACCGCCCCGTCCACCTCGGTCCGGACGTCCACCCCGGCCAGGATCCAGAAGGAGGTCGTACGCCGGGAGAAGACGGTGCCGCTGGCGACGTCGGTGAGTGCGCCGTCCGCCAGCCAGCCGGTCGAATGCGCGCTCTCGTGGTAGGTCAGCGGGCCGGTCGGACCGGGCAGGTGGCTGCTGACGATCAGGGCGCCGCCGGTGGGCACGGCGAACCGGACCGGGTCGGAGACGACCTCGGCGCCGGGCGGTATCCGGACGTCGGGCGAGCCGCAGAAGGTGACCGGCTTCAGCGTCGCCGGGTCGACGTCGCCGGGCCGGGCACCGGGACGGGCGAGCGTGGTGGTGCGGACCACCAGCGGGGCGCTGCCGTAGCCGTTGCTCAGGCGCAGTCGCACCGTGTCGCCACCGATCGAGACGCGGACGCGTTGGCGCAGCGTGACGTCGGTGTACCCGGCCAGGGCCGGGCCGGCGGACGGCATCGCCACGGCGGTCGCCCAGGTGCCCACCCAGTGGGCCGCGGCGGGACGAGGGCCGACGAACACTACTTTCTCCCCTGCTCGATCGCGTCCGCACGGGACGGGCGCCGGGCCGTACGGGCGGTGGGCGGGCGCCAGCACCCGTCCACCGCCCGTCGCTCGATCACATGTGCTTCTCGACCGCTTCCCGCACACTGTCGGCGTTCTTGCGCAGCTCGTCCGCCACGGCGGCGAAGACCTGCTGGGCGGGCTGGTTGTCCGCGTAGATCTTCTGCAGGCCGCCGTAGATGGCCTTGTTGGCGTTCGGCACCATCAGCCGCACGGTGTCCTGTGCCTGGGTCTTGGGCAACTGCTCGACGGCGACCTTGAAGGCCGGGCGCTCGGCGAACCGCTGCTGCATCTGCGGGGTCTCCTGGGCCGCCTTGGTGGCCGGCAGGTAACCGGTGTCGATGGACCACTGTGCGGCGTTTTCCGGCTTCGCAGCGAACTTGACGAACTCGAACGCCGCCTTCTGCCGTTCCTCGGGGATGCCGGCCAGGACCGAGATACCGCCGCCGCCGGTCGGGCAGCCGAACTGCACCTGCTCGGGCAGGAAGGCGGCGCCGATGTCGAACTTGGCCTCCTTGAGCAGCCCGCCGAGCGTACCGGTGGATTCCTGCAGCGTCGCGATCAGCCCGTTGGCGAAGTCGACCTTGGGGCTCTTGGCCATGTAGGCCTGCTTGTCCTGGTGGATGAGGCGGCGCTGCCATTCGCCGGCCTCCACTGCGCCGCCGGAGTCGATGGTGACGTCCAGGCCCTTGGAGTAGTTGCCGCCGAACTGCCAGACCGCGCCCTGGAACATCCAGTCGCCGTCGACCTCGGGGTACGCGTGCAGCTTCGGCGCGCGTCCGTTGGCCTTGACCCGCTGCAGGGCCGGCGCCCACGAGCGCAGCTCGTCCCAGGTCCGCGGCCCGCGGTCCGGCAGCCCGGCCTGCTGGAACATCGTCTTGTTGTAGTAGAAGAGCGGGGTGCTGCGCCCGAAGGGCACCCACCACACGTCGTTCTTCACGGTGCCCTCGGCGATCAGCGAGTCGACGTAGTCGGTGGCCGCCAGCCCGTTGCCGAAGAACTTGTTCAGCGGGGCGAGGGTGTCGTTGATGAAGAACCGCCGCCAGGTTACCTCGGAGAAGATGGCGAGGTCCGGCACCTTGCGGGCTTGGAGTCCGGCGGCGAGCTTCTGGGCCAGCTCGTCGTAGGTCCCCTGGAACTGCGACTCGAGATAGACGTCCTGCTGTGACTCGTTGAACTTCGTCACCAGCTTGGTGAAGGCCTCTCCGGTGGCGTTGCCGTACGGCATCCAGATGACCACCCGCTGCCGCTTGCCGTACTGGTCGGGGACCTTGCCCTCGGGCTGGGCGAGGCTCGCGCCGCCGGTGCCGCCACCGCCGCAACCGAGGGGGCTGAGCGCGAGCGCCGCGCCACCGGCGAGTCCGAGCAGCCGTCGGCGGCTCATCATGCTGTTCATGGGGGTCCTTTCGATGGTGGGGGTGGTCAGCCCTTCACCGCGCCCTGCGTGAGGCCGGCGACGATGTAGCGCTGAGCGATGAAGAAGACGATGAGCACGGGCAGCACGACGAAGACCGTGGCCCCCATGACGGCGCCCCAGTTCACGTAGCCCTCGGAGCTTTTGATCATCACGAGGCCGATCGGCAGGGTGCGCATGCTGTCGGTGTTGGTCACCACGAGCGGCCAGATGAAGTCGTTCCACTTGCTCACCAGGGACACGACCGTCACGGTGATGACCATCGGTCGGGACACCGGCAGGACGACCTTGAACAGCCGGCGCAGATGACCGGCGCCGTCGACCTTGGCCGCGTCGATCAGTTCGTCGGGCAGCGTGAGCATCTGCTGGCGCAGCAGGAACGCGCCGAAGGCGGACGCCGCGCCCGGGATGATGAGCCCCTGGTACGTGTTGACCCAGCCGAGTTCGGAGACGATCAGGTAGCTGGGCAGCAGGGTCACATGGCCGGGCACCATCAGCGCGGCGAGCAGCAGCGCGAAGAGGAAGCGCTTGGCCGGGAACCGGATGAAGACGAAGGCGTACGCGGTGAGGATGGCGTTGAGCACCTCCAGCGTCGTCCCGATGAAGGTGGTGATCAGCGAGTTGACGAAGAAGTTGCCGAACGGCGCGGACTGCCACGCCTGCCGGTAGTTCCCCCATTCCAGCTTGTGCGGCCACCAGACCGGCGGGAACGAGCGGATGTCCCCGGCGGTCTTCAGCGACGAGCTGAGCAGCCAGTAGAGCGGCCCGACCATCAGTACGCCGACCACGACCAGCGCGACGTAGAGCAGGAAGCGGCGGCTGCGGTGGGCGAGGCGGTGCCGGCGGTCGTCCTGGATGAGGGCCGGACGAGGGGTCGTGGCCCGGGCGGCCTTCTCGGTCGTGACGGTCACCGGTAGTGCACCTTCCGCTCGACGTAACGGGTCTGGAAGAGGGTCACCGCCAGCAGGACCAGGAACATCACGACCGCGCCGGCGCCTGCCGGGCCCGCCTGGAAGTCCTTGAAGCCCTTGTCGTAGACGTACCAGGAGAGGATCGTGGTGGCCTCGCCCGGTCCACCGCCGGTCATCGCCGCGATGACGTCGAACGCCTGGAACGACGAGATGATGGTGGTGATCATGAGGAAGTAGGTGACGGGGGACAGCAGCGGAAGCGTGATCCGCCGGAACAACGTCCAGCCCCGGGCGCCGTCGAGCGCGGCCGACTCGTAGAGGTCCTTCGGCATCCCCTGTAGGCCGGCGAGGTAGACGATGGCCGCGAAGCCCACGCTCTTCCAGAGGTAGACGATGATCACGGCAGGCAGCGCCCAGTCGGAGTCGGTGAGCCAGGCCGGTGACGACTTTCCAATCGCCTCGAAGAACACCCGGGACAGCCCGTAGTTGGGGTCGAAGATGAAGATCCAGGCGACGCCGATCGCCGCACCGGAGAGGACGTGCGGGGCGAAGACCATGGTCCGGACCGCGGTCCGTCCCCTCAGGCGTTGGTTGAGCAGCAGTGCCACGGCCAGCCCGAGGGCCAGGCTGCCGAACACCACCACGCCCATGAAGTACGCGGTGTTGAGCAGCACCTCACGGAACTCGCTGCCGGTGAACAGGTCCACATAGTTGTCCAAGCCGACGAACCGCCGGACCGGTGAGATCATGTTCCAGTCGGTCAGGCTGAGGTAGGCGTTGTAGATGACCGGCCAGAAGGAGAAGACCGCCAGCAGGATGAAGTTCGGCGCGATGAACGCAAGGAAGATCAGGTATTCCCGCAGCCGACCCGGGCGGAGCCGGGGGCTGCGCCGGGCCGGGCGGGGGTCGGCCGCCGCGCCGGTCGGGGCGGAGACGGCCGTACGGGGGGCGTGCGCGCCCTCGGCCCGTACCTGCGTTGGAGAGTCGTTGGCGGTCACGATCGGTCCTTCGCGGATCAGCCGGCGACGGTCCGACCAGAGCCCGCGCCAACCGGACCGGTTCCGGCCGAGGCGCAGAGGCCGAGCAGTTCAGAGATGTCGTCGGCGACGATGCCGTCGACGCCGTAGGCCAGGGCGTCGGCCACCTGGCCGGCGTCGGCGAGCGGCCCCACCCAGACCCGGTATCCGCGCTCCCGCATCGATGGCACCCCGGCCGCGTCGGCCACGGCCCAGCGCGGCCCGAAGTACTGCGGGCGGAGCGCGTCGAGCAGGTCCTGCGCTGGCGGTTCGGCGGCGGTCCAGTCCAGGCCGATGGCTGCGTCGGGCTCGTCGGCGCGCAGCCGGATCAGCGCCTCGCGGCCGCCACGGCGGGCGGCCACGAAGATCGACCGCTCGAAGGCGTCGGGGTGGGCGCGGAGCGCGGCCACGGCGGGGGCCACCACGTCGTCGGTCTTGAGGTCGACCAGGAACTGGGTCTGCGGGAACTCCGTCAGCAGCTCCTCGAAGAGCGGCAGCTGGTAGCCGTCCGCGTCGTGCTGGCGCAGCTCGGCGAGGGTCAGGTCGCTCAGCTCGCGCGGGATGCCCCAGAGCCGCTCCAGGTTGGCGTCGTGCAGCAGCACGATGTGCCCGTCCCGGGTCAGGCGCAGGTCGAACTCCAGGGTGTTGGCGCCCTTGTCCACAGCCGAGCGCAGCGACGGCAGGGTGTTCTCGCGATGCACCAGCGGATCGCCGCGGTGCGCGATGGTCATAAACACGTGGATCTCCTAGCGACCGAGGGGGCGACGCTTTTAACGCTATTTAGCGTTGCCATCACGACGGTAGTTAACACGATGGCAGCAGAGGGGGCAAGAGTCGGAAACGTCAGGGCCTGCGTACGAAGTGTCAGCGGGGCGTCAGAGCAGCCCAGGCCGGACTATTCCGGTACGAGGCTCCTCCTTGAGGCGAGCTCTCGCGTCCGATTCGCGCGTTACCTTCAATGTTAAGAGCGCCAAGGGGTGCGTTAACGGATCACTCTTCCGCGCGGACGGCTCGGATCAGCGCGCGGATCTCGTCCAGCAGCGACCGCGGGCCGGCGAGCGTCTCGTTCGAGGCCGTGTCGTGCTCCGCACCGTACCGGTCCACCACGAGGGCACCTGCCTCCCGGGCCAGCACCACCCCCGCCGCCGTGTCCCAGGGATTGTTGGCCAGCATGACCAGTGCGTCCAGCCTCCCCCCAGCCACCCAGGCCAGGTCGGTCGCCGCGGTGCCCAGCATCCGGATCCGCTGCACCCTGGGCACCAGCGCGGCCGTGACCGCCAGCCGTTCCCGGTTGAGCAGGTCGGCGTCCGCGCCCACCGCGTAGTCGCCCACCGCCACCACGGCCTCGGCCAGCGTCGTCGCGGCGCTGGCCCGCAACCGCCGGCCGTCCGCGTACGCGCCCGCTCCCTCGACCGCCTGGTAGCGGCTGCGCAGGAACGGCATCTCGACGACCCCCAGGACCGGGCGCCTACGGCGCACCAGGGCGAGCGAGACCGCGCAGAGCGGCAGCCCGTGGACGAAGTTGACCGTCCCGTCCACCGGATCGAGCACCCAGGTCAACTCGCCGTCCAGCGCCGGGCCGCCCTCCTCCTCACCAAGCAGGCCGATCCCCGGCGTACGCTCCCGCAGCAGGTCGCGGACCGCCCGCTCGACGGCGAAGTCGACCTCGGAGGCCATGTCCCGGTCGCCCTTCGCGGTCAGCGTTCCGGGAAAGCGGGTGCGGACGAGTTCCGCCGCCACCGTGGTCGCCTCCACCGCGACCGGCAGCAGTTCGGCCGGGTTCACCGCTGCTCCAGGTACGCGGCGACCTCGTCGGCGGCGAGCCTGGCCGCGCGCTCGGCGGTCTGCCGGGTCGCGCCGGCCAGGTGCGGAGTGAGCACCACGTTGGGCGCGGTACGCAGCCGGGAGTCCGCGGTCAGCGGTTCGGTGTCGAAGACGTCGAACGCGGCGGCGGCCAGCCGGCCGGACTCCAGCGCGTCCACCACCGCGTCGTAGTCGACCAGCCCGCCCCGGGCCGTGTTCACCAGCACCGCGCCCTGCGGGAGCCGGGCCAGTTCCTTCGCGCCGATCATCCCGCGCGTGTCCGGGGTCAACCGGGCGTGCAGGCTCACCACCTGCGCGCGGTCCAGCAGCTCGTCGAGCTCCACCGCGCGTACGTCGGTGAGGCTGTCCGGGTCGGCGTAGGGGTCGTGCACGAGCACCTCGGCTTCGAACGCGCGCAGGATGCGCCCCACCCGCCGGCCGATCGCCCCGTAACCGATGAGCCCGACGGTGGCGCCCGCCAACTCGCTGCCCACCGCGTCCAGGGCGTACAGGTCACTGCGCCACTCCCCGGCCAGCACCCCGGCGTGCGTGTAGGGGATGCGCCGCAGCGCCGCGAGCAGCAACGCCACCGTGTGCTCGGCCGCGGCGATCGCGTTGCGGCCCGGGGTGCCGCGGACCGTCACGCCCCGCTCGGCGGCGGCGGCGAGGTTGACGTTCACCGGCCCGCCCCGGCAGACCACCAGCAGCCGCAGCGCGTCCGCGGCGGTGAGCACCCGGGCGGTGAACGGGGCCATCTGGGTGACGACCACCTCCACGCCGGCCAGCGCCGCGATCAGCTCGTCCTCGTCACCAGAGGCCTCGTCCACCTCCGCCACCCGCCCGTACGGGATGTGCGGCCAGGGCAGGGTCAGCGAGTCGATCTCGACCCGGTCGCCCAGTCGGGTTCGCAGCGCGTCGGCCATCAGACTTGGGGTGACGAAGTGGTCGCCGACGACCAGGACTCGGGTGGTGTGCACAGGGTGTCCTTTCAGAACGGCCGGCCGGTCTGCCGGACGGTGGGCGCGGGTGGGGTGGGGTGCCGCATCAGTCGCGACACCAGACGACGCGCGCCTGCGCGACGTGGTCGAGGTAGCGCTGGTAACCCTCGGCGTACCGCCGGGCCGCCTCCGGTCGGGGCCGGTGGATCCGGCCCGGCGGCGGCTCGCTCGCGAACGGCACGCCGACGGCCGCGGCGGCGGCCAGCGCGGCGCCGCGCGCGCCGATCTCCTGCCCGGAGAGCACCCGTACCGGCCGGTCCAGCACGTCGGTGAGGATCTGCGTCCAGGCCGGGGAGGCGAGCCCGCCGCCGCAGGCGGTCAACGTGCCGGTCAGCCCGGCCGCCTCGAGGCAGTGCCGGGCGCTGTAGGCCACCCCCTCGCAGACCGCGCGGACCAGGTCGGCGGGACGGGTGCCCAGGTGCAGCCCGTCGATGAGGCCGCGTGCCCGTGGCGCCACGAACGGCGCGCGCTCGCCCGATTCGGCCAGGTACGGCAGCACGGTGAGCCCGTCGGAGCGACCCTCGGCGAGCAGCTCGGGCAGGTCGTCCAGCCCGGCACCGACCAGCCGCAGCACCCAGTCCAGGGCGGCCGTGCCGACCATCGCCGGCAGGGCGCGCAGCCACCGGTCCGGCCGCCAGGTGTTGAGCACGAAACCGGTCGGCTCGCCGTCGTGGTCGAGCCGGTCGGTCACCACCTGGCAGGCGAGCGTGGTGCCGAGGATGAGCAGCCCGTCGCCCGGGGTGGTCACCCCGGCGCCCCAGGCGCTCGCCGGCAGGTCGTACGGGCCGGCGACGACCGGCGTGCCGGCCGGCAGTCCGGTCGCCGCCGCCGAGGCGGGCAGCAGCGGCCCGGCCGGCGCGGGCAGCACCGGGGCCAGCAGCGGCCGCCGGTGCGCGAGACCGCAGGCGGCCAGCAGTTCGGCGTCGTACCGGTGGGTCCGCGGGTCGAGGAACGGCATCGAGGCGTCACTCGGGTCGGTGGCGCGTACGCCGGTGAGGCGCTGCAGCACTACGTCCTTGCAGTACGCGGCGGTGGTGGCCCGGTCCAGGGCGTCCCGGTCGTGCCGGTCCAGCCAGGCCAGCACGGGACCGGCGGCGCCGGGGAACATCAGGCCGCCGGTCCGCCGGTACGCGTACTCCAGCAGCCCCTTGTCGGACCACTCCTCGACGATCGGGGCCGCTCGCCCGTCCATCCACGAAACGGCCGGGCGGACGGGTCGCCCCTCGGCGTCGACCAGCCACAGCCCGTCTCCTTGGGCGGTGAGGCCGATGGCGGACACCGGCCGGTCCAGCGCGGTCCCCAGTTCGGCCAGCACCTCGTGCACCGAGCCGACGACCTGTTCGACGTCCTGCTCGTACCAGCCCTCGCGGACCCGGTTCAGTACCGTGGCCCGGGCGGCCCGGTCGAGCTGGGTGCCGTCCGGCGCGAAGGCGACCGCCTTGGTGATGGTGGTCCCCACGTCCACCCCGATGACGGTCGGCTCAGGCGACCTCACAGTTGACACCGTTCTCGCGCATCTCCCGGAGCTTGTCCTCCCCGGCGTTGGAGTCGGTGATCAACAGGTCGAAGTCGCGCAGCGGCGCTACCCGGTGCAGCGCGACCCGGCCCAGCTTGGTGTGGTCGACCATCAGCACCGGGCGTTGCGCGGCCCGAATCATCGCCCGCTTCACCAGCACGATTTCCTGCTCCTGGTGGTACGCATAGTTGCCGGAGACCGCCGAGGTGGAGGCGAAGAGCAGGTCGACGCGGAGCGCCTCGATCGCCTCGATGCAGGGCACCCCGAGGAAGGAGTCGTGGGTGGCGAAGTACTCCCCGCCGAGCGAGAGCAGCCGGATCCCGCGTACGCCGGAGAGGAGCTTGATCGTCTCCAGGAAGTTGGTTATCACGGTGAGCGGCGCGGCGTCGTGCAGCAGCCGGGCCAGCTCCAGGGTGCTGGTCGAGTCGTCCAGCATCACCGCCATGCCGGGCTCGATCAGCTCGCGCGCCCGCCGGGCGAGGGCCAGCTTCTCCTGCCGGGAGGCACGCAGCCGGTAGGAGACGTTGCTCTCGAAGACGCTGGATGGTTGCGCGCTGACCCCACCGCGGAACTTGCGGACCACGCCCTGGCGCTCCAACTCGTCCAGGTCGCGGTGGATCGTCATCAGGCTGACGTGGAACAACTCGGCGAGTTCGGTGGCGGAGACCGAGCCGTGCTGGAGCACGTACTCGGCTATCTCGGCCTGACGCTGGGCGGGACGGCCTCGGTCGGTGGTGGTGTCGGAAGCGCTCATCGATGCTCCGGCTGCTCGGACGTGGCGGACTGGCGCTCCCATCCTGCGGACACCGGCACGTTGAACGCCAGCAACCCCACCGGCCCGTCCCCGGTGGGGAACAGCAGCGTCACCGTGCCGGCCGGGTCGAGCGTCGGCAACCGGCGGCGATACTCGCCGATCGGCAGCCCGAGCACCGCGCAGGTCATCAGCCGGATGAGGGTGTTGTGCGCGACCACGAGCAGTCGGCCTCCCGGGTCCGCCGCCACCGCCTCGGCGAGCCCGGCGAGCGCCCGCTGCACCGCGTCGGCCGGCCGTTCGCCACCGGGGAAGTGGTGCGTGGCGGGGTCGGCGACGAAGCGCTCCACCATCGACGGGTCGGCCGCCCTCAGCTCGTCGAGGGTGCGTCCCTCGGCGATGCCGAAGTCCAGCTCGCGCAGCCGATCGTCCACCCGCGGGACGAGCCCGGTCGACGCGGCGGCCGGCGCGGCGGTGTCCTGGGCCCGACGCATCGACGAGCAGACGAGGCTGGTGAATCCCTGCCCGGCGGCCCACCGGCCCAGGGCGGCGGCCTGCTCCGCGCCGTACTCGTCGAGCGGGATGTCGCTGCGGCCGGCGTACCGGTTCGGCGAGTGCCACGCGGTGCGGCCGTGTCGCGCGAGCACCACTGTCGTCCCCTTCACCGGGCCTCCTTGGCGTAGTGGGCGAGGTCCTCGTCGAGCCAGCCGCGCTCGGTCAACGCGTCGAGGAACCGGGCGTACGACCCGGCGAAGCGCGCCGTGCGGTCGGGCCGCGCCCGGACCACCGTTCCGGACCCGGTCATCCGGGCCGCGGTCGCGGCGATCGGCCCGTCGCCGGCGGCGGCGGTGATGGCGGCGCCGACTGCCGGTTCCGGGCTGTCGGGCAGGACGACGTCCCGGCCGAGGATGTCGGCACGCAGCTGGGTCCAGTACCGGCTGCGGGTTGCCCCACCGGTCATCGACAGCGGGCCCGAGACGTCGGCGCCGAGCCGGCGGAGCAGGGCGAAGCAGAGCCGTTCGACGAAGGCGACGCCCTGCAGCGTCGCCGCGTAGCGGTCACCGTCGTCGACGAGGTCACCGAGCTCGAACGGTTC
Organism: Micromonospora sp. RTBAU3-60; assembly: GCF_054963695.1. NCBI lineage: Bacteria > Bacillati > Actinomycetota > Actinomycetes > Micromonosporales > Micromonosporaceae > Micromonospora > Micromonospora sp. RTBAU3-60. The sequence continues at coordinate 20,555 of NZ_JBUEGB010000075.1, read as the reverse complement.
GGCGTCGGGCCGGACGAACGGGAACCGTTCGCCTCGGGAGAGCAGCGGATAGCTCACGCCGGTGGACGGTTCGTGCCGGGCGGCGGCGGCCTCCAGCACGGCCCGGTCCGCGGCGGGGAAGCGCGCCTCCAGTACGCCGGCGCCCACGTTCGACGCTCCTCCGGGCAGCCATCCGCCGTCCGGGTGACGGTGCGAGTAGACGGATCCCCCCGGGTCGACGAGCCGGTGTTCCGTCACGCCCTTGAGCACCAGGGTGGTGCCGAGCACCACGTTCCAGGCGCCCGGGGCGAGGGCGTTGGCGGCGATCTGGGCGGCGCAGCCGTCGGTCGTCCCGCCCCGCACCGGGGTGCCGATCGGCAGTCCGGTGTGCGCGGCGCCGGCCGCCCCAACCTGACCGAGCTCCGCGCCGGGTCGGACAACCGCCGGCAACAGCCCGCCGGGCACGCCGAGCTTGTCGAGGACCTCCTCGGGCCAGGCCCGCTCGTCGAGGTCGTAGCCGGTCTTCAGGGCGTGGCTCCAGTCGGTCGCCACCGGCCCGCCGGTGAGGCGGGAGGCCAGGTGGTCCGCGCAGTGCAGCAGTCGGAGCCGGCCGCCCTCGGCGTCGCCGCGCAGGTCCGCTGGGCCGTGGCGGAGCAGCCACACCAGCTTGGGCAGCGCCCAGGAACGCTGCATCGGATAACCGAGGGCGCTCCAGCGGGCCGCGCCGACCTCGGCGACCTCCGTCGCCTCGTCGCCGGCGCGGGCGTCGTCGTACATGAACGCCGGGGTACGCGGCCGCCCGTCGGCGTCGGCGAGCAGGAAGGTGCCCGAGGTGCTGCAGATGGCCAGACCCGCGACGCGGCTGGCTGGGCGGCCGGCCAGCGCCTGCCGGAACGCCTCGCCCAGCACCCGCCACCACTGTTCCGGGTCCTGTTCGTGTCGGCCGCCGTCCCGCCGGCTGCTCAGCGCTCCGGCGCCCTTACCCACCGGGGTCCCGGCGGCGTCGACGAGCTGCACGCGCAGGCTCTGGGTCCCGACGTCCACCCCCGCCCAGAGTTCGGGTGTGGCTGGTGGTTGATTGAGCATCAGCGGCGGGGCCTCCAGAACGAGTCGATCTAAGCGCGCTCGATGTTAACTTAACAGGGGCCGATCGTGAAGAGCGGCCGAGCTTGGGGCGCCTGCGGCATGCCTCCGAATCACCGCCAATCCCGCCCCTGAACACGCCAAACAGGCGTTCTCTGCAGACTCCACCGGGACCGAGACGAGCCCGAAGGGTGGTGGCGATCGGCGGAATGGCCCACCAGGAGTGTTGATAACTACAAGCCACGCATGTTAACTAACATCGAAAACAACGAAGCCGGCCCATCCGGCCGGTGGCATGTCGGGCGGTCCGGCCCACGTACGCGGAGTTCCCGCTCGACGTCCTACGGAGGTGCCGGTGGCAGACATCAGTTGGGCGAGCTTCGCGCTGGCCGCCCTCTTCGCCACCTTCACCGGCTTCAACGACGCCGGCGCCCTGATCGGGATCGGCCTGCGGATCCGCGGGTTCCGACCGGTCACCGGCCTTGTCCTGCTCGCCGCCGCGGTCGCCGCCGCCCCGGTGGTCCTCGGCACGGCCGTGGCCGCGACCCTCGGCGGGCGCCTGGTCGCCTTCCACGGTGCCCACGCCGGCGTCGCCGTCGCCGCAGGCGTGGGCGGCGCGATCCTGGTGACCGCCGCGCTGTCCGCGCGTGGCCTGCCGACCAGCCTGACCCTGGCCCTGATCGGCGGCATCGCCGGTGCGGGCGTCGGCGCGCAGACACCGGTGAACTGGCGGGTCATCGGGCTCGTTCTGCTGGTCGCCGCCGCGTCGCCGCTGGTCGGGGCCCTCGCCGCGCTGGGCCTGACCAGGTTGGTCGGGGCGGTGCCCGCGCCCGAGGGGGCGGGCCGTCGGCTGCGCTGGCTGCACGTCGGGGCACTCGCCGCGGCCTGCCTGGCGTACGGCGCCAACGACGGCCAGAAGATGCTGGCCGTCTGGGCCGCCGTGCAGAGCGGCAGCCCGAACGCGCTCACCGTCTCACCGCTGGCACTGGCCACCGTCACCGGCTGTTTCCTGGTGGGCGGCATGATCGGACTGCCCCGACTGGCGGCGGCGCTCGCCGGCCAACTGGCCAGCGGCCGCCCCGACGCGGTGGTGGTCACCGAACTGTCCGGCGCCGGCGTCGTCCTCGGCACCGCCGCGCTCGGGGCCCCGGTCAGCATGACCCAGTCCCTCTCCGGCGCCATGGTGGGCACCGGACTGTCCGGGGGAGCCCGGCGGGTGCGCTGGCGAGGAGTGGTGCGACTCGGCCGCGCCTGGCTGTTGACCCTGCCGGCGGCGTTCGCGGCCGGCGCCGTCGGTTGCCTGACCCTGGGGGCGGTCCGATGACGCCGACCCGGCTCAGCCATCTGTTCCGGGAGCTCTCCGGACGCAACGACCAGGTGCTCGCCGGACTGGTCCTCGATCAGCTCTCCGCGGCGGCGGACGGCGTCGCGCTGGCGTCCGCCCTCGCCCGCGGTGAGCTGCCGCCGGGCGTCGCCCGGAGCAGAATCGGCGAGATAGAGCACGAGGGGGACGCCCGGCGGGCCTCACTCGTCGCCCAGCTGCGCTGCAGTGTCAGCTCGCCCATCGACCGGGAGGACCTGTTCCGGCTGTCCCGGTCCGTCGACGACGTGCTCGACGCGGTACGCGACTTCATCCGCGAGGCGGACCTGTTCGCGCTCGGCGGTCAGGACGCGTTCCTCCCGGTACTCGCCGCGCTGACCCGGGGCGTCGGCGAACTCGGCGACGCGGTCCGGCTGCTGCCCCGCTCGCCCCGGCAGGCCGCCGAACACGCTCTGCAGGCCAAGAAACAGGGCCTGCGAACGGCGTACCAGCACGCGGTCTCCGCACTGCTCGCCCGCCCGCTGACCGCCGACACGGTGAAGGCAACCCTGCTGCTGTGCCGGCTGGACACCGCGGGAGTACACCTGGCCACCGCCGCCGACGCGCTGGCCGACGGGGTGGTCAAACGGTTCCAGTGATCGTCCGGCCCGGTCCGCGGGCCCAGTCTGCGAGGAGCGAACATGTCAGGACAGTGGAATATCAGCCGGCGGGCACTGTTGCGTACCGCCGCCATCACCGCCGTGGCCGGTACGGGCGCCCTCCGCGCCGCCGGCCCCGCGCTGGCCGGCCCAGCCCCGGCCCCGCCCGCTCCGCTCGACCCCTCGGTCCGGTTCGAGCTGACCGCGCCAGGCCAGGAGCTGTTCGGCAACCGGCCGCTGCACGACGCGACCGTCCCCCAGTCGCTGGCCTTCGACAACGACAACGGGCACGTCTACGTCGTCCAGCTGATGGCCGGCGGCAAGCAGTTGCCGGGTGAGCCGGCCCCGGTCAGCGGCGCCGTCCGGTCCTACCAGGGCGACCTCTGCCTGACCCGGCTCGACCTGGCCGGCCACGAGCTCGGCCACATGTACCTCAAGGGCTTCGGGCACGGCGTGCAGATCGGGGCCGAGCCGTTGGGCGACTCGGCTTTCCTCTGGACGGAAGTGGACTCGGTCGCCGATGACGGGACGAACGGCTGGGGCACCCGGATCGCCCGCTTCCGCTTCACCGACGGCGCCGTCCTCACCCCGGACTCCCCAGAGGTACGACGGATGCAGCTCGTAGCCGGCGCGGACCGGACCACCTGCGGCATCGACCCCGCCTTCGGTCGGCTCGTCATGCGGTACCGGCTCAACGGCGCGTTCCGCTACGGCCTCTACGACCTGGCCGACGTACGCCGCAACCGGTTCGTGCCCCTGGCGGACGTCGCCCAGCCAGCACTCTCCTACTCCTTCCAGGGCTACGCCTCGTACGGTGACCGCCTCTACCTGCTGGAAGGCTCCTCCTACGGCAGCGGCGGATCCACGCCCGGCATCGGCAACACCTACCTCACCTGCGTCGACTGGACCACCTCTTCAGTGCTGGACCGGCAACTGGTCTCCGACGCCCAGTCCCTGCCGTTCCGGGAGCCGGAAGGGCTGGCGATCCAACTGCCGGACGTCACCCGACCGGACCTGCCACGCCTGGCGTTCTCCTTCGCCTCCGGAGTGGTCGGCGCGCGCACGACCAGCGTCTGGTACAAGGACCTGCTGGTCTAGGTCCAGCGCCACCCCGTGGCCGGTTCGCACCTCATCGACAGACCGCTCGTCGCCCACCCCTCACTCGGGCTCACCCTTCTGCACTCGATCAGAGGAGAACTGACATGATCGATGTTTCCCGTATGCTCCCGGCGTTCCGCGACCGACGCTGGGCCGCCGTCGTCGCCACCGCAGCGTTGGCAGGCACCGGCATGTTCGCCGGCGCATCCGCCCAGGCGGAGCCGACTTCCGGCCCGGCGGTTGCGGCAACCACCACCTGGGTGGGCACCTGGGCCACCGCCGTGGCCGTGCCGGAGAGCGGCCAGGCGCTGGCTGGCTTCACCGACACAACGCTGCGGCAGCGGATCCATGTTTCCGTCGGTGGAGACGTGGTGCGGCTGCGACTGACCAACGTCTACGGCAAGACGCCGTTGGTCGTGCAGTCCACGACCCTCGCCCGGCCCGGCGCACAACCCGGCGACATCGATGCGGCGACCCTGACGCCCGTCACGTTCGCCGGGGCCACCAGCGTCAGACTGCCAGCCGGCGCAGAACTCGTGTCGGACCCCGTACGTCTGTCCGTGCCCGACGACGGTGACCTGATCGTCAGCATGTACCTGCCCGGACCCACCGGTCCGGCGACATACCACGGAGGCGCCCGCACTACCGGATGGATCGCGACCGGCGACCGGACGCATGCTGAGGCCGTCACTGACTTCCCCGGACGTACCGGGTCCTTCTGGTTCCTCGACGGCCTCGACGTGCAGACGGATGTCGACGGGTCGGTGGCGTTCGTCGGCGACTCCATCACCGATGGCAGCGGCTCCACCACCGGCGCCGACCATCGCTGGCCCGACTATCTCGCCGACCGAATGCTCGCCGAGCCGCGACCGCATCGGTTCGGTGTGCTCAACGCCGGGATCGGTGGCAACCGGATGCTGCTCGACGCCCGCAGCCCCGGGTACGGCGTGAACGCACTCGCCCGGCTCGAACGCGACGCGCTGACCCAGACGGGAGTGAAGACCGTCTTCCTGTTCGAGGGCGTGAACGACATCCAGCAGGACCCGTCGGAGTACGACGCCACGCAAATCATCGCGGCGTACCGGCAGGTCGTGCAGCGCGCTCACGACCGTGGCCTGCGGGTCGTCGGCGCCACCATCACCCCATTCCAGGGCTGGTCGGCGTGGACGCCTGAGCGCGAGGCGGTGCGAGCGTCGGTCAACCAGTGGATCCGCACGTCCGGTGAGTTGGACGCAGTCGTCGACTTCGACGCGGCGCTGCGCGATCCTGCCCAACCGCTGCGGCTGCTCCCGGAATACGACTCCGGCGATCATCTGCACCCGAAGGACCCTGGGTACGCCGCTATGGCCGCAGCAGTGGACCTCAAGCTGCTGCGTCCCTGATACGCGGCGCCGCCAGGCGCGCGTCCGCTACGCCCACCAGCGGGCGACCACCCGCGCCCCGGCAGCACTGGTTGACATCCTCCCGGCCCTGAAGGGCCGGGAGGATGTCAAGTCGAGTTGAGTGCGGCTGGCCTGCCGGCCTTCGGTCGGGGTCAGTCGAGCTGCTCGAACTGTAGGTTGGCGTGCAAGACCGCTGACCTGTTCACGATCTCGACGCCTTCCTGGGTGAAGTCGAACGCGGCATGTAGCACAACGTCGATGTACAGCGAATCGGCCGCCAAACTCCATGCGGGTGATGTCGACCGGGTTGTGGCCCCCACCCAGGAAGATGGTCGCATCGATGTATCCAGGGTGCGAGTTGATCGGGAAGGCGAAGGTGCGGTGTGTTAATGCAGGCAGGTCGTTGCCGGGTAACTCAATGAACCCGCCCCGGATCGCCGTCTTGATGATCTCGGGTCCATCAGTGCCGGGGCGGAAGGTCTCGGGATCGAGGCGGTTGGCCGCGGAGAACGGCGCGAGCGGTACGGTGATCGACGCCAGCCGAGCCCGAGTCCCGCCTTGGGCCGGCGGGTCGTTTCGCTGCGCCGCAGCCGACCGGCCGCCACGAGTTACAGCACGGGGTGAAGGTTGGTCTGGGCCTGCACGGCGGTCGACCGGACTATCTCACACATCGAGACCTGACTGTTCGAGGCGTTCGAGCAGGCTGGGCTTACGCGCGTGCACCGTCCGAAGCTCGGCCAGCCGCTGTCGGAACGGTGCGCTGTCGCCGTCGCGTTCGCTGAGGTCGCGCAGGTCGACGAGGAGCTGTACGGCTGTGTCGTAGTCGCGGGATTTCTTCGTGGCGATGAGTTCGTTGATCCGCTGCCACGCGGCGGGCTGATCGACTGCGAGGGCGTCGAGGTGCCGTTGCCGGGCGGCCGCCGCGGACCGTTCCTGGCGGATGCGGTCCCGCTCACGCTGCTCGGCGACCTGGCGTTCCCGTTCTGCGCGGAGGTGTGCGGCGGTGGCGAGTAGTTCGCCTGCGGTGCGTGGGGCGGTCGTGGTGGATGTGTTCGGGAGGTGTTCGTCGCGGTACCGGCGCAGCAGCCGGTCGCGCAGGTGACCGTGGCCGCCGCTGACCAGGTCGGCGAGGATGGCGTCCTTTTCTCGGACCGGGAGTCTGGTGACCCACGAGCGCAGTTGCGCGGGGGGTGGCTCGACGGTGGCCTGCGCCGAAGCGGCCGCCGCGGCCGCGATCAGATCAGGGGCGATGCAGAGGAACTCGGCGACCGCGGTGAGCGAGGCGTCGAGCGTGCTCATCCCGGTCGGGACGGGCGGCTCGGGTTCGTCGTCGTCGAGTTCCAGCGACTGTACGCAGCGCAGCCAGCCCAGGTACAGCAGGCGCTTGTCCCCGGCGGCGAGGGCGGCACGCACCGGGATGATCGAGGCAAGCAGGCCGTGACCGTCGAGGTCCCACTCGTCGATGCCGTCCTCGTCCTCCCGGTGGAGATGGACGATGAGGTGATTACCAGCGGTCCACGCGGAAGCACTGTCACCGACGCAGTAGCGCGCGACGATAGCGGGGTCGAGCACGTGCTTCGGCAACCGCAGCATGACCTGGCGGGTGCCCCAGTTGGCCACGTACAGGTGCGCGTCGAAGTATCGCTCCATCAGCTTGCGCGGGTCGCCCTTGAAGTCGCCCCACTCGTAGGTGTTGACGAAGCTGGTGGCGGTGATGTCGGCCCGGGTGGACAGCGACCGCAGTTCGGCCTGTTCGCGAGTCGTGAGGGGCCGGCCGATGGCGGTGAACTCGTAGTACTGATACTCGCTCACTGTGGCTACCGCCCGGCCCAGTGTCGGTAGGCGTCGATCCAGGCGGCGCCGTCCGGTGCAGGTGCGGGCAGCGGCAGGTCGAGCAGGTCGATCTTCTGCCGGTGTCGGCCCCGGGCGCAGACGGCGACGATGCTGTCGGCGGTGAGGTCGACCTTCTGCACGATTACCCCCATGCCGAGGACGGTGGTGGTAAACGGCACCGTCAGATGCTCTTCGAGCATGGTGAACAGGCCGGTGAGCTGTTCGTGGTCGCCGTACGCGTCGACGGTGGCCTCTTCGATCATCGCCTCGAGCACCGCACTCCGCTTCGATGCCATCGGCGCAGGATAGCGGACGCGTGCCGAGGTGTTCGAAGCCCGATATCCGAGGATGGTCCGGTGAGTTCTGTAGACGAGTTCGAGGGTCTTCGCCGCGAGCTGCAGCGGTTACGGGCGGAGAACGCCCGGCTGTCACGGCTGCTCGAACTGCGCGGTCAGGACACGGCTCCTGCGCCGGAGCAGCTGTCCGCGCCGGTCGCTGCGCCGGGTTTGGTCACGATGGCCTCACCGGTGGCGGACAAGCTGGCGCTGTTCGCCGACCGGTTCCGGGCCCGCGTCGACGTGTATGCCGTGCGGTGGGAGAACGCCCGCACCGGCGCCGCCGGGTGGACGCCCGCCGTCTCCGGCGGCTGGCGCAAGGGCATGGACCGGCGCGGCGCCACTTACCTGCCCCGTACGGGGGAGGTCGTCGCCGCTCATCTCGTCGGCGACGTGTTCATGGGGCTGTATCCGCTGCTACCTGGCAATACCTGCCACTTCGTGGTGGCGGACTTTGACGGGCCGACGGCGATGCTCGACGCCCTCGCCTACGTCAAGGCGGCACGGGCCAGCGCTGTGCCGGCGGCATTGGAGATCTCCCAGTCCGGTCGCGGTGCCCACGTGTGGATCTTCTTCGCCGGTGTGGTCCCAGCGACGACGGCGCGGGCCGTCGGAACCGCCCTGCTGCACGAGGCGATGGTGCTGCGCGGGTCGATGGACCTGCGGTCGTACGATCGGCTGTTTCCCAACCAGGACGTCCTTCCCGAGGGCGGCTTCGGCAACCTCATCGCCGCGCCGCTGCAGGGCCGGCGCCGCAAGGACGGGCTGACGACGTTCCTTGATCTCGGCACGCTCGAGCCGTACGAGGACCAGTGGGCGTTCCTGTCGACGCTGGACCGGCTCAGCCCCAGCGACGCGGAACGCGTCGCCCGGCAGGCGAAGCCTGCCACCACCGGCGCGGACGTCGCCGCGATGAGCCGGTCCACCGCGACTCGAGTAAACCCTGCACTGCCCCCAGTGGTGCACGCGGAAGCCGGTGCCGGGCTGAGCCTCGACGCCGCGCAACTCACCCCGGCCGCGCTGGCGACGTTCAAGCACGCCGCCGCCATGACCAACCCGAAGTTCTACGAACTGCAGCGACTGCGCAAGTCCACCTGGGACACCCCGCTATTCATCCGCGGCTACGACCTCACCCTCGACGACCATCTGGTACTACCGCGCGGCCTGCGCCACACGATCGCCGCGATCGTCGAACACGCCGGATCGCGGTTGGCCGTCACCGACGGACGAAACCCGGGCCGCGAGATCGGCACCGCGTTCACCGCCGAACTCACCGACAAGCAGCGCACCGCAGTCGGTGCGCTTCTCGCCCACGACGACGGTGTGCTCGTCGCCCCACCCGGATCCGGCAAGACCGTCATGGCCTGCGCCGTGATCGCCGAGCGCGGCACCTCCACCCTGGTCCTCGTCGACCGCAAAGCCCTCGCCGACCAGTGGCGTGCCCGCATCGAACAGTTCCTCGGCATCCGGCCCGGCCAACTCGGCGGCGGCCGGCGCAAGCTCACCGGAGCGGTGGACATCGCGCTACTGCCCTCCCTGGCCAGGCGCGACGACATCACCACACTCACCCAGGGGTACGGGCACGTCATCATCGACGAGTGCCACCACCTCGCGGCCGCCGCGTACGAGCACTCCGTCAAACGGATCGCCGCCCAGTTCTGGCTCGGCCTCACCGCCACACCCGTCCGGCGTGACGGGCTAGGCCAACTCGTCACCTGGCAGCTCGGCCCGATCCGGCACACCATGACCGACGAGGAGCAGGGCACCATCGCGGCCGCGATGGCGGTTGATGCCGGACCACGACGAATGCTGCACGTCCACGACACCACGTTCCGCGCCGGCGACGTGGACCTGAACGAACCGGGCGCACTCGCCGAGATCCACCGATGCCTGGCCCTCGACCAGACGCGCAACACCCAGATCGCCGACGACGTCGCCGCAGCCCTCACGCGCGGGCGCAACTGTCTCGTCCTCACCCGGCGGATCGCCCACGTCAACGCCCTCGCCGCGATGCGCGCGGCGCGCGGACACCAGGCACTCGTACTCCAAGGAGCGATGAGCACCACCGACCGGCGAACCGCCGTCGACCGACTCGGCGAAGCCAAAGCCGGTGATGGCCTCCTCGTCATCGGCACCACACCGTTCATCGGCGAAGGCTTCGACGCCCCAGCGCTCGACACCCTCTTCCTCGCCGGCCCGATCTCCTACGACGGGCTGCTCATCCAGTGCGCCGGGCGCGTGATCCGGACGGCACCCGGCAAGGACGCCGCCGAGGTCCACGACTACCACGACCCGGCCACCCCCATCCTCGCCGCCTCACTTCAACGCCGCATGCCCGGATACCGAGCACTCGGCTTCTCCAAGGCGTGAGCGCACCGGAATCCCTCGACCTCGCAATCACCCTGCTTCGCGCGTGATTACGGCAGTCTCCCGGGACGGGGTCGGCACCGAGTCCGACCCCGACACCCACGAGCCGGCCTCCGGGCAGGACACGCTGCGGATGATCCGCCACGTCCATCCGGACGTGCTGCTGCTGGACATCCGGATGCCCGGCATGGATGGCCTCGCGACGCTGCGGGCGATCGCGGGCGAGCCGGATCTCGCGGGCCTCCGGGTGATCATGGTGACCACCTTCGAGATCGACCGGTACATCTTCGAGGCGCTGCGGGCCGGGGCCGCCGGCTTCGTCTTGAAGGACACCGCCCCGGCCGACCTGATCCGGGCGATCCGGGTGGCGGCGGCCGGCGAGGCGTTGCTGTCGCCGTCGGTGACCCGGCGGGTGGTGTCGCTGTTCCTCCAGCCCGGCGGGGTGGTCACCGGCATCGACACGCTGACCGACCGCGAGCGGGAGATCGTGGCCTGGGTGACGACCGGTCATACCAACGAGCAGATTGCGCGGGAACTCTCCCTGAGCCCCGCGACCGTACGCACCCACGTGAGCCGGGCGATGATGAAACTGGACGCTCGTACGCGTGCCCAGCTCGTCGTCATCGGCGTCCGCGCCGGCCTCACGGTGGACCGCTGACATGCGTCGAAGTGTGGTCTGGGTGATGTTCGTCGTCGCGGCTGTCGTCGGCCTGATTCTCATCGCGCCGTACCTGAGCCTCGACATCGACGACAGCCGCCTCGATGTGAGTGGCGCCGTGCACTATGCCGTCCTGGTGATGCACGTCTTCACCGCTGCGGTGGCGCTGGTGCTGGGACCGCTGCAATTCATTCCGGCGGTACGCGCTCACCGACGAGTGCATCGCTCGATCGGACGTGTCTACCTACTCGGCGGGGTGTTGCCGGCGGCGGTCACCGCGGTGCCGGTCGCAGCGTGGTCCGGACGCTTGCTGACCCAGATCGGTCTCATCACGGCGGCCGTCCTATGGCTGATCACGGGCTGGCTCGCATACCGGTCCGCCCGCCGCCACGATTTCACCGGCCACCACGACTGGATGATCCGCGACTACGCGCTGACCTTCCTCGCCGTCACCGCACGCCTCCTCGTACCCCTAATTCTGTTGCTCCGTGCCGCGTTCGCCGGAGACCACGCCGGACCGCTCGCTGAGAACGCCACCGCCATGATTCCGGTCGGTCAAACCGCCGGCTGGATCGTCAATCTGGCCATCGCCGAAGCCCTCATCCGATGGCCCATGTTTCGTACGTACTCAGCTTGAGGTAGCTGTTTGATTTTGATCGCCGCCGCGCTGGGACGCCGGCGTCCCGTTCGGGTGGGTGACCGGCGACGAGGTTTACGGCGCCGACCCGGGTCTGCGCGCTGACATCGAAAGCCGCGAGATCGGCTACGTCCTGGCCGTCTCGACTACGACCTGGCCGGCCGGATGAAGTCGTTCTCCGGCTCGGGCGGCACCAACAACCTCACCTACGACGCGCGGCCTGCCGCTGTCGATGACTGGGCCGTCCGGTGACACCTCAGTGCCCGGCAGGCGGTCCGAACCGTCTGCCGGGTACTCCAGCGGCCTCGGACTACCGGCCGGTGTGGATAAGCAGAGGTGCGATGACCGCTGCGATCGCGGCGGCGCCGGCGTCGTTGGGGTGCAGGTGGTCGCCGGAGTCGTAGGTTGGCCGCAGCGCATCCCCGTCTGCCGGGTCGGCGAGCGCCCGGTCTAGGTCGGCCACTGCGTCGTACTCGCCGCCGTTGCGGATCCAGGTGTTCACGGCGTCGCGGACCGCCTCGTTAGCGGGCGTGTCATAGCCGAACGCATCCTTCATCGGCAGCATGGTGGCTCCGATGATTCGCACGCCCCGGGCGTGCGCCGCCTGGATCAGCTGCCGGAGCCCGTCGATGAGCTGTTCGGCAGTCACCACGGGGGACGCGCCGCAGCCGAAGTCCGGGTAGCCGCCGCCACCGATGTCGTTGACGCCCTCGAGGACGATCACAGCGCGGACTCCCGGTTGGTCCAGCGCGTCCCGGCCGAACCGGGACACGCCCGCTTCGCCGAAACAGGTCGAGTCCGCAAGCAGTTTGTTGCCGTTGATACCGGAGTTCACCACGCTCACCGGCCGACGATCGGAGGCGAGCCGTTCGGCCAGCTCATCCGGATACCGGTTGTCGGCGTCGACCGTGGTGCCGTACCCGTCGGTGATCGAGTCGCCGAACGTCACTACCACGCCGTGGGTGCGTCCTGGCTGGCCAGCTGTGTCGATGCCGGTGAGGAAGTACCAGGATGTGCTGGTCTCGGTGAACGCGCCGGCTTGGGGATCGAACCGCCGGTCGCCGGCGTTTCGGTAGGTGGTGGCCGTCGCGTTCTCGTGGACGGTCGCCGGGCCGGTGGGGCCGGCGAAGTACAGCGTCACCGCGAGTGAGTCCAGCGCGCGTGTCGGCAGCGGCGCGGGGTCGGAGGTGAGCTCGCCTCCGGGGGGAATGGTTGTGGTCGTCGATCGGGCGAAGGTCAACGAGCGGAGGCTGCCGGGTTGTACGGCCGCTCCGCCTGCGGCGTGCGCGATCGTTGCGCCGGTCACCTTCAGTGGTCGGTCGCCGAAGCGGTTGGACAGTCGTACCCGTACAGTCGAGCCGCCGGCGCTGACCCGGACCACCTGCCGCAGTGACTGGTCTGCGAAGCCGTTGACTGACCAGTTCGGCGTTCCGAACCCTTCGAAGGAGTGGTGGGCGGCGGCGGTCCACGCCGCCCGCCAGCCGGCAGAGGGTGGGCCAGCATGGCCGGACCGCGCCACCAGCACCTGGCCGGGCGCAGCCTGGGCGGGCGCGGCCAGGAACAGTGCTGCCGCGACGCCGGCTGCGAACGGTTGAAGCTTTGGATGTCTCATAGGTGTTCCTTTGCAGGCGGTTGCTGACGGGGATGGGTGCTGGCCGGGCCGGCGTGAGGGCTACGCCGGCCCCGCTTCGGTCAGCCGGCGATGCCGGCGCCGGTCTCCAACAGCGACTTGAGGTCGCTGAGCACGAAGGACCAACCGCCCCCGGTGCCTGGGGTGGCGCCGGTGACCAGTGCCGCGGTGTGTGGAGTCCCGGTGAGGTCGTGCGTGACGGTCAGGGTGGTCAGCCCGCGCTCGTCCTGGCCGATGTCGTACGTAAGTCGGGTGGGTCCTTCGGCCGCCATGGCGGGGTCGGCGGTCATCCGCCAGGTCAGGGCGAGCCGCCGGTCGGGTTCAGCCTCGATGATCTCGCCCTCGATAATGACCATGTCGACCCCGCTGCCGACCATGGCTTCGCTCGCGTAGCCGCGGTAGGCGCCACCTGGGCGCGGGTCGATGTCGATCCGACCCCCGTACCCGTAACGCTTGGTCAGTTCCGAACGGGTGAGCGCGGCCCAGACCTCCTCGGGGCTGGCTTTGAGATAAATGCGCTGAACCAGTTCACCTGGGTGTTGCACCGTGCCCGTCATAGCCACTCCTGTGATCACGAACGCCGGGATGGCGTTGCCGTCGGTGATCAGCCTCCGCCGCGCGGCTCGCCGGCACATCGGTGGCCACACGGAGTCGACCACGGAACGCACCACGGAGCGGGGACGGCGGTCAGCCTCCCATTGCCGGCAGACCCAGCGACCTCAGCTCGGCTCGGCCCTCGGCCTCCCGGCCAGGCAGGAGCACCAGCGTGCAGGCGTACTCGATGCGGGCTCCAACCCGCTGAAACCCGGCCAGCGCCGCGGCGAACGCCTCGACGTCCCCAGTCAACCGCCCCCGAGCCCGGGCCAGGCAGGCGTTCGCCCACACGTTCTCGGTGATCGCCTCCTCGGCGAGCGTGAGGCGCCGCGCCGCGTCCGGCAAGCCGGCGGCGACCGCCAGCTCCGCGGCGGCGACGCGGGCGTACGTCTCGTACCGGTAGCCGGGAAAGGCGTTGAATGCCAACCCGACCAGCCGGGACGCGTCGTCGAACTCACCGAGGTGGAGGGCGGTGCGACAGTCCGTGTACACCACCGACGCGAGTGCGGACAGTTCGATCCCGGCGGCGGAGGCGCTCGCCGCCAGCCGGTTCCGCCACCGCGACAGGCCTTCCCGATCGCCTCGGAACCCGCACGCCAGCATGGCGAACGCCATGGCGCCCGCGACGTCCCCCGTCGGTGGGCGGCCGACCCGCTGCCACCCCTCCCACAAGGCCTCCGCCTGCGTCAGCGACTCGTCGAGTTCACCGGTGAGCGCCAGGGCTGGCACGAGGCTGCCGATGGCATGAGTACGGCCTCCGAGCAGGTCGTCATCGATCATCCGTCGCGCGACGTTCAGTGCGGCGGGCAGGTCACCGGCCTGGAACGCAACGGTGGCCGCGACGTGGAAGGTGTCACCGATCTCCGGTGCCGCCTGCGGGTCGGTGGGGTCGAGCGCACTCAGCAGCGCGAACCGCTCCGCCCCGATCCGCCGCGCCTCGGTTGGTCGTCCGGCCTGCGCCGCAGCCGTGCCCAGTAGGTCCAGACCCGCGCTGACCAACACCGGCACGCCGCTGCGACGAGCGGCCGCAGCGGCGACGGCGGCGAGATCCGGGTCCGGGTGGTACCGGCGGCCTCCGGCGTACCACGCCTCGGCGATCGCCACGGCGGCGGCGACCGCGGGATCGGCGGGGTTGCCGGCGGCTCGGGCCCGTTCCAGCAAGACGGCCAGCCGTTCGCGTGACATGTCGCTGCTGATGCGCCCATCGAACCGGTGGACCATCTCGACCACCCGGGCCAGCGCAAGCGCCTGGGCGTTGCCGTCGCCGGCCGCCCCGGCAAGGTCCGCGCAGGTCAGCATCAGGTCCAGCACCTGCTGTCCGGTCGTGGCGCCCACCAGCGCGCAGTCCGCCGCGTTGCGCAGGTCCGCCACCGCCTCGGTAGGGCTCGGTGCACGTGCGGCCGCCTGCCGGTAACAATCCAGGGACTCGGCCAGGAAACGACGGGCGAACGTCAGGCGACCGAGCGACCGAGCCAGCTGGTGCGGGGCCGAGCCGACGCCGCTGCGAGGGCCGAGCAGCGCTGCCCGCAAATCGTCGGCAACGAGGTCGAAGTCCTCGCGCCACACACCGTTTAACCGCCCGACGAGCTCGGTGGCCGCCGATGTCGCCCATTCGAGGTACCGGTCGAACACCTCACCCCGGACCGGGTCGGCGACGAGTTGTTCCCGCGCGAACGCCCGGACCGTACCCAGCATCCGCCAGCGACGCATATCCCGGTCACGGGTCACCAGGCTCTTCTCCACCAGTCGGCCGAGCAGGTCGGCGGCCTCGGCCACATCGCCCACCAGCGGCACCCGGACCGCAGCGGCCAGGTCGAACCCACCCACGAACACGGAAAGGTGCCGCAACAGCCTCTGCTCGGCTGGCTCCAGCAGGCCGTAACTCCAGTCCAGAACGGCCCGCAGCGAGCGGTGCCGCTGATCGGCGTGTCGCACGCCGGTCAACACCCGCAGCGGATCGGTGAACGCCGAGAGCAACCCTTCCACTCCCAGTGAGGCGCTGCGGGCAGCGGCAAGCTCGATCGCCAGCGGTACGTTGTCGAGCCGGGCGCAGAGCTCACCGACCTCCGTCGGGTCGCCGGGCACGTCGGCGCCGGCGGCCCGGGCGCGGTCGTCGAAGAGTGCCCGTCCATCGGGCTCGGGCAGCGGCAGCACCTGCACGGCCTGCTCCCCAGGCACCCCCAACCGTTCCCGGCTGGTGGCGAATACGGTGACGCCGGGGCACCCACTGAGGACCTGCTCGACGAAGGCCGCCACCGCGTCCAGCAGATGTTCGCAGTTGTCCAGCACCAGCAGCGACCGCTGCGCGCCGAGTTCGTCCTTTATCGCCTCGGACAAGGGCTGGCGCGGGGTAGGGGTGAGGCCGAGCGCGGCGGCGACGGCCTGGGGCACGGAGCCGTCGCGCACCGGCACCAGGTCGACGAAGGCGCCGCCGGCCGGAAACCGGGACGCTATCTCGGCCGCCACTTCGACGGCGAGTCGAGTCTTTCCCACCCCGCCGGCACCCACCAGTGTGACCAGCCGGGCGTCGCGTAGCGTTCTGGACAGTGACTCCCGCTCCTGCCGGCGACCGACGAAGGTGGTCCGCGGTACGGGGAGCCCGGCGACGACGGCGTCCGCCCGGTTCGTCGCCGCCACCGAGGCGGTCGATGCCAGTGCCGACAAATCGTGCCGATCGGCGACGCCATACTTGCGCAGCAATGACGAGACGTGGCTTTCAACGGTACGAACAGAGATGAACAGCCGCTGCCCGATCTCGGCGTTGCTGCACCGCTCCTTCAGTAGAGCGAGCACCTCGGCTTCCCGTGCCGAAACCTCGATCTCCACCGTCACAGCCCCCTCACCGCTTCATCATCACTGATGCCGGCCCGATCCGTCACGTCCCGCCACACCGCCGAGCGGCCGGCGGCGGGAGGTGCCGCATGCATCGGTTGCCTGCGGGCTCGCCCTCTCCTGCTCGGTATGGTTTTCGGGACTGAGGAGATGTCCCTTGATCATCTCGATGTAGTGATCGCCGTACACGGACCAGAAGAACGTGGACGCTGCTTGGCAGGGGAGCCGATGGGGCTGGGGAGTGGTGCGACGACTCCTATACTCGGCCGGTTTATGCTTGAGGCGACCTGGGCAAACGTGCGTGAGCATGCCGCTGGGCCACCGGACTACTGGGGGTCAAGGGGTCGTCGGTTCAAATCCGGCCGTCCCGACCGGTTGACTCGGGGAGATGGAGATCTTCCCGGGTAACGGCGGTAACATCCGGTAACGGATGATCTTCGACTGCGGTAACCGCGCTGCGGATTGGCCGTCGGTCCTGCTCGCGTTCACCCGCTCCGACCTGCGGCTTCACGCCGATCGCGGATGCACCGGCACGTTGCTTCCTTGATTTCGCGTCATGTGCTGCAGGCGCCGGCGGCTGTGGCTTCGGTAGATCGAGGAACTTCTGCATGCGGCACGGTCGTCGGAGAGCGCCTGTCGCGGGCTCGGTGAGGTGGCGGCTGGGCGGTGTGTCGGATACCGGGGGAGTCGGGTCGTGGTATGAACAGGCGTGCCGGTCACTGTTCATGATGATCTGTTGAGTCGTGCGGGTGAGTTGAAGCGGCAGCTGGTGGCGTTCTCGCAGCAGCCGCGCTACGACCGGGCGTTCGACGATGTGCTCGCGAGCCAGCATGGCGGTCGGGGTCTGCTCGACGAGCACACCCTGATGATCTTGTGGGATTACTTCGTCCTGGAGCATCGGCTGCGAAACGGCCGGACGGTGGTGGAGCAGTTCGTCGCCGCGCGCCCGGAGTTGCCCGAGCTGGAGCGGCGGATGCTGCTGGGGTGGCGGGACGTGGTGCAGGGGCCGTTCGAGGTGCAGGGGCGCGACGGGGCTGCGCTGGTGGTGGTGAACCTCGTTGATGAGTTGACCTATCGCGTGCGTTCCAACATGGGTCCGTCGGTGTTCCGGCGTACGCCGCCTCGGTCGTTTCTGCTCGCTCGGCTGGTGGCGGTGGGCGAGGAGTGGATGATCAGCGGCCCGATGAACGTGTGGCGGGCGCAAGAGCGGGACGTTGCGTACGAGATGGCGTTGGAGCTGTCGCTGCGCGCGCCGGAGGCGGTGTACCGGAACCCGGAGAAGCTGGCCCAGGCTTGGGAGGTGCAACGCCAGGACCGGGACAGGTTCGTGCGGTTCTTCGGCAGCGATCTGGTGGTGGTGGCCGGCGATCAGGTAGTGGACCGGATGGCCGATTACCATGCTTTCTGCCGTGCCGAGTTGTCTGGCACCCCGTCCTCAATGGCGGCCGGTGACCCGCCGGTGTTGGAGTTGCCGTCGGATGTCGTGGACGCGGAGACGGTGGCGATGATCTACGACGAGGTCGACGGGTTGGGTTTCTACGCCGAGTTCGGGCTGGTGGAGGCGGCGTTCGCGGATCCGGACCTGTTGCGCCGCCGCCGTTACCGTGAGCACACGCTGGCGTACCTGCAGGATGACAGCGTCGCCCCGCTGGTGCTGCGGCGGCTGGCGGAGCGTGATCCCGAGCGGGCCAGTGTGGTGTTTCGGCGACTGTTGAAGAAGGCGCGTTTCGACTGGGTCCGCGACGGCGAGGAGCTTCTGCGCGCGTACAAGCCGGAGTATTTTCGGCGGGCGCCGCGGCCGCGGGTCAGCCCGGTCAGTGAGCGGCTGGCCGGGTACGCTCGCCGGCGCTGAGGCACCGTCAGGTGCTGGGCCAGGTCCATTCGGGCCTCGGCCGGGCCGGGAACGGCGTGAGGTCGAGGTAGCGCCGGTAGGCGGCATGGATCCAGGCGGTGACCGTGTCCGGCGGGAACGCCAGGTCGGCGAAGGTGACCTCGCCCACGCCGTGCGGGCCGTGGCAGGTGGCGACGATGCCGTGTGCCTCGTTTTCGTAGTCGATGGAGGTGACGGTGACCGGGGTGCCGAGCAGAGCTGCTGCGGTGGGCAGGTGGATCTCGTCCTCGATCACGGTGAGGAACGCGCTGTGCTGCTCGTCGGCGCCGTAGGCGTCGACGATGATCGTCTCGATCGCGTTGTCCAGGCCCTGGTCATTCGGCACGCCCCACACAATAGGGCGGCGCGTTCCCGAGCTCGGGATCGCGGTCTGCTGAGATGGGCCGGTGACTGGTGATGAGCTGACGGTGTTGGTGGACCGGCTGCGCTGGGATCGCCGGCGCGATCCCTACCGGCGGCGGCGGGAGTATTCGCAGACCGTCCGTCAGGTGGCCGAGGAGGGTGCTCGGTTGGTCGCCGTGGGGCGGGCGGATCTCGCGTTGCCCGTGTTGCGCAAGGCCGTCGATCGCGTCACGCGGGCGCTGATGTATATGGACGACTCGTCCGGGATCGTCGGTGACGACCTGCAGGAGCTCATGGACCTGTATGCGAAGGCCTGTGCGGCGGCACTGCCGAATCCGGTCAGCTTGGCCGGTTGGCTGGTGAAGTTGGAGTGCGACAGTCCCGGCTGGCCGCGGGTCCGGCTGGCCGACTTTCGCTTCAGCGCTGGGGGAGCGGGGGATCGCCGAGGTGGAGCGGCTGGTCGCCGAGCGGGCGCGCGTCGCTGACCCGGAGTCGTGGATCGCCGCGTTCGCGGTGCGGGACCTGCGTGAGCAGCTCGCCGAGGTGTCGGGCGACGTCGACCGGTACGTCGCCGTGCTGGCCGAACACCTCACCAACGCCGTGCAGTACCAGCGGATCGCCGAGGCGTTACGTGCCGCCGGCCGCGGGGATGAGGCTATCGATTGGGCCCGGCGGGGCGTGGCCGCCAACACGGGCTCTCCGTACACCGACCGGCTCCGTGATCTTTTGGTCGACATGCTCGTCACCGCTGGTCACACATTGGGTGCCGTAGGGGTCCGGCGGGAGGAGTTCGCCCGGCATCCCACCGCCGCGGGTTACCGATCCTTGATCGACACCATGGCGACGGTCGGCGGCGACGACCCGACGGCGTGGGCGATACAGGTGCTGCGCGACCGGGTTGACCAGCAGCCGACGTACGCCCCGGAGCTGGTTGACGTGCTGCTGGCGGCGGGTCGTGACGACGATGCCTGGCAGGTGGCCCTGCACCAACGGCGGTGGCTCGACGGGCCGCAGTGGCAGACCCTGCTGCAGAGACGGGCCGCGACGCATCCGGAGGAGGTGATCCAGCCGTACCGGGACCTCATCGAGCAGGCGATCCTCGACTCGGCCGACAAGCGGCGCTACCGACGGGCCGTCGCGTTGCTCCCCGCCCTGCAGACGGCGTACGAGGCGGCAAGAGAACCTGGGGCGTTCGGGCGGTACGTCGCGGAGCTGCGCATCGCGCACAAGCGCCGGCCGACGTTCCTCAAGACGCTCGACGCCGCTGGGCTGTAGCTGCCCGGTCTCCCTGTGCCAAGTTGCTGGAGCAGTAGTCGCCTCACGGCCTCGGGTCTCCGTGCTGATAATCGGCCGGGCCGGCAGTCTCGCGGTCAAGAGGGAAGCGGACCTACCGCAGTTGCAGACGACCACGGCGGCGGGAGCGGACACCATGCTCGACGTACGCCACCTCAATCTCGATGAGATCGCAAGGGCGCTGCAGGACAAGAGAACGTACGAGTATCGCTGGCTCATTGATCCGGCCAGCGGGGGAGATCATGATCTGGACGGCAGACTGCGGCATCGACGGGAAGACGCTCGTAGATCTCGACGAACTCGACATGGTCCCAATCGAGGCGTTGCCCCCAACAGGCTGGCACCGCGACATGGCCGACTTCGCCGAGCGGGTCAGCGACGAGCGGGGGGAGTGTCAAGTTAACGGCCCTGTCTCACATTCGGTGGTGACGAAGGGTGGCGAGGCGTCGCCGACTCCCATATGGAGGATTTCAACGAGCTTGTACAGGCGGTGTTCTCGGGGCTGTCCCCGCTGATCGTCGAGGACGTGGTCGACGAGGGTGAGCGGATCGTGGTGCGGGCCCGGACGCCGCAGGACACCGGGGTCTGCCCGATGTGCGGGGCCTCGTCGGGACGGGTCCACGGCTATCACTGGCGGACGGC
>NZ_JBUEGB010000074.1:0-31318 GCF_054963695.1 Micromonospora sp. RTBAU3-60 | reverse complement strand
GGAAGAGATAACCGAGGCGATGAAGGGGCTGGCCGCGGAGACGAAGTCGAAGGGCTGGTGGCACGCGTACGGAGACGCGGTGCCGAGCTGGTTCGAGCTGTACGTCGGCCTGGAATCCGCCGCCGCCCACCTGCGGCGCTACGACGAGTCCCTTATCCCCGGTCTGTTCCAGACCCGTAAGTACGCGCAGGCCATCTACCGACTTGACCGCCCGCAGGCAAGCGAGGAAGACCGGGAGCGAGCGGTCGAGGTTCGGTTGCAACGACAGTCTTTGCTGACGCGCCAACTGCCGGCGGCGCCGCAGGTATCCCAGGTACTCTCCGAGGCGGTCCTCAGGCGGACTGTCGGAGGGCCGGGAGTCATGCAGGCCCAGCTCGACCACCTCATCAAACTGTCCGGCCTGCCGAACGCCTCCATCAGGGTGCTCCCGCTGGCTGCGGGTCCGCAGCCCGGCGCGGTGGCCGGCTCCTTCGTGATCCTCGACTTCCCGCCCGCCAAGGGCGGCCGAGTGGCACCCGAGCCCTCGATCGTGTACAGCGAGTCGCTAACCGGCGCGCTCTACCTCGACAAGGCCGACGAACTGACCACCTATGAACGCGTCTGGAAGGGGCTGGATGCGCTCGCCCTCAGCAATTCAGAATCGATCGACATGATCAAGAGGATCACTGGGGAGTTGCGGCATGACTGACCTGACCGGCGCCGTGTGGCGCAAGAGCACCCGCAGCGGCGGCAACGGTGGGGATTGCGTCGAGGTCGCCACCAACCTCCCCGGCATCGTCGCCATACGCGACTCCAAGGCCCCGGCCGGGCCAGCGCTGATCTTCGTGCCGAGCATCTGGGGTGAGTTTGTGAACGCGGCCAAAAGGTGGACACCCGTCCGCAAGTCCTAGCGATGAGACCGATCGGCGGGTTACTCCGCCTGATCGTCGAAATCATACTTGCGCCCGTGACCTATTAGGACCCGTACGGCCAGCCGCTCCCCGCCCCGATTCACGCCGCGTTCCCGGTGCCCGTGGTACCGCAGAAGTCGGCCGGCGTCGCGGTCGCCCTGCAACTGGCGCTCGGGCTCCTCGGCATATTCGGCGTAGGCAACCTCTACGCGGGCCGGACGGGCATGGGCCTGACCCTCGTGCTCTTCCTCTGGGGGCTGTTCTTGGTCAACTTCTTTCTCCTCTTCCTGTTCATCAGTTCACGGTGAGCTGTTGCCATATCGACGGTTCGGTCCGCATCGAGCACGCTCCCCGATTGGTCTTTCGGCTGAGTCGTGTCACTGCCTACTGAGAAAGCGAGGGCCCTTCCAACAATCTGCGAACCGATAACTCGTCGGCCGTGCGGCCACAGTAGAGATACATTCGGTGAGCTGATCTCAACAAGTGTTCGTATCGGGTACCGGGTTCTCAGAACGTAGCGGCACGAGCGCGAGCGCGGCCTTCCTACTTGTCGTGCCGGCGGCGCACCATCTCGGTGATCCAGATGGGCGCGAACGGAGACGTGCAGCCCGGGGAAGTCGGATAGTCCTTGAGCACCTCCAGGCGCTCGCCGATGTCGATTGCACGGGCGCGGTGCTCGGCATGCTCAATCCCGATATGACCCAGGCACTCGTTCATCGCCCACTGCAGGCGATCCGGGGCCTCCTTCATCTCCGCCTCGATGACATCGAGCAGTCCGGCGAGGTCGAGACCCTCGGGCTTCTTCGTCACGCGTTCGGTGGTCAGCGCCCAGCCGGCACTCGCGACCACTGGATCCGGATCGGCGGACCAGGCCAGGCGCAGCTCTTCGGAGCGCGGGTTCTTCTTCACCACGTAGTTCACGAGCCAGTCGTGAACCTTCGGTGTACGCGCCTCGCGCAACATGACGTCCAACTCGTCACGCTCAAACGCCTTCGGGCGGCAGATCAGGATCGCCAGCAGTCTCGCCGCGGTGTCATCCTTCTTCCAGAGCTGGCACGCGAGTTCCTGCTGCGTCTTCAGCCGCTTCGCGAGTGCGCGCAGCTTGCTGAGGTTCACACCGTGATCGTCACCGTGTCTCTCGTTCACCTCGCGTGTCCTCGGGTCCTCGAGCTCAGCCAGCTCGGCCATCACCTCAGTCACCATCGTCTCGGTCAGCGCGTTCCCGGCCATCTCAGCCTCCTGTCCATCACGTGCGAGATTCAGCCTAGGACGAAAGCCGGCCTCCTGTCGTACACGCCGATTCGGCGGCAGCCACCGGCACGAAAGTGCCCGATCAGGGAGAGACGCCAGATGACGACCGAGATCACATCGCTGAACGGCTTGGCGATTCAGTCGTCGCGCGGGACCGATCAGCGCATCCCGGGGCGACCCCAGCGTTTCTGCGCTGCGATCTCCCGGTTGGCCGAGACCCGCCTCGCGCTCTCAGGCGGCGGTTCCTGAACTGCGGCTCGTGCCGTTGAGCACGTCCTCGAGGGAGGCCGGTGCGCGGCCGGTCAGTTCGGTGACCGCGTCGGAGGTCGCTGCCCGGCCCTGGCGGATGGACTCGAACATGCTTGTGTACGCGTAGGTCCACCACGGCTCCTCGCCGAGGCGCAGCAGGGCGCCGGCGAAGTCGGCCGGCGCGGCGTCGGCGTACCGGTACCCGACGGCCGAGGCGATCGCCTCGACGGTGAGGCTCTCCGGCCCCGTCACGTCGTAGTGCGCGTTGGTGGGTTCGCGCAGGGCCAGGGCGGCCAGGCAACGCGCCACGTCGCTTCGTGTGACGAGGGAGACGCGGCCGTCGGCGGCCGGGAGCGCGACCGTCTGGTCGGCGCCGCTCGCGCCGACCTGCCGGACCAAGCCGAGGAAGAACTCGGTGAACAGGTCGGCGCGCACGATGGAGTACGGGAGGCCGGGGGCGCGGAGCAGCCGCTCGGTGTCGCCGTTGGTGAACGCGTAGCAGAACGGGGAGTTCAGAGCGACGTCCAAGCCGCTGAGCAGCACCACGTGCCGGACCCCGCGCTGGATCGCGGGTCCAGGACGTTGTGGTGGTGGACGACCACCCGCGCGGCCCCGTCATCACTGGACACGAACACCAGCGTGTCGACCCCGTCCGGCGCCACGCGCAGCGCCGCAGGGTCGTCGTACGGTGCGGTACGACTCGACAGCGGGATGACGTCGTGCCGTCCCTCGGCGGCCAGCAGTCGCACCACCTGGCCGCCGACCCGACCGGTGCCCCCGGTGACCGCGATCCTCATGCCTGCTCCCACGCGAATCCGTCCGAGTCGGGTCGGTCGCATGACGTCGTGATCGTCACAGGTTGTGGCGGTCGTCGGCCGGCAGGCGAGGCAACCCCGCGGGCTCCGGGAACTGGTCGGGCTGGCCGAGCTGCGCGACATGGGCCGGGTCGAGGACCCGGGACAGGAAGGAGCGGGTCCGTTCGTGCCGCGGCGCGCCGAGCACCTCCTGCGGCGGGCCCTGCTCGACTACGACGCCGCCGTCCATGAACACGACGCGGTCGGCGACGTCCCGGGCGAACGCCATCTCGTGGGTGACCACCATCATCGTCATGCCCTCCTCAGCGAGCTTGCGCATGACGGTGAGCACGTCGCCGACGAGTTCCGGATCGAGTGCGGAGGTCGGCTCGTCGAAGAGCATCAGCTTGGGGTCCATCGACAGCGAGCGGGCGATCGCCACCCGCTGCTGCTGCCCGCCGGAGAGCTGGGCCGGAAACGCCTTGGCCTTGTCGGTCAGGCCGACCCGATCCAGGTTGTCCCGCGCGATCCGCTCGGCCTCGGCGCGGCCGCGCCGGAGCACCCGGCGCTGGGCGATGGTGAGGTTGTCGAGCACGGTCAGATGCGGGAAGAGGTTGAACGACTGGAAGACCATTCCGATGCCGCGGCGTACCGAGTCGATCTCGACGTCCGGGTCGGTCACCTCGATACCGTTCACCCAGATCTTGCCGGCGGTCGGCTCCTCGAGGAGGTTGACGCAGCGCAGCAGCGTCGACTTGCCGGAACCGGACGGCCCGATGACGCAGACCACCTCGCCGTGACCGACCTCGAAGTCGATGCCCTTGAGCACTTCGATCGGGCCGAAGGACTTGTGCAGGTCACGGATCTCGACGGCGGGCCGGGACTGAGTCGTCGTCATGTGGATCACCGAGCCTTGGCGTAGCGGAGTTCGAGGCGTCGCACCACCTGCGACAGGGGCAGGGTGATGATCAGGTAGGTGAAGCCGGCCACCAGCAGCGGGGTGGCGTTCACCCGGTCGTTCAGCGTGTCCCGACCGAACTTGGTGATCTCGATGGTCTGCGCCGTCACGCCGAGCACGTAGGCGAGCGACGAGTCCTTGGTGAGCAGGATGAGTTCGTTTGTCAGCGGCGGGATCACGATCCGGAACGCCTGCGGGATGACGATGGTGCGCATCGCGGTGAAGTGCGACATGCCGAGGGTGCGCGCCGCCTCCATCTGTCCCTTCGGCACGGCCTGGATGCCGGCGCGGATGGTCTCCGCCATGTACGCCGCGGCGGTCAACCCGAGACCGATCGCGATCGAACCGAACACGCCGCCCGGAATCTCCCGCTCTGGGAAGGCGATGGGGATGCCGTACCCGACGAGGAAGAGCACGAGCAGCGCGGGCAGTCCCCGGAACAGTTCGATGTATGCCGTCGCCACCCAGCGGTACGGAGCAACCCGGGACAGCCGCATCAGCGCGAGGAGGGTGCCGAACACGAGGCCGAAGGCGAAGGCACCCAGGGTGTAGAGGATCGTGTTGCGCAGCGCGACGGTGATGATCGTCGGGAACATCGACTCGATGATGTCGACGCGGAAGAACGCCTGTTTCAGCCGGCCCCAGTCGGCGGCGTAGATCACCGCGGCGACGACGGCGACGAAGGCCAGGTACTGGAGCCAGAGGGACAGCCGCTCTCGCTGGCGCCGTCGCAGCTTCACGGTTCGATGCTCCTTGCCCACGTGGAGGGCGCGCGCCGGGCGCGCGCCCTCCTGCCATGAGGTTCGATCACTTGGCCGGCTGCTTGCCGATCCACTTCTCGTAGATCTTGTCGTAGGTGCCGTCCTGCTTGGACTTGGTCAGCACCTCGTTGATCTTCTTGAGCAGCTCCGGGTTGTCATCCTTCTTCACCGAGAACCCGTAATGCTCGCCGGTGTCGAACTCCGCGGTCACCTCGAACCCGCCCGGGTTCTTCTTGATGTACTCGGTCCAGACCGGCAGGTCGTTGATGGCGGCCTCGACCTGGCCGTTGGCGAGGGCCTGCTGCAGGGCGGCGACGTCCTCGAACTCGACGAGCTGCAGGCCCTTCTCCTGCTCGAACTTCTTGGCGTAGTCACGGCCCGTGGTCGACGCCTGGATCCCGAGCTTCTTGCCCTTGAGGTCGTCGAGCGACTTGTACGACTTGCCGGTCTTGACCAGCAGTGCCTGAGTTGCGTCGAAGTACGGATCGGAGAAGTTCATCACCTTCTGCCGTTCCTCGGTGATCGTCATGCCAGCGGCGGCCACGTCGCACTTGCCGGTGTTCAGATCCTGGCCCGACTTGATCCCCTCGAACGGGGTGTCGACGATCGACTGCTCGACGCCCAGCTCCTTGGCGACCAGGTCCATCACGTCGACGTCGAACCCGACGATCTTGCCGCTGGCATCCTTCGACTGGAACGGCGCGTACGGCAGGTGGGTGCAGACGGTCAGCTTGCCCTTCTCGATGAGCTTGACGCCGCCCGCCTGGACCTCGCCCTCGTCCTTCTTGGCGCATCCGCCGCTCACGGCGAGGGCGGCGATCGCCACCATGAGTCCAGCCCTGCGGACTGCGCTGGGGAAAGTCACGCTGCGTCCCTCCGATTCAGCCCCCTGTGACGGGCAGCCAGGGTTGTGCACTAGCGATGTGACAGGGCACGCTACCTGATCCGGCATGTCCTACCAAGATCGCGTCGCGCCATTGTGCCGATCCCGTAACCATCACGGTCAGTGAAGCCGACAGTCGACACGCAACCCGGCCGCATTCGGCATCGTCGCGGTCGCCTGTCCGTTCTGGGGCATCCCCGACCGCGCCTCATCGACGATGACTCGGGCGCCCGCACGGGCCATCGCGGCGACCCCCTCGATCCACGCCGCTTCCAGCGTCCGGAACTCCGGCCCGGCGATCACCTCGCCATCTGGAGCGAACTCGATCCCCGGGGCGCGTAAAAGCCCCGGGGGATAAAAAACAATAGAGAGTCGGGACAGGTTGATCTTGCTGACGGGTTCGTATCGGGTCAGGTTTTCGCAGCTCAACCACCTGACAGGGCAGATCGGCAGCGCTCGTCTGGGGCCTCGACTCGCCGACGCCCCCAACCGAGCCCCCAATGCCGCACCCAGCCGAGCCTCCACACGCGGGCTGACATCCACAGAGCTGGGCTCGGCCGCGACAAGCGCCCAAAACTGCCCCTGTCGACCGCTGGCACGCGTCGCCGCATCGCCCGCACGCCACGGCGACAGCCCGCGGGAAGGCACCGCTGCTGCACTGTTGTCAGCCCCTGTCAGGGCTAACAGCGGCGCCCAGCTGAACCGCCTCGAGTTCAATGCAGACCAGCTGTTAGCCCACCCGTCGGGTCAGGTCCTGCCAGATCGGGTCAGGTCCTGTGAGGTCGCGTCAGATCCCGTCAGGCGACGGGGCTTGCTGACAGAGCCGCTCACTCCCCCGCAGCGGGACGGCACAGTCTGACCGGAATCACGGATCGTGGTCCTGCCGCGCGGCATCCCGCCTCACCCGGCAGGCGTAGGGGTGGTCGGGTGGGGTGACTCCGGCGGGCAGGACGCGCACGAGGGCACCTAGGCATGTGGACAGCTGTTGCCCGTCCGCATGTAGCTGCCGGCTGAGGGCCTTGCGGGACAGCGATGCCGGGAGCGGTCAAGGCTTGAGCGGCGGTCCGGGCGGCCCGGACCAGAGCGGCAATGCCCGGGCCGCGTACCCGGACCGGGGTCTTGCCCGCCGTAGCCGGTCCGGGACCGCGAACAGCGCCCGGGACCGCCGAGCGCTGGCCGGCCCGGGCCAGGGACCGCGAGGACGGGGTCCCGGACCGCGGCAGTGGTCACGTGGACCGGCAAAGGCGGTCCGGGGACCGGCCCGCGAGTGTCCGGGACCGACGCGTTACCGACGAGCGCCCGTTTCCCGGGTAGTCCGAGCCTCCTTTCCGGCTGCGAATGCTGCTCGAGCCCTCCACGCGGATCTACCCGCTGGCTCGGTGGCCGTCAACGAGGCTTACTGTCAAGGCACCAAGGGCTCGAGCGGCAACAACGGCGCGTTGGCTACGTCCTGGCGGCGGTGCACACTCCAGGTCAAACCCCAGAGCCCAACGACCAGCGGCCGAGCAGCCCCGCGATGGCGAGGACGCTGAGCACGAACGGTTCCGTGCAGCAGACCGCAACCGCTTCGCTCACCAGCGCGACGACGGGGCCGCTCGGACGAACGCGGCCCAGGAACCGGGGGTGAAGATGAGTACCGGACCACTGCGGTCCTTGCTGTCACGTACGGCGACGACGCCGGACGGGTTGTGGGCGACCTCGACGCAGTTGCCGCCATTGTCGCCACTGCGGCTGCTGGTACGCCAGCTTGCGCCGGTCAGGTCAACCATGGTGAACCTCATGCCTAATCTTCCCGATTAGGTGTCGGGACTGGTCCTGGTCCAGGGCCAGCGAGTCGAGGCTGGCCCAGACGTCCTCGTACGCGGCAAGCTCTTCCTTCCGGTCCAGGTAGAGCGCGCCGGTCAGCGACTCGCTATAGACGACCGACGGTTCCGGCTCGACGCGGTTGCCGAGCGGGAAGTCGAGCACCACGAACGCGCCCGCGACGGCACCGTAATGCAGGCCGGCGGCGAGCGGCAGGACCCGGATCGACACGTGCGGCAGGCGGCTCACCTCCACCAGGTGCCGTAGCTGCTCCGCCATCGTCGCCGGGCTGCCGACGACGCGCAGCAGCACCGCCTCGGAGACCATGACGTCGAACCAGGGCGGCGGAGGCAGCCGCCGCCGCAGGAGAGCCTGCCGTTGCAGCCGTACCTCGACCAGGCGCTCCCGCTCGTCCTCGGTCAGGCCCGGCCGGTGCTGGCAGACGGCGGTCGCGTACGCCCGGGTCTGCAACAGCCCGGGGACCAGCGCGTCGTCGTGCTCGCGCAGCCGGCACGCGGCGGACTCCAGGCCGACATACAGCTCGAACCAGTCGGGGATCGTGTCGCCGTACGAGTGCCACCAGCCCTTCGCCCTCGTCTCCCCGGCCAGGGCGACCAGGGCGCCGGCCAGCTCAGGAGTGGCGGCGTACAGCTCGCACATCCCCCGCACGTCCAGCCCACGCACTGCGCTCAGGCCCGTCTCGATCCGCCACACCTTCTGCCGGCTGCACTGCAACGCCTGCGCCGCGCCGTCCAGCGTCATCCGCGCCTCGGTCCGCAGCTCCCGCAGCGTCCGCCCGAGCTGCCGGCGTGGCACCGTCGACCCCAGGTCTTCAGCCATCCGATCCCCTCCCCTCGGCCGGGCTGCTCCACCGACGCTTGCTGTTCCACTCGCCGGACGGCTGCGGGTCGCAGCGCTGCGTGCGGTGGTTCCGCGTCGGAGCCGCCCGCCACCGGTCGGGCCGCTCGTAGACGACCGCACCGTCGCACCGCGAGGTCACCCGCCAATCGAGCACGCCGTCCGTCGCGTTCGGCCGCCGATAGCGGCCTGGCACGTCCCCGTGCGGTACGGCCTGCCGAATCAGGTCGATCGCGGCCCTGCCCGGCCGCAAGAACCACTTCCACCGCCTGCCCATGTCCCTCCCGTCCGTGGTGGCTTCGAACTCCGTGTGAACGGGTGAACAGCCTACACGCATCTGAGCGGATGAACAGAGCATCTGCACAGTGAGCAGATGTTCAGTTCGCATGCTCCTACCGTGACGGCGTGGGGAAGCTTCGGCTGGTGGCGAGCCAAGAAGTGCAGGAGATGCTTGGCGTCTCCCGAACGCGCGCCTACCAAATCACCAACTCGAAGTCCTTCCCCGACCCGGTGGCCGTCCTGTCAGTCGGACGGATCTGGCAGGCCGAGGATGTCGAGCGTTGGATCAAAGACCACCGGCCGGATCTTCAGGACTCGGAGTAGCGGTGCTGGCCCTGGGTGAGTTCACCAGGGTCTGGCATGCCGCGCCTTCCGCGCATCAGGGTTGACTTCAATCCCATCAGCACAGGCAGCGGATGCGCAGGATGAAGCCGGCCGGAGATGGACGCGCCGTCCGAGAGCCGAAGATCAGCCATGCAAGACTTCTTTCGTGAACGATCTGACGGCTCGCGTGCGCGCCTTCGCCGAGGAACGTGATTGGCAGCAGTTCCACACGGCAAAGAACCTCGCTATGGCCCTTGCCGGCGAGGTCGGTGAACTGCTGGCCGAACTCCAGTGGCTCACCCCAGAACAGGCCGACGCGGTGATGGACGACCCCGGGGCCGGCGCACGTGTCCGGGCGGAAATTGGCGACGTGATGATCTACCTGACCCGGCTGGCGGACGTCCTCGGCATCGACCTGGAGGAGGCCGCCTTCGGCAAGTTGGATGAGATTGCCATCCGCTATCCCGTCGAACAGGCCAAAGGCTCCGCCGCCAAGCGGTAGCGGGACGTGCGCGGGGATGATCTCTTCGCTACAGTCCAGCAATACAAGCGCGTAACGACGGGCTTCCGGTCATGGCCGGACACGCCCCCCATGCGCACGATCACTTCGTGCTGCCCGGGGGCAAGTGTTGTCTGCGTTCCGCACCTCCGCCGATGGTCTCCTCCGCTACGCCGCCGCCGGCACGCTGGCCGATCGCATCGCGGAACACATCGGACACAACGTGAGCCCCGCCGAACACCGGTCCTGGGTGCGCAGCCTCCCGGTGCTCGCGCAGGACCTGACGGACGCCGGCCTGGGCCAGGTCGAGGTGCTGGTCGAATACCAGCTCCCGCTGACCAGCAAGCGTATCGACGTGGTGCTGGCCGGCGTACATCCGAAGACCGCCGAGGACTCCTACGTGGTCGTGGAGCTGAAGCAGTGGTCCCAGGCGGAGGCCTACGAAGGGTCTGACCGCCTTGTCCTGGTCGAGCACGCCCGGAGCCCACGCCTGCACCCCGGCGTCCAGGTCGGCGATTACTGCGAGTACCTGACGGATTTCCTCGGCGTGCTCTCCCACCGCCGAAGCCCCATAGTCGGTGCCGCGTACCTGCACAACGCCGCCGACCGGGACGTGAACGACCTCTTCCTGCGGCGGCCCACCGAGCAGAGCCGGATCTTCACCAAACAGCGCCGCGGCCAGTTCCTCGACTATCTCCGTACCCACCTGGCCCCCGCCGCGGGTGCGGCCGCCGCGGACCGCTTCCTCACGAGTTCGGTCCGGCCGAGCAAGCACCTCCTGTCGTACGCGGCCGCCGAGCTGAAGCAGCGGTCGCACTTCACGCTCCTCGACGAGCAGCGCTTGGCGTACGAGTTGGTGCTGCACGCGGTGGAGCGGGCACGCGCCGCAGACCGCAAGTCGGTCGTGGTGGTTTCTGGCGGACCAGGCAGCGGGAAGAGCGTGATCGCGCTCTCGGTGCTCGGCGAGTTGGCCCGGCAGCAGCGCTCGGTCATGCACGCCACCGGCTCGCGGTCGTTCACCCAGACCCTGCGCAGGTACGCCGGCAAGGGCTCGACCCGCTTGAAGAACCTTTTCGGGTACTTCAACAGCTTCATGTCCGCCGAGCGGAACGGCCTTGACGTGCTGATCTGCGACGAGGCGCACCGAATCCGGGAGACGTCGGTCAACCGTTTCACGCCGAAGGCGAAGCGGGACAAGGCCCGCCCGCAAATCGACGAGCTGATCGCCGTCGCCCGGGTGCCGGTGTTCCTGCTCGACGAACACCAAGTGGTCAAGCCGGGCGAGCTGGGCAGCGTTGACGTCATCTCGGCGTACGCGAAGCAGCTCAACCTGGACGTAGAGGTCGTGTCGCTGCACGACCAGTTCCGCTGCGGCGGCAGCGAGGCGTACGAACAATGGGTCCTCGACCTGCTCGGGCTCGACGGCGGCAAGCCGTCGGTCTGGACCGGCGACGGGCGGTTCGACCTGCGGCTGGCGGAGTCGCCGGAGGAAATGGAGACGTCCCTGAGGGCGAAGCAGGCCGTTGGGGAAACGGCTCGCATGTCCGCCGGCTACTGCTGGCCGTGGAGCGACCCCCGCACGGACGACTCGCTGGTGCCGGACGTGCAGATCGGCGGGTGGTCGCGGCCATGGAACGTCAAGAGCGACCGCAGCGTCGGCGACGCTCCGGGCAGCGCGTTCTGGGCCACCGACCCGAACGGCTTCGGCCAGGTGGGCTGCGTCTATACGGCGCAAGGCTTCGAGTACGAGTGGTCGGGCGTAATCATCGGGCCAGATCTCGTCGCTCGTGAGGGCCGGCTCGTCACCCGGCGGGCGGAGTCGAAGGATCCGGCATTCCGCAGCCTGAAGGCGCTCAGCGATTTCGAGGCTGACCGCCTGATCCGCAACACATACAAGGTGCTGATGACCCGGGGTATGCGCGGCACCATCCTCTACTCGACCGACCCCGAGACCCGCGACTACCTGGCCTCGCTGATTCAGGTGGACCGCGCAGTAGAGACAATGTACGAAGCTGCCATTACTGGAACGGCCAGAGGTAGCTGAGGCCGCCTGGTGCCCGCCTGGGGAGATGGCTAGAGTCTGCCTGAAAGGCGGTCCGACAGGCTTTCGAATCTGAACATGCCTCCACCGCACGAGCACTTCGTGCACTCGGGGGCAGGAAGCTTGTCGGCGTTCTTTTACGTCTATGTCGGGCGCAGATCTAGGAAAAACTTCGAAAAGGGCAAGACGCAGGGCATCTGGGGTTGGCAGTCCAGCGTGCTTGACCGCGGCAGCGCAGATGGCACCGCAAATCGAGCCGTGGCCCTCCGCATCCGTCCCAGCGACTACCTGATCCTGGGTTTCAGGGCGCCTGGAGGTCCTCGTGTGGACGATCAACAGTTCTTCGCGCAGGAATTGGCCGAGGTCCTGATCACTCGGGTAGCGCGCCCACTCTACTGGTCAAGTACCGAGGTATGGAAAGACAAGCTCTACCCTGAGCGGGTCGATCTCGAGGTTCTTCAAAGCCTTGAACGAGTGCCAGGATGCCGGCTCGGGCCAGCCGTGATGAGTGCCCTCCGCCTGTCCGGCACCAAGCAGGGCGCACCCGTTGCCGGAGACCCAGTGGCCATCGCAGCCTTCGACGACGGGACGGACGGCGACCAGGACGAACAGCCCTCTCTGGCCGGAGACCTCGACGCCCTGGTCTTCGCCGTACGACGGCGTGAGCAGCGCCGCCTGCGCAGGTTGAAGTTCGGCTCGCAGACCGAGGTGACCTGTGATCTCTGC
Organism: Micromonospora sp. RTBAU3-60; assembly: GCF_054963695.1. Lineage (NCBI taxonomy): Bacteria > Bacillati > Actinomycetota > Actinomycetes > Micromonosporales > Micromonosporaceae > Micromonospora > Micromonospora sp. RTBAU3-60. The sequence continues at coordinate 19,002 of NZ_JBUEGB010000074.1, read as the reverse complement.
GGCCGAAGGCTGCCGGTGCGGCTCGTTTCTGCGGCCCATATCAAACGGCGCGCTGATGCGACGCGCGCTGAGCGTCTAAATCCCGACAACATCATGGCCGCTTGCTTGCTCGGCTGCGACGCGCTATTCGAGCATGGTCATGTCCGTGTCGATTCCACTGGCACGATCCAGGTCAGCCCCGACACGCAGGGGGAGTTGCTCGCGGCAACCCACCATCTCGCCGGCCGCCGATGCGCTGCATACAGCCCGCGGTCGCGCCCCTTTTTCCAGACGCATGCAACTCGGTTCATGCAGCAGGCTGTAGACACTACGTGGCCTCAGGTCAACTTGGAACTCGCCCCGGCCCGGCAACAGCGGGGTAGTCCTCGGACTCCGAGTGGCGGATCTGGCACTTCTCTGCAAAGTCCGAGCCAGCCACGCCGGTAGCACCTCGCCACCCGGCACTACTCCCCTGCCGGCAGCAGCACCAGCCGAACCGCGGTCAGGTCCGCCGCTGGGCGGAGGCATCGGCGCCGCTGGTCGCGCGAGCGACGCCAGCTGCAATGGGCGCGCCGGCACGACGGCGGGCGTCGCTGTGCAGCGCCGAGTTGCTGCGGCTGACCATCGAGCACCACGACGACCAGAGTGACGGGCCGTGCCCGGTCTGCGCGGTGGGCCGCCTCGACGGCGACTGGCGAGCCCGCGCCGCCGCGTCCCTGGGCGAGCTGCGCGACCATACCCTCGCCGCGCAGGCCGCCGCCGCCCGGCTGGCCGCGCTGCTGCAGCGGGCGCACTACCTGATCGACGACCTGGAACGATGACCTACCCCCAGCCCGGCGTCGACCCCACCCGCCCGGCGCCGCCGGTTCCCGCTCTGCCCGGGCCGTATCCGCCGGTGTCCGCTGTTCCCGGGCCGTACCCGCCGGTGTCCGCACCGGCCGGCGCGTACCCGCGGGTATCGGCTGTGACGTACCAGGCCTTCCCGCAGGCCGCGCGGGCCCTCGCCGTGGGCAGCCGCCGCTGACCTCAGGCATGGCCACGGCGTCGCTGGTGCTCGGGATCCTCGGCGTGCTCGGCGGCTGGTGCCTGTTCGGGCTGCCGTGCATCCTGGCCGTCATCCTCGGCCACCTCGCCATGCGAGAAACCCGGGACGGCGCCCGGTCGGGGCACGGCATGGCCGTCGCCTGTCTCGTCCTCGGCTATGTCTTCGCCGCCCCGATGGTCATCTTCACCGTCATGGTGTTCTTCGGCAGCGTCCTGAGCGCGGCCACTCCCACACCCTGACCGGGCGGAGCAGGTACGACAGTTCGCCGCCACCGCGGGCGGGCAGCAGGCGCCCACGAGGTGCCGGAAAGACAGGAGAGTATGTCCCAGGAGAATCGCGACCGGCCCGTTGAGCTGTCCCGCGAGGATGAGGGCTGCGTCATCACGGCCCGCTGGCACAACGACGACGGGTCGCACGAAATCAGCGGCCCGGATGAGGTGATCATCCGCCTGGCCGACGGCGCGGCGCCCGAGGTCCGCCAATGGGGCGTGACGTCGGCGGTCCTGCACCGGATGGGCCGGCAGGTCGACGACATGGTCGCCGAGGCCCACGAGATGCCGAGCGTCGGGGCGTACCAGGTGATGGTGCGCCGGTATGTCGAAGGCCGGCTCGCCGAACTGGCCAAGGCGCGGGGTACGACCGCGGACGGTTTCGAGATCGACCTGCTCGCGGTCTTCGAGGACCTGGCCGGTCGCGGGCATGCCGACCCGCTTGGGACGCTCGCGGCGGCGACCGGCCGGTCGCGAGCCGACCTTGACCATCTGCTCGATGTGGCTCGCCAGCGGGATGATCACGATGGGGCGTAGGTCATCCGGGCAGCGGGGAACGGCGTAGACAGTGAGGGCCGGAAGCGGGTGTTGTTCCCCTCTGGTCAGCCCGTCCGTGGTTGTCCGGCGAAGTCGGGCATGAGTATCCAGCTTTGGCTGTACGGATGGCTGTACGGCCAACGCCCACCGCTCCCCGTCCAGTAGAGGCACGACCAGGGCACTTGCGTCGTTCAATCTGGCTTGGGGGCGAAGGGGTGGCGGCGGGGTTGCCGCAACTCCCAGTCCGCCGGGCAGAGGTAGCCCCAAGCGGCCCCTGCCACCGATCCCAGACCTGGCAGCGCGTTGCCCCACTTCGGTGAGCGGTCGCCGAGGTTCCGGAGATATCGTGCGAAGACGGCCGACTCGCGGTACTCCGGGTCGTGCCGCCAGAGGGCGTACGGCTGCTCGCGCAGCCAGTCGCACGCCGCATCACCCTCGGCGATCAGATCCGCGGTCGGCGGCAACACCTCCAGCGGCCGGTCGCTTTGCAGATCGCCGTACTGCTTGAGGTGCGCCAGGTATCCGTCCTCGTCACGAGGGTGGGTCACGTGGACGCCGAGCACGGCGACCGGTACGGCGAGCACGCCGGCCACGGCCAGTCCCAACATGGCCCGCAGGCGTTTCCTCACGCGGCAAGATTAAATCGAGGTGGGCCTCTGTGCAGGCCCCCGATCAGGGTTCGATCGGGCGGACCTGATCGCGGTACCGCTCATAGAGGACGCGATTGTGCGCGTCGCCCTGAGCGAGATTCGCGGATACGTGGACGGGCGGATCGATGCCGCGGCCCAGCAGTTGGCGGCAGACCAGTTCGGTGAGCAGCTGCGCGATGAGGACTCCGGTGAACGACGAAACCGCCCCTATCCGAACTCCTGGGGTGATCTCCAGTGCCGCATCCCCGGCCGGCGCGTGGTTGTCGATCACCACATCGGCCAGGTCAGCGAGATGCGGTCCCTGTGTCGAGCGGGCGCCAGCCGAGCGGGTGTGTGCCAGTGAGGTGACCGCCACGATCGGATGCGCGCGCTCGCGGGCCAGCGCTGCCATCTCGATGACGGCGGCGTTGAGCCCGGAGTTGGAGACGATCAGGAAGGCGTCGTGCTTGGAGGGTGCGGCAAGGTGGTAGATCCGCTCGGCGAGGCCGGACTCGCGCTCGTAGGTCGGATCGAGGATCGGCCTCGGGTCGGCGCCGCCGAACATCACGAGATCCTTGACCGCCAGCATGCTGACGGCGGCGAGCCCGCCGGCACGCGCCGCGAGTTCGAGGGTGACGATCCGCGAGTGGCCAGTCCCGAACGCCTGTAGGACACCACCGGCGGCGATGGCGTCGGCGACGAGCCCGGCCGCTGCCTCTATGGCATCGAGCTGTGCTGTCAGGACCTGTTCGAGTGCGTTCCGGGCGATGGTGGCGTAGGCAGGCTCAGGCATTGATCCTCCTGGAATGTTTACGGTCGCGGGCGGCCTCTACGGCGGCTTCGACGGCGGCCTCGACGACGATCTCGCCGCTGCCCGAGGTGACCGGACTGGCATAGGTTTCGTAGCAGGGTTGCGTGTCATGAGTGGGTAGGTAGCCGAGGTAGCCGTTCGCATAGCCGAGGACCACGATGTCCCCTACCTGGTCTGGCGCTGCGGAACGGATCGTTTCGCCCAGTTCCAGGAACAGTTCGCCGGGAACGGCCACGACGGTGACCCCGTCGAGGTCCACCGCCTCCACATCGATCACATACGGTTCCGTGCGCCGGCGGGCGGCCTGTTCCTCCGCGATCCGCAGCCCCTGTTGCATAACCCAGTGGCTACGTTCGTTTCCGACCTTGGGTTGCGGGGTCTGTCGCACGGCGACGTCGAGCTCCGCTGGCTGTTTCGGCGCGAGCGCCACTGTTCGCGAGACCGGCGGGCGTACCGGCGTCGGGTTACCGCTGCCGACGCGCGGCGATACCGGTTCGACCCGGTCGGCCAGCCAGGCGCCGAGCCGATCCGCCTCGTCAAGCCCCCGCCCGTGGCGGGTGTGCCTGGTACTGATGTTGCCGGCCGCACCGGTGGCGACGACGACCCATCTGTCCGGTGTGGACAGCGCCCGGCGGATGCCGCCGTTGAGGTCCGCGCTCACATGGTTGTTGTCGGCCGGAAGGATGGTCGGGTGGACCGGTGAGACCACGACCAGCCCCACCACCTCGGTACCTGCGGTGACCACGATGGTGTCGACGGGAATATCCAGGGGCCTCGGGTCGGCGATGTTGCGGTGACCCGCCAGCTTGGGAACCATCGTGCGGGCGGAGCCGAGTCTGGCGGCGCGCTCGGACGCTAGGGCGGACCGTGCGGCCGCGAGTGATGCGGCTTCGAGCCGGTCGGCGACGTGCCGTGGCGTCGCTTCGCCGCCGGGGCTGCAGCCCGCCTCGGGGCTCGCGTGGGTGTGGGTGGCGGCGACCCAGCAGGACTGCACGCCGATGTTCCGCATGGCGCTCCGGATTCGCTCGACGACGTCGACATTGACGCAGATCAGATCCGCGACCACCAGCGCGAACCGGTGGCCGTCGTCGGCGAAGGTCACGACGTGGACCTCCAGCGGGTCGAGCACATTCTGGACGCCGTCGGAGCGGTCGGCGTAGCCACCCATGGGTTCTCCGGGCACGACCTTGAGACGTGCCACCCCGTGTCCGACCCTCATGCGCCGGCACCGAATTCCTGGCACCCCAGCAGGCGTGCGTAGGGGGCGGCACCGCTCAAGAGCGCCGGACCGCCGTCGAGCGGCTCCGCTCTGGGCGTGACCAGGGGCAGCCCTCTGGCCTTGAGTTCGGCCGACAGCGCCTTGTACAGAGCGTTTCCTGGGGTCAGCAGCCGTCCGCTGAAGGACACTCGGCGTGCCGCCCCGCTGAGACCGAGCCGGTCGGTTGCCGCCTGCGCCGCGTCGGCGAGATCGGTCGCGGCCTCGGCGCAGATCCGGCCCGCCACCGGGTCAGGCTGGGCGGCCGCGTCGAGCACCGAGCGGGCGAAGGCCGCCGTACGCGAGATCATGGCCGGGTCCCGATAGTAACGCTGAAGCGAGGCCAGGTCCACGCCGCCGAATGCCGCGACGAGGCGGTCGACCAGCACGGTTGCCGGCCCGACCTGGTCGTACGACGCGGTCGCGGCGCGCATTCCGGCCAACCCGATGGCGTACGCGCTGCCCCGGTCACCGAGGTGCGGACCCCATCCGTCGAGCCGCACGTGGTCGCCGCCGGCGTCCACCGCGAGCACAGTCGTGCCGGTCCCGACACACAGCAGCACACCGGGACCGCCGAGAGCCCCGGCGTGCGCGAGGACGCTGTCCTCCACGACGACGGCCGGGCCGCCGAACTGCCGCTCGAGGGCGAGGGCAAGACGCCGGCGCTCGGCGCGCTCCCCCGGTACCCCGGTCAGGCCGGCGACCACGCCGGCCACCTGCGCGGGGAGGGAGATCATCGTCGCGGCGCCACGAACGGCGGCCAGGATCCGGCCGACGCCGTCCTCGTCCGGCCGGTAGGAGAAGCCCGGGCCGACGCCGATCTGACGGCCCGCCGGGGTATTCAGCAGCAGCCGGAGTTCCGACTTGCCGCCGTCGATGGTGATCGTCGTTGTCATCGCGACATCCCTGCGGTCAGCCCGGCGACAATCTGCTTGGTCGCGAGCGCGAACACCACGGCCAGCGGTACCAGGGCGATCACGAGCCCGGCGAACAGGGTGCCGCGGTCGGCGGCGAACTCGCCGAAGAACCGGGTCAGCCCGACCGGGATGGTGTACTTGTCGCCGCTGCGCAGCAGTACCAACGGGTAGAAGAAGTCGTTCCAGGTCGGCGCGAACTGGAAGACCGTGGCCACCGCGAGCGCCGGCCGCATCAGGGGCAGGACGACCGACACGAACAGCCGGCCCTCGTTCGCCCCGTCGATCCGCGCGGCCTCCTCGAGTTCCCCTGGCAGCCCCCGCATGAACCCCATGATCACGAAGACCGAGAACGGGATGCCGCTCGCTGCGTAGAGCAGCACCAACCCGATCCGGCTGTCGATCAGACCCATCGACTGGAACATGTAGAACACCGGCAGCAGGCCGAGTTTCGCGGGAATCATCAACCCGGACAGGAAGAACGCCGCCAGCAGGGCCCGCCCCCGGAACTTCCACCTGGCCAGGGCGTAGGCGGCCATCGCCGACACGCCGACGCACAATGCCACCGAAGCGCAGGTGATGGTCAGGGAGTTGATGAAGTACGTCGAGATCGATGCGGTCTGCCACGCGCGGGTGTAGTTGCTCAGGTCGAACGAGCTGGGCAGGCCGACCGGCGCCCGGAGGATCTCCGCGTTGGGCCGCAGCGATCCGATCAACACCAGCAGCAGCGGGCCGAAGGCGATCGCGGCGTACGCCCACAGGAGGAGCTGGCTGCCGGCACCGTGCAGCAGCGAACGCTGACGGGTGCCGCGCGGACGCGCGGCCTCGGCCCTGACCTTCCCTGCCGGGCGGGGGACGGTGCGAAGGGTGGTACTCATTCAGTGGACCTCCCGACGGCGCAGCGTCCGCTCCAAGGCCAGGGAGACGCCGAAGATGAGCACGAAGATCAGCATGGCCAACGCCGAGGACTCTCCGATCGCGTTGCTGCCGCCCCGGAAGGCGGTCCGGTAGTAGAGCAGGCCCAGCACGTCCATGGCGCCGCCGGGCCCGCCGTCGGAGCCGCCGAGCGCGTAGACGAGGTCGAAGATGTTGAAGCATCCGATGAACGTCAGCACGGTGATCACCCCGACCGCCGGTATCAGGAGTGGGAACCGGATGCTCCAGAACGTCCGGGTCGGTGACGCGCCGTCCATCGCGGCCGCCTCCTCCAGCTCCTGCGGAATGCCGGCCAGCGCGGCGCCGAAGATGAGCATCGGTCCGCCGATCCACTGCCAGGCGTTGACCACGATCAGCACCGGCAGTGCGAGGTCCGGCTCGCCGAGCCACGGCCGCGTCCACGCGTCCAGGCCGACCGCTCGGAGCGCGAAGTTGATCGGGCCGAAGGTCGGGCTCAGCAACAGCGACCAGATGTACCCGACGATCAGCGGGCTGATCAGGTACGGGAGCGAGAAGAGCGTCTGGAACAGCCGCTTGCCCCAGGGGTTGCGGTGCAGGAGCACCGCCAGGCCGAGCCCGATGGTGTTCTGGATCGCCATGGTGCCGACGAAGAAGAGCACGTTGTGCCCGAGCGCGGCGGGGATCTCGTCGCTCAGCGGGTAGCGGGTGAGGATTTCCCGGTAGTTGCCGATCCCGACGAACCGCCCCTGTTGGGTGCCGTCCCAGCGGAACAGCCCGTAGTAGAAGGCGGTGACGAGCGGCACCACGACGAACAGCCCGTAGAGCGCGAACGCCGGCAGGCAGAACGACGTGATCCACCCTGCCGAGACCCGCCCTGCCCGGCGGCGTGACCGCCGGGCAGGACGGACCGTCAGTTCTTGGGCCGGAACCACTGATCGACCCCTCGTTGGATGTGTGCGGCCGCGTCAGCGGCGTTGCTTCGACCGAGGACGTAGTCGGAGAACGCCTCGGAGGCGAGGTCCCAGGCGGTGGGTGTGCCGCCGGAGAAGTACGCGTAGGTGACGTACGGGCTGGGGTTCGCCTGGTATCCCTTGAGCGCCTGCGCCAGGAGTTCGTCCTGCGGCTCGACGCCCGGTACCGGGGAGATCTGCTGAAGCTCGTTGGACAGCGCCGTGCCGAACTCCTCCGTCGCCATCCACCGCACGAGGTCCAGCGCCGCGTCCCGGTGGCGGGACTTCGCCGAGACGCCGAACGACCCGTCGACGTAGCCGGGCACCAGCGTCTTGTCGACCGCCGCGCCGGGCGCCGGCGGCACGTTGAAGATGCCCATGTCGAGCTGGGGGTTGGCCTTCTTGAACCCGGCAAGCTCCCACACGCCACCGGGGAACGCGGCGGCCCGGCCGGAGGTGAAGAGCGCCTGCGCGTCGCTGTAGCTCACCCCGGACGCCTGCGACGGCCAGTACTTCTGGGTGCTCTTCCAGGTCTCGAGCGACTTCACCCAGGGCGCGTCGGTGAACTTCGCCGAGCCGTTGAGCATCTTGGTGAGGTAGTCGGGGCCGCCGTACGTGGTGGCGCCGAAGATTTCCTGCTCGATCGGCAGCATCCACTTGTCGGTGACGGTGTTCGCCAGCGGGGTGACGCCCGCCTTGCTGAGCTTGTCAAAGCCCGCGATCATGTCCGCCCACGTGGTAGGGGCGGCGATGCCGTTGTCGGCGAAGATCTTCTTGTTGTAGATGACGTGCAGCGTCTGGATCGCGAACGGAACCCCGTAGACGTGCCCGTCCTTCTCGCCCTTCGCGCCGTCGAGGATCGGCTTCGGGAATCCGCTCAGCTTGTCGACCTGGTCGTCGAGGGGCACCAGGCTGCCGGAGCCGACCAGCGGCTGGAGCAGTCCGTAGGCGCGCAACTGCGCGACGTCAGGGCCGTTGGCATCGGTGAGCCCGGTCTTGAGGATCGTGTCGTACTCGGTGTTCTTGTAGGGGACGTACTCCACGGTCACGCCCGGGTGCGCCTTCTCGTAGCTTTGGAAGATCTTCTTGTACGCCGCGACATCCTCCTGCCGCCAGCCCCAGACCTTCAGGTTGACGGCGTCGCTGTCGCCCCCGCTGCCTGGCGCGCACGCAGTAAGGGCGAAGGCGAGCAGCGCTGCCGCCCCCAACACACCTCGTCTTCTGGGCATCGCATCTCCGATCGTCGTGGCCGCCACCCGCTGGACGCAGCGGACCAGCCGAGATTAATACTGGTATAGACCGCCGGTCAACGGGTTGCGCCGAGGTCAATGGCGGGACGGACATTGCCCGTAGGATGGCTCCAACTGCAGGGGAAGGGGATCGGGTCCGGTGCCAAGGAGGCGACACGAGCCGAGCGACGGGGCACTTGAGTCGTTGCGGGCGGAGCACAACGGCGGCAAGGGCGAGCACATCAGGGACGTGCTCACCGCCATGGTCCTGAACTCGCGGGACGGTGCGCTGCTCCCCTCGGAGCGGGTCCTCGCCGAACGTTTCGGCGTCGCCCGGATGACCGTCCGGGGCTCCATCGACGCGCTGGAGTCGAAGGGAATGGTCCGGCGGGTGCCCGGGCGCGGGACCTTCGTGCAGCACCCCACGCTGACCCACTCGGAGATCTTCCGCTCGTTCAGCGAGGACATGCGCATGCGCGGCATGACACCGGGCGCCAGGTCGTACCGCGCCCGCACCCGCCCGGCCACCCGCGCCGTCGCCGCCAGCCTCGACATCGCCCCGGGCGACCCGACCCACTACATCGAGCGGATCCGTACCGCGGACGGCATCCCGATGGCGCTGGAGCGGACCAATCTCGCCGCGGCCCGGTTCCCCAACCTGCCGACGGTGATGGGGCGCGACGACTCGCTGTACGAGGTGCTGGGCCGCGTCTTCGGGGTGCGGCTGGAATCGGCGCGGCAGACGGTCACCATCGCCCGGCTGACCGACACCGAGGCGAAGCGGCTCGAAGTCGCCGAGAATAGCCCGGCGTTCCTGATAGAACGCATCTCGGTGGACAACATGGGAAAGGTCGTGGAGTTCGGCCGGTCGCTCTACCGGGGGGATCGTTACGCCATCCAGATGCACGTCAGCCCCCCGTCGCCGGAGGGCTGACGCACATCGGCGGAGGCCGGTCAGCCGAGCCCGGCGAAGTAGTGCTCCTGTAGCTCGGCCGCGCTCAGCGCGCGATCGTAGACAGCCGCTTCGTCCAGGTCGCCCTTCAGCCGCTGGAAGGTGTCGTCCCCGCGGCCACCAAGCTTGATGCTTGCCGTACCGCTACCGGGGACCACCGCCGTCGCGATGCTGCTGTCCGCGACGCCGTCGAGGTACACGGTTAGCCGCGATCCGTCGAACACGGCTGCGACATGGTGCCACCTGTTCGTCGTCAGCCTGGTACGACCCGACACGACGCCGTATCCCTTGCCTGCCGCACCTAGCGACCATGCCTGCAGCACCCCGGCACTGACCCGCAGCGCGTACCCGTTGACCGCCGGTTTGTCGTAACTCTCGATGATCGCCTGGCCCGGGGCCGGGGCAAGCTGGTCGAGCTTGACCCATGCTTCCAACGTGAACGGTGCGTGCACGTTCGTTCGCGCGCTCCGCGGCACATCGATGTAGCCGGCCGAGACATCGGCCGCACCGTTGTCGGCAAGCACACCGTCGGCGCCCGGTCGTGCGCCGTCCCGATAGGTCCCGTTCTGTCCGCTGGTCGAGCTGTCGACGGCTGTCGCGGAACCGGCCGCCTCGCCCAGTCGCCAGTAGCCAGCCGGGTTCGCCCCCGCCACGAACTCCGGGTAGCTGCCCTCCTCGACCAGGATCGGGAGCGACAGGTTGATCGGTGTGACGCTGTCCATGTGCACGGTCACCGTGACCTCGTGACGCCCCCGGGCGGCGTCCGCTGGGACCGTCACCTCAACCGGCACACTCGTGACGATGGTCCGGCCATCCGGCCGGACGCGAAGGTTCTGCGTCGCCGGGTTGAAGGTCCAGTCAGCCGGGCCGCTGGCGGTGACGCGTCCACTCACGTTGGCCGGAGCGAACACCTCGAAGGTGACCTGGAACCGCTTGGTTGCCCCGGGGTTGATGAGCGAGCCTGGCGGGTCGATTGATGCGCTACCGCTGAGCACGTCGGAGTAGTGCGGGACGATCTCGTAGACGCGCGGCGCGACGGAACCCGGAGTCCACCGGATCCGTACCGCGCTGGCCGCCAGGTCCTGGGCCGGCACCTTGGTGAATCCCTCCGCGAGCGGCCCAAGATCAACCCAGCTGCCCTCGACCAGCGCCTGGATCATGCCGTCGGCGGGAGCAGTCGCATCCTGAACTACGGTCACCGCGGAGAGCCGGTGCGGCTTGGTGATCGGGACCGTGATCGCGTCACCGTCCGCTGGCTTTCCGGCGGCAACGTAGGCCGTGTCATCGCGCCGGTCGGTCAGGTTGCCCAGCCCAGACCCACCAGCGGCAGCCGGTGCGCCAGTGGGGGTTCCGAGGTCGCCGTACCAGCGGTCACCGATGTAGCCGTCGTTCTGGGTTGCCGCGAAACTGAGGAGATCCTCGACCGGACCGGGACTGATCTGGTGCCACGTCCTGTCGAGGATGCCGCGGGTACGCGCCTGCTCCCGCCGGGCCAGCCAGGCGGCTTCGCCGTCTCCCCGGTCCTGAGCGCGAAGGATGCCCACGGCCGCCCGACCCGCCTGGCCGGTCATTCCGACCCGGTCCAGCCAGGGCCCGATCTGCTTGAGGAGCAGAGGGTTGTCGAGCTTCGCCCGCAGCGCGGCGGGAAGTTCCTCGAGGCGGCGTAGCTCGCCGTCGAGCTGGACGAGCTGGGCGTCCACGGATCGGCCCGCCCGGTAGTCGGCGATGAGGCGGGTGATGAGCGCGGCGAACTCCGGCCGTGCGGTGTTGTCGAGGCGGCTGGCCTTGTTGTTCTCGGCGAAGAGCCGCAGCTCCTGGTACGCGTCGCCGCCGAGGATCTGCAGGGTGCGGGTCCATGAGCGATCGGCGTCGTAGGCCCCGGGGTTCCAGGCGTAGTCGGCCTGGGTGCCGAGTGGGATCTGGGATGCCTCCTGGTCGGCGACGAGCTCGTTGAAGGAGATGCCGATGGCGTCGTCCGCCATACCGGCGTCGCGATTTACCAGCGGGCCCAACAGCAGTTGCTTGCGGGCGTAGTCGTTGACCGGGTAGTTGTCCCAGATCATGATCCGATGCCGTGGCCACACCTCCTGCGCGGCCCGGAGGTCATCCTCGGTGATGCTCGGTGAGACCGTTGCCGGACCCGTCCAGTAAAGGTCGACCTCGGTGTTCAGCAACTCGTCGAAGCGGTCCTTGTACGGGGTCTGCGTCATGCCCTGGTACTCCGTCGGCACGGTCACCATGCGGCTAGCGCCGGCGCGCTTGGAGATGAACTCGCTCTGCACGAAGTTGGTGACACCGGCCTGGGCTGCCGCGAGCGGCGACCGGTCGCCACGGTAGGCGTCCCGGTCCTCCTGGCACGCGAAGTCGCCCGACACATCGTCCCAGGCGATGACATAGCTGCGGATCCCGATCTCCCACAACTGCTCGAAGCGGGCCAGCAGCTTGGCTCGATCGGCGTCGCGTACGTGGCAGATCCCCTTGCTGGGCGCCATCGGCGCCTCCGGCGAGACCCGGTAGACAAAGTCGACGTGACGTGCCTTCGCCAGGTCGACGATCTCCTTCATCAGGGCCAGCTCAGCCTCGTCGTACAGGGAGTCCCAGTTCGATCCGGTACGCAGGTCGTCCGCCGGTCCGTAGAAAAACTGGTTCATCTTGTGCCGCGCCAGGAACTCGATTTGCGAGCGCCGGTCCTCCTGCGACCACACCGGTCCGTAGAACGACTCCATCCCCCCACGGATCCGGTAACCCGGCCAGTCGCGCACCGCCACACCATCAACGGCCACCCGGGAGCCGTTTGACACGAGCAGCTGACGAAGTGACTGAACGGCGTAGAAGGTGCCAGCGCCGTCCACACCCGCGAGGACGATCCGCGGCCGGCCGAGCCGATCGTGTCCGGCCGCCAGCACGTACCCCTGACCGGGCAACCCCGCTGGCCCCTCCACCCCGAGGGCACTCAGCGCGGCGGTGCTTGCCGACGTCTCGTCCGGGCCGCCGAGGAAGATCACCGGACGGGATGCCGCCCTGTCCGCGCTTTCGACGACCCTGGCGGTTACCCCGCGCGTGCCGAGCACGTCCAAAAGAGATTCCCGAGCCGCCGGATCCACGGCCGCACCCGCAACGACGTCCACGCTGCCGGGCAGGACGACAGATCCCGGACGCGGCTCGACCCGCTGTGGTGCCGGAAGGATACTCGCCGCACTCACCTGGTCAGGAGGCTCGGGCGCCCCCCGGGCCGGCGGAGGGCTCACGAGGGCGATGGCGAGCGCGACCGGTCCGGCCAGTACGCCGGTGCGGTGAAGGCCACGAAACAAGCGCAACAGGATCATCGAACCTCAACTCATGTGATGTGGGCCAGCCGTGGTTGTCGGCAGGTGTCCCGGCATGGCGCGCGGTGAGCGGACCGCCGCAACAACTGACCGACATGGAGTCCGGCGGTCTGGTCAGGTCGGAGGGCGAGGCCGGCCCGTCGGGGTCGGGGCCGACGCTCGCACGAAGGTGCCTCCCGGAGGATGGATTGCGGTCGACCGGTCTATACCGGTAATGAGGATCCATGTCACACCTGACCACGTCAACCCCCTGCCCGCGAACGGCAGATGCCTGGCGTCCCCGCAAGATCCCGTCCGCAGGCAGCACTCGCACACGAATCCGGGCGATTCCCGATCACTCATCCGGGTCGGCCACCGACGCCAGCCTCGACCCCCACGCCCCGGCTCACCCGCGCGGATCGGCCGCCATGCGAGCAGGTCGGCTTGGCCGGGCCGTCGGGCGACGGCGAATGCGAGGAGTTGGTCGACTTGCTGGAGGGCAGCCGGTGGCGGGCGGGAGCACAAGTCACTGAGTGTGGGCCATCGGCAACGCTCGAACCGCCTTCACAACGCTGGGCTAGTCCGGTATGTGGTTGTGCCGCCGGAAACATTGGCCGACCCCGAAGGGAGATCCGTATGCGTTTCCCGCCCATCCGCTGCAGCCAGGCCCGCGCGGCCTGGCTCGCAGTGCTGGCCGTCCTCACTCTCGTCGTTCCGGCCGCGCCGGTCGTGCCAGGCCCGCGCGCCGCCACCGGCGTAGCCGAAGGCCCCAAGGAGCTCATCGCGCAAGGGTTCGCGGACCTGGACGTGGTGCGTATCGACCAAACGAAATAGCGCCTACGCCACCAACAACTTCAGGCACCTGCCGGTGGCCAGCGCACCCGCCATCGACGGGCCCTGGCAGGTCCTAGATCACGCCCAGAAGGGGCTGGGCGGCGGCGACAAGGTCGTGATGCACGCCGCAGCCACGGACGGCAGCAGGCACATGTACTCGATCAACCTCAGCTGGGTCAACGGCCTGCCGGTTCAGGGCGGCAGCCGGAAGTCCTCGTTCGACGGCGACGGCCTCGCCGAGATCGCGCTGATTCAGACCGACGGTCAGATCAAGGCCTGGCAGAACTACAAGGGTTTCGACGTCATGCCGTTCGGTGCCGCCGCGATCATCGGGACCGACTTCACCGACCGGCCAGGGTGCGGTTCGCCGACCTCGGCGACGACGGAAAAGTCCGAGCTGATCCAGATCCATACGGACGGCCAGATCAAGGCCTGGCACAGCTACAAGGGCTTCGGCACCCGCCGTACGGCGCCGCCCAGATCATCGCGACCGACTTCTTCGACCCGGCCCGCACGATCTTCATCTGATCCGGTGAGCCGGCGCTGACGTGATCGGGACCCGCCATGTCATCTACGGCGGGTCCGATCACGTGCATCAGGATCCCGTAACGGATGCCGCGGTACAGGAAGGATCCCTGGCCGGGGCGCGACGCAGACCGCTGCGGGTCACCACTACGGGTCAGCCGGTGCCGTGCCCCTCGGTGAGCGCGGGGATCCGGCAGGTCCGCCAACGCGGCGGGCACCCGGCGTGGTGTCGCCCCCGGTGGCAACCGGTCACCGGACAACGACGTAATCAGCAACCATGGCAGAGCGGGCATGACCAGACCGGTTATGCCCGCCTACTACGTCAGCAAGGATACGTCTGCGCTACCCCATCAAGCCGTGCACTGCGCGGCTTAGTCGGAGCCCTGGCTCAGCACCGAAGCCAGTGACGTTGTTATCAACCCGTCGTACCGACCGAGTAGTGTTGCGCGACCTTCTCGGCGGTGAGGGCATGGTCGTAGACGGCAACCTCGTCGAGCAGTCCTGCCAGCCGGGTACCGGCGTCGTCACCGCGGGCCCCGAGCTTGAGGCTTCCGGCCCCGTCGGTCGGGCTCACGTTCGTGGCGGCCGAGCCGTCGAGCCGTCCGTCGAGGTAGACCGAGATGGTCGACCCGTCGTAGACCGCGGCCAGGTGATGCCACTCGTCCGGCGAGATCACCGTCTGTCCTTCGACCGACGCCAACTGCCCGGCTCCGGCCAACGTGAGGGCGTTGAGTCTGCCGCCGGGCAGGACGCGCAGCAGGTAGCCGTTGTAGGCGGGTGCATCGTACTTTTCGACCACGCTGTACTGCCTGCAGACGTCATTGAGTTTCACCCATGCCTCGAGGGTGAACGAGCCGCTGACGCTCAGCGAGGCCGAATCCGGTACGGCGATGTAGCCGCCGGTAAGCTCGGCGGCGGTGTCCGGATCGCCCGTCAGCGCGCCTGGGCGGCCCAATGTCACGGCGTCTGTGTAGGTACCGCGGTTGCCGGTGCCGGAGGTGTCCTCGGCGCTCGTGCCGGATCGCTCACCCAGCCGCCAGTAGCCGACCGGCTCGTCGGCCACCACCTGCGCCGCATAGGCGGGCTCGCTGGTGACCGCCAGCCGCTGAGTCGCTGCGGGCTGGGCGGGTGCGGAACTCGCCGGAGCCGCCGACGCGCTGTTTTGCACCGAACCGGGCTGCTGCGCGCTGGGCGACGGTCCGGGGTTGCCGAGCACGCCCTTGACGTAATGGGAGTCGATCTGGGCCGGGGTCAAGGCCTTGTTGTAGATGGCGACCTCGTCCAGGCCGCCGACGAAGCGGTCCGCCGCGTCGTCTCCACGCGCGCCCAGCTTGAGGCTGCCCACGCCGTTGGTCGGCGCCTTGGCCATCGGGGTGGACGTCTGCAGCTGCCCGTCGAGGTAGGTCCGCAGCGCCTTTCCGTCATACGCCGCCGCCACGTGATGCCATTGCACCTGTTCGACACTGCGGGGGCTGGTCGCGCCGAACTGAGCCTGGTCGGCGACCGTGAGCGCCTGCAGCTTGTTGCCGTTGACCAGTCGCAAGGCGTAGCCGTTGCGGGACGGCAGGCAGTCGCCGCCGTCGTACTTCTCGACGATGCCCTGCGGTCCACCCGCCGCGTCCTTGACCCACGCCTCCAGCGTGTAGGCGCCGGTGACGCTGAGCGAGGCGCTGTCGGGAATCTCGGCGTAGCCGTCGTCGAGTCGGACTGCGGTGTCGGCGGAGTCGGCGATCGCCCCTGACTGGGACCGGCCGACGCGGCCGCGGTAGGCACCGTTGTTTCCGTTGCCGGAGGCATCGGCCACCGGCTGGCCGGCGGCGTCGTCGAGCCGCCAGTAGCCCACCGGCGCGTCCCGCTTCACCAGCGCGGCGTAGTCCGCCGGGTCCGGCCGGGCCACCCGGACCGACAGCGAGGTGGTCCGCGCCGTGCCGCCGGACGGTCGGGTGACCAAGTCGATCCGGTAGTTCCCGGGCGCTTCGTCAGCGGGTACCTGGACCGAGGTCGCAAGGTCGGACCAGGTCAGCTTCTGGTTGCTGCTCACGCTGAACGGCAGCTTCGAGTCGCGGACCGTCCACCCGGCCGGAACGCCGACCTCGACGGTGCCGCTGACCGTGCCCTGCCCGAGTGCCTCGACCTCCAGGTCCAGCGCGGACGTCTCACCGGGCTCCAGCAAAGCGCGCGGGGTCGCCACCTTCGTGGCCTCCGCACTCGGCGCGTCGGCCACCTTCGCCGTCTTGTACGTCGCCCGGACCGTGACCGCCGCCGTCGGCCTGCCGAGGTCGACCAGCTCACGAGCGGCGTCGTACGTCACCGCGCGGCCGTCGACGGTGACCCCGGTCAGCTGGTGACCGCGCGGCGCGCGCAGGTGCAGCACCACGTCTGTCAGCGGTGCCCGTCCGGCGACCGCTTGCGGTGGGTCGACCCGCACGGTCAGCCGACCGTCCGCCAGCTGCGAGCTGGAGGCGAAGCCGACGGTGCCGAAGGAGGTCGGCAGGTCGGAGACCTCGATGCGCTCCCCGTCGGCGAGCCAGGGCCGGGGCGTGGCCGGTGCCAGGTGCAGCCGGGTCGGCACGCCGTCGGCGTCCAGGTCCTCGCTGACCAGCAGACCGCGCATCGCCTCCAGGTATGTGGCGTTGTTCGGCGACAACGGCGGCCAGTACTGCGACCGGTAGTACTCACCGAACTGCGGGCACGGCGAGATCGTGGCGCCCTCGCCGCCGATGAAGGTGTTCGGCGTGAGGTCGTGCGCGAGCATTCCGTAGAAGCTGAGGTCGAGGCGATCGGACTCGGCATTGTTGGCCAGGAATCGCATCAGCGAGTAGCCGTACTGCTGGTCGGTGCCGGTGGACTTGTACCCGGGCACCGCCGGCCACTGGTTGGGCCGGAGATTCTGGCAAACACCGGGATCGGCGCTCGACAGGTTGAACCTGGTGAGGCCGAGGAACAGCGACCCGTGCTTGTAGAGGTAGTCCCGCAGCCCGGTCGCCGTCGCGCTGCCCGGCTCGAACAGCCCGGTCGCGAGTGCGTACGGCATGATCAGGTTCCAGTAGCTGCCGAGGAAGTCGGTGGTGACCTTGTCGTACGGCTTCAACGACGCGGGGTCCAGCAGGGCGATCGGCACGAACACCGAGCCGTCCGGCAACACCGTCTTCGACTTCTCCACCGCCCTCAGCAGCGACGAGCGCAGGCCGGCCGCCTCGTCGAGGAACGGCGTCGCCTCGTCGTCACGGCCCATCAGCCGCAACGCGACACCAATGTCGCGCAGCCCGCGCCAGACCTCGGACTGGTGGTGCAGGCCGTAGACCGGCTCCGGGATGTCGGAGGCGTAGCGGGTCTTGGCCAGCAGACCGTTCGGGTCCGCGACGCGTTGCCGCTTGAAGTCGGCGAGCCAGTCGCGGAACGTCGGCAGGTTCTCCTGCAGCAACGACGCGTCGTTGGTCTGCAGGTAGTACGTCGCCACCGTCTGCAGCTTGATCCCGCGCTCCCAGGACACGAAGAAGCTGCCCTGGCCGCGGCGCAGCATCTCGGTGAGGTTCGCGCGCGCCTTGTCCTGGTAGCCGAAGTCGCCGAGCGAGGTGACCGTCGCCGCGATCTCCGGCACCCAGGCGAAGGACTTGTCCAGCGACTCGTAGCCGTTCCCGACCGTCAGGTTGAAGCCCATCACCAGGTTGTTCAGCAGTGTGCTGCGCATGGCGTCCGAGGCGTACTTCTCCGGGATCTTGACCTTGGCGCCGGCGCTGAGCTGCGCCGTCCAGTAGTCGCTGGTGCGGGACTTCGCAGAGTCGTACAGCTCGGCGGACGGGCGTAGGGCGGCGAGCTCGGCCGGCTCGTTCGGCATGACCAGGTAGAACTCGGCCTTACCGCGGCTCAGGTCAGGCGTGAAGGTCAGGTCAGGCGCGGACCAGGTCGCCGCGCCGCTGTACGCGACCACGGTCTTCCCACCGAGGGTCAGCAGCCCGGGCTTGGCGACGACGTCCGCCACCTTGTCACGGCTCAGGTTGAGCCGGAGCCGCGGGTGCGCGTTCGCCGGCCCGTTGACGACGAACCGCAGCATGCTGACTGTCGGGCCGCCCGGGGTGAGCGCGGTGACGAACGACTCGCGCTCGTAGCGGACCCCGGCGGCGTCACGATAGGAGTTGGAGAGAATCGGCAGGTATCCGCCGGTCAGGCGGGGCTCGTCCGACCTCGCCTCGGCCTGGCCGTAGCGCTCGGACCCGTCCGCGCCGACGAAGAAGCGGGCGTGCTGGGTCGCCCGCGAGTCCGACCATTGCGACATCAGCTCGCTGCCGTCGGCGACGTGCAGCGAGAAGTCTCGCTCCTCGGCCCATCGGGTGGGGTCCGGCGCCGGATAGGTGAAGGGCAGGTAGTACCAGGGCGAGGTGGCGTCCGTCGTACCAGCGTGGTTGGCCGGCACCAGCAGCGGCTTGACGTTGGCCATGGTCGGACCGTCGGGCAGGCCGAGCAACTTCTCGCCCCAGTGGTCGGATCCCTGGTCCAGCGCGTGGTTCACGCGATCGGCGTAGCCATTGGGCAAGGTCAGGTCATTGCGGGAGCCGCGCTGGTCGGTAGCCGTCTGTTCCTTGGCCGTCTGCTCGTCGGATGCCTGGACGCCGGCCGCTTGGACATCCTCGGACGCCTGCACCAGTAGGCCGGCCGCCAGCGTCACTACCGTTAGCAGCGACAGCGTCGCTCTCGATCTCGATCTCGTGCCCATTTGATCCACCTTCGCGTGGAGTACTGCACGGAATACTGGACTAGGCCAGTAACTTTGGAGCATCGTCTTCGCCGGTGTCAATACTTCGGCTGGCCGCCCTCTGGGTCGGCCGGTTTCGCAGCGACGGGCCGGGGCAGGCGCTGAGCGAGGGTGCGTC
>NZ_JBUEGB010000073.1:0-33023 GCF_054963695.1 Micromonospora sp. RTBAU3-60 | reverse complement strand
GCTCGGGCTGAACCTGTTCTCCCAGGGCATCGACCCGATGATCGACTTCTCCAACATCGACGAGATCAAACGGGCCGTCGAATACTGCAACCAACTGCCGGTACACGAACGGCACCCCTACGCCGGCGACCTGGTCTACACCGCCTTCTCCGGTTCCCACCAGGACGCGATCAAGAAGGGCTTCGACGCCCTGCACGTCGACGCCGCCGCGGCCGGCGTGCCGGTGGACGAGTTCACCTGGGCCGTGCCGTACCTGCCGATCGACCCCAAGGACCTGGGCCGCACCTACGAGGCGGTCATCCGGGTCAACTCGCAGTCCGGCAAGGGCGGCGTCGCGTACATCATGAAGAGCGAGCACCAGCTCGACCTGCCGCGCCGCCTCCAGATCGAGTTCTCCGGCGTGGTTCAGCAGGTCACCGACCACGACGGCGGCGAGGTCGAGCCGGGCACCATGTGGGAGATCTTCGCCCGCAACTACCTGGTCGACCACCAGGTCGACCCGGCGGTCGCCCTGACCAGCTACGCCATCGGCACCGCCGACGGCAAGGTCGAGATCGAGGCCCAGGTGGGCTTCGGCGGCGAGGTCCGCCCGCTCACCGCGGTCGGCAACGGCCCGATCGACGCGTACGTCAACGCGTTGCAGTCCCTGGGCGTGGCGGTACGGGTGCTCGACTACCACGAGCACGCGCTCTCCTCCGGCGGGGACGCGCAGGCCGCCGCGTACGTGGAGTGCGAGGTGGACGGCCGCACGGTCTGGGGCGTCGGGGTGGACCCGAACATCGTGACCGCCTCGGTGAAGGCGGTCACCAGCGCGGTCAACCGCGCCCGTGCCTGAGTCGCCCGGCGGCGCCCGGCCCTGTGCCGGGCGCCGCGCTACCGCTTGTCGGGCGGGGTCGAGGCGGGCAGCGAGGGGCACGGCTGAGCGCCGGGCGCCTTCCGGGCCGGGCGGTGGATCAGCAGCCCGGCCATCGCGGCCCCGACCAGCAGCAGGCCGGCACACCAGAGCATCGCCCCGCGGAACGCGCCGGTCAGCGCGCCCTTCTGCTCGTACCCCGTGCCGGAGAGGCCGACGACCAGCGGCAGCGCGGCCACCGCCAGCAGGTTCCCGACCCGCGAGGCGGCATTGTTGAAGCCGCTCGCCACCCCGGCGAACCGGTCCGCCACCGCCGCCAGCACCGAGGCGGTCAGCGGGGCCACCACCAGGGTCAGGCCCACGCCGAACAGGACCACCCCGGGCAGCACATCCACCCAGTACGACGCGCCCGGCCGGATCCGCCGCAGCAGCACCAGGCCGACCGCGGCGATCACCGGGCCGACGGTGAGCGGCAGCCGGGGACCGATCCGGGCGGACAGCGCCCCGGCCCGGGGCGAGCCGATCAGCAGCGACGCCGTCACCGGCACGGTGGCCAGCCCGGTGAGCATCGCCGACCAGCCCACCCCGTTCTGCAGGTAGACGGAGAGGAAGAAGGTGAAGCCGCCGAGGGCCGCGTACACGACCACGGTGTAGACGTTCAGCACCGAGAAGAGCCGGCTGGTGAAGAGCCCGGTGGGCAGCATCGCGGCCTCGCCGCGCCGCCGTTCGAACAGCACGAAGATCACCGCGGCGAGCACCCCGACCAGCACCGCCGCCAGCACCGCGGGGGAGGTGGCGCCGCCCGTCCGGGCGTCGATCAGGGCGTACGTGACGCCGCCCAGGGCCAGCGCGCCGAGCAACGCCCCGACCACGTCGAACCGCCGTCCCGCCCCGGTACGCGAGACATCCACGTCCCGGCTCTCCGGCACCCACCGCAGCGTGGCGAGCACCACCGCCACCGCCAGCGGCAGGTTGATGAAGAAGATCCACCGCCAGGAGAGCGCGTCGATCAGCCACCCGCCGAGGAACGGGCCAAGCGCCGTCGAGACGCCGGAGAGCCCGGACCAGGTGCCGATCGCCCGTCCCCGGTCGTCGGGGTGGAAGCTGGACTGGAGCACGGAGAGGGAGCCCGGGGTGAGCAGCGCCCCACCGGCGCCCTGCAGGAACCGGGCCACGATCAGCCAGCCGGTGCCCTGGGACAGTCCGCAGAGCACGGACGCCGCCGCGAACCAGACCACGCCGAGCAGGAAGACCCGCCGCCGGCCGAACCGGTCGCCGAGCGCGCCGCCGAGCAGCACGAATGCGGCCAGCACCAGCAGGTAGCCGTTGACGGTCCACTGGAGATCGGCCACGGTGGCCTTGAGCTCCGCGCCGAGCCGGGGCAGCGCCACGTTGACCACCGTGGCGTCCAGGAACACCATCCCGGAGGCGAGGACCGCGGCGAGCAGGGTGCCGCGCCCGGCGGCGGTGTTGATCCGGAGCGCGGGAGCGGGTGCCGTCATGGGTATCCACTCTGCCCGGCACCACCGCCCGACGTCACTAATCACAGAAACCCTTCCCGGGGTACTGTGCGGACTCGCCGGGAGCCCGCAAGCTGGAGAGGTGTCGTCTGTGCGTACGAGAGCAGGAGTCCGGGCCGGGCTGGTGGCCGCGGCCGCCGCGATGCTCGCCCTCGGCGCGGCGGGTTGCGTGCCGGTGGTCGACGAGCCGGAGTCGACGCCGAGCGACGCCGGCAACGTCATCCAGCAGCTGGATCAGTTGACGGTCGCTGCCGCCGGGTCGATGAAGGGCTACAGCCGGTCCCGCTTCCCGCACTGGCGGGACACCGGCAAGAACTGCGACGTGCGGGACAGCGTGCTGCAACGGGACGGGGAGAGCATCGAGCTCTCCGGGTGCAACGTGGTCGGCGGCCAGTGGGAGAGCCGGTACGACGGGCAGGTCCTGACCGACCCGACCGACGTGGACATCGACCACGTGGTGCCGCTGGCCAACGCCTGGCGCTCGGGCGCGGACAAGTGGGACGACTCGAAGCGCGGCGACTTCGCCAACGACCTGACCCGGCCGCAGCTCGTGGCGGTTTCCGCGCGCTCCAATCGGGCAAAGGGTGACCAGGACCCGTCCCAGTGGAAGCCGGCGAACCGGTCTTACTGGTGCCAGTACGCCGCTGACTGGGTGACGGTCAAGCACTACTGGCGGCTGACGGTGACCACCGCCGAGAAGGCCGCCATCACCGACATGTTGGAGGGCTGCAAATGAGCGAGCGTCAGCGAGCGAATCATCACTGCAGCGCGCTGGTGCCTCATGCCGGCACGCAGCGGAGCGGAGTGCCGGCATGACCGAGGGTTCGGCGACCGGGCCGGCCGCGGCCGGGATGTCCGCGGACGGTGCTTCGTCCGCTCCCGCCGACGTCTCCGGGGCGGGCATGTCCGCCGACACGGTCCCGGGCACTCCCACCGGTGGCGCGCCGGCCGGGCCGCAGCAGCGGGTCACCGACATCACCGCCGGGCCCGGCGGGGTGATGACCGACGAGGTCGGCGTGGTGACCGGCGAGCTGACCCTGCGCACCGCGCAGGCCGACGGCCAGGTCACCCTGTCCGTGCAGTACAAGGACGCCGACGAGTGGTACGCGGTGACCGGTGGCCGGGCGCCGCTGGCCGATCCGGCCGGGCTGGACACCGTGCACACCATCGCGGTGGCCCTGCTCAACCGCCCGGAGGGCTGACCGCACCGACGACGAGGCCCCTCCCCCGTCCGGGGAAGGGGCCTCGTGCCGTGGTCACGGGGTCGGGATCAGCTCGCCGGGATCGCCCGGCGCCGCGCCCTCGTCCGGCCGGACCAGCTCCGGCTCCACCTCGTGCGGCCGGATCCGGCCGGCGGCGATGTCCTCGGCGTAGTGGCAGGCCACCCGGTGTCCGCTGAGCACCTCGCGCAGCGCCGGCCGCTCCTCGGCGCAGCGGGTCGGCTGGGCCCACGGGCAGCGGGTGTGGAACCGGCAGCCGGCCGGCGGGTTGCTCGGCGAGGGCAGGTCACCGGCGAGCAGGATCCGCTCGCGGCGGTCCTCCGTCACCGGGTCCGGCACCGGCACCGCCGACATCAGCGCCCTGGTGTACGGGTGCATCGGCTCGCGGTAGAGGTCGTCACTGGACGCCTCCTCCACCAGGCCACCGAGGTACATCACCCCGACCGTGTCGGCGATGTGCCGGACCACCGCCAGGTCGTGGGCGATGATCAGGTACGTCAGGCCGCGCTCGTTCTGCAGGTCCTCCAGCAGGTTGAGCACCTGCGCCTGGATCGACACGTCCAGCGCGGACACCGGCTCGTCGGCGACGATCAGGTCCGGGTCGAGCACCAGCGCCCGGGCGATGCCGATCCGCTGCCGCTGGCCGCCGGAGAACTCGTGCGGGTACTTGCTCAGCGCGGAGGCGGGCAGGCCGACCGCGGCCAGCGCCTCCCGCAGCTTCTTGGCCGTGGCCGCCTTGTCGCCGGCCAGGCCGTGCGCCTTGAGCCCCTCGACCAGCAGCGACTCCACCGACTGCCGCGGGTCCAGGCTGGACAGCGGGTCCTGGAAGATCATCTGCATCCGGCGGCGGGCCCGGCGCATCGTCTCGCCCTTGAGCGAGCGGATGTCGGTGCCGTCGAAGACGATCTCCCCGGCGGTCGGCTCGACCAGCCGCAACAGGCCCCGGCCGAGCGTGGACTTGCCACACCCCGACTCACCCACCAGCCCGTACGTCTCACCCTTGTTGATCGACAGTGAGACGCCGTCGACGGCGTACACGTAGCCGACGGTGCGGTCGATCAGCACGCCGCTCTTGATCGGGAAGTGGACCTTGACGTCGCGCAGTTCGACCAGTGGTCCGGTCCGCTCGGTCACGGCACCGCCACCTCCTCGGAAACGGGGTTGTTGCAGCGCAGGTCGCCGCCGGTGGCGGTGGGTTCGAGCGGAGGCGTCCCCTCCAGGCAGGCGTCCACCACGTTGTCGCAGCGGGGGGCGAAGGCGCACCCCTCGGCCCACGGAATGTTGTCGGCCACCGAGCCGCGGATGGCGTGCAGCCGCTCGCCCCGCGGCGCGTCCAGCCGCGGCACCGAGTTGAGCAGCCCGTGCGTGTACGGGTGCCGCGGCCGGGCGAACAGCTCGTGCCGGGCGGCCCGCTCGACCACCTTGCCGCCGTAGAGCACGTTGACCGTGTCGCAGAGGCCGGCCACCACGCCCAGGTCGTGCGTGATCATGATGAGCGCGGTCCCGGTCTCGTCGACGAGCTGCTTGAGCAGGGTGAGGATCTGCGCCTGGATGGTCACGTCCAGCGCGGTGGTCGGCTCATCGGCGATCAGCAGCCGCGGCTTGCAGGCCAGCGCGATGGCGATCAGGGCGCGCTGCCGCATGCCGCCGGAGATCTGGTGCGGATACTCCTTGAGCCGCCGGGTCGGGTCGGGGATGCCGACCGCGTCGAGCAGCTCCCGGGCCTCCTTCAGCGCCGCCTTGCGGTCCATGCCGCGGTGCCGCTCGAGCACCTCCGCCACCTGGACGCCGATCGGCACGACCGGGTTCAGCGAGGAGAGCGGGTCCTGGAAGATCATGCCGATGTCCCGGCCGCGCCGGTCCCGCATGTCGTCCGGACGGAGCTGGAGCAGGTCGGCACCGTCGAAGAACACTTCCCCGGTGACCTTGTTGCCCCGCCGGGGCAGCAGACCCATGATCGCCAGGCTGGTCACGCTCTTGCCGCAGCCGGACTCGCCGACCAGGCCCACGGTCTGCCCCGGCTCCACGCTGAAGCTGACCTTGTCGACCGCGGTGAACGGCCGCTCACCGCGACGCTGGAACACGACGCTCAGATCGCGTACGTCGAGCAGGCTCATCGGGTCACTTCCTCTCGCCGATCGGCGGCGGTCGTGCTGGTCCCACGCATCGCCGTCACCGCCGGTTCTTCGGGTCGATCGCATCGCGCATGCCCTCACCCAGCAGGGTGAAGCCGAGCGCGACCACGATGATCGCCAACGCCGGGTAGTAGGCCAGCTCGGGCCGTACCTCGAAGTAGCGGATGCCGTCGTTGCCGAGCATCGCGCCCCATTCCGCCCGGTTGATGTCCGGGTCGCCGAGACCGAGGAAGGAGAGCGAGGCGGCTTCCAGGATCGCGGTGGAGAGGGTCAGCGTGGCCTGCACGATCACCGCGGTCATCGCGTTGGGCAGCATGTGCCGCAGCACGATGGACCGCTGCTTCACGCCGAGTGCCCGGGCGGCCAGCACGTGGTCGCTCTCCCGCTGGGCCAGCATCGAGCCGCGCAGCAGCCGGGCGAAGATCGGCACGTTGACGATGGCCACCGCGAGGATCACCGTCCACTGGCTGGACCGGCTGGCCAGGGCGACCAGGGTGATCGCCAGCAGCAGGGCCGGCAGAGCCAGCATCACGTCGGTGAGACGCATCAGGAGGTTGTCGACCCAGCCGCCGAAGGCGCCGGCGACGGCGCCGATCAGCACCCCGAGCGCCAGCCCGATCAGCGTGGCGAACACGCCGACGAAGAGGGTCTGCCGGCTGCCGTAGATGAGCCGGGACAGGAAGTCACGGCCCAGCGGGTCGGAACCGAGCGGGAAGCCGTCGGTCGCGCCGGGGATGGACTCGGCAGTCAGATTCTTCGTCAGTTCATCAAAAACCCGCATCGGGTCGTGCGGCGCGAGCAGCGGCGCGAAGATCGCCACCAGGATGAACACCGCGACGATGGCGGCGCCGAACATGGCGACCGGGTTACGCCGCAGCCGGCGAAAGGCGTCCCGGACGAGGCTCACGCCGCCCTTGTCGGCGCTGGCGCGGGCCAGCTCGTCCAGCCGCGCCTTCTTCCGGTCGCCGAGCCGGCCGATGCCGCGCTCGGTCGCGCTCGCCGGCCGTTCACCGGTGCCGGTTGGGTCGGCGCCGTCGCGGGGGGCGGCCACCCCGGGCCGGGTGATCGGGTCGCTCATGCGGCCACCTCGCTTCGCTCGGCGGCAGCACGAGGCTCCGCCACACTGTGCCTGATGATTCGCTCGCTCACCGCACACGCACCCTCGGGTCGATGACGGCGTAGGAGAGGTCGACCAGGAGGTTGACCACCACGAAGACCAGCGCGGCCAGCAGGATCAGCGCCTGCAGCACGGGGTAGTCGCGGCCGCCGCTGATCGAGTCGGTGATCAGCGTGCCCAGGCCGCCCCAGTTGTAGACCTTCTCGGTGAGCACCGCGCCGGAGAGCAGCGAGCCGGTCTGCAAGCCGATGGTGGTGACCACGGGCAGCAGGGCGTTGCGCAGGATGTGCCGGCCCCGGATGGTCTTGTGCCGCAGGCCCTTCGCCTCCGCGGTGCGGACGTAGTCCTCGTTGAGCACGTCCAGCACGCTGGCCCGGGTCATCCGGACGATCACCGCCAACGGGATGGTGGCCAGGGTGAACGCCGGCAGGATCAGGTGCCACAGCGCGTCGGCGGTGGCGTCGAACTCCCGGGTGAGCAAGCTGTCGAGGAGGAAGAACCCGGTGACGTTGGTGTTGTCCACCCCGGTGCTGATCCGACCGGAGGGCGGGAACCAGTGGATGTTCTGGGTGAAGACATCCTTGAGCAGGTAGCCCAGGAAGAAGATCGGGATCGAGATGCCGAGCAGGGTGCCGGCGATGCTCAGGTTGTCCAGCAGGCGACCCCGGTAGCGGGCGGCGAGATAGCCGAGCGGGACGCCGAGTCCGATAGCGATGATCATGGCGGCCACGGCCAGCTCGATGGTGGCCGGGAAGGCCCGGCCGATCACGTCGGTGACCGCGTCGCCGGTCCGGATCGAGTTGCCGAAGTCGCCAGTCAGCACCCGCTGCATGAACTTGGCGTACTGCACCAGAATCGGCTGGTCATAGCCCAGCGCCTTGGTCAGCAGGGCGCGGGTCTCCGGGGTGGCCCGCTCGCCGAGCAGCGCGTCGACCGGGCCGCCGGGCAGGTTCCGCAGCCAGATGAAGATCAGCGCGGACAGCGCTATCAGGGTCACCACCAGCTGGAGCAGGCGGCGGACTATGACTCGCAACATCTCTCACACACCAGATTCTCGATAACAGCGGGTCGGCCCGGGCCGGGGAAGCCCGGCCCGGGCCGATTCCGCGTACGGCGTCAGTGGCGGTGTCAGCCGACGCTGACGCTGTTGAACCGCTCGTCGGTCAGCGGGCTGGCCACCAGGCCCTTGACGTCCTTGGTGACCACGATGGCCGGCGGGGCGTGCCAGACCGGCACGGCCGGCAGCCACTTGGCGGCGATGTCGCGGTTGACCTGCTCCCAGGCGGCCTTCTTGCCGGCCTCGTCGACCGTGCCGTCAGCCTTGGTGATGGCGTCGAACATCTCGGTCATCCCCTGGTCACCGAACTCGACCTTGGCGCGACCGAAGAACGTCCCGACGAAGTTGCCCGGGTCGTTGTAGTCACCGGTCCAGCCGAGGATGTGCAGGTCCTGCTTGCCGAAGGTCTGCACGTCGTCCTTGAAGCCACCGTTCCACGGGCGCGGCACACCGTTGACCTTGATGCCGACGGCCTGCAGGTCGTTGGCGAGGACGGTGAAGATCTCCTGCGGGTTCGGCATGTACGGCCGGGAGACGTCGGTCGGGTAGTAGAAGTTGAGCGTCAGACCCTCGGCGCCCGCCTCCTTGAGGAGCTGCTTGGCCTTCTCCGGGTTGTAGTCGTACTTCTGCACGTCCGGGGCGTAGCCGAGCACGGTGTCCGGCATGAACTCGTCGGCGACCTTGGTGCCACCCGGGCCCTTGGTCTGGACGAGCTGCTGACGGTTGAGGGCGTAGGCGATGGCCTGACGCACCCGCAGGTCCTTCAGCTTCGGGTTCTTCTGGTTGATGCCCAGGTAGAGGATGTTGAACGCCGGGCGGTTGATGACGTTGAAGCCCTCACCCTCCAGCGCCTTACGGTCGGACGGGGCCGGGAAGTCGATGCCCTGGACGGTGCCGGCCCGCAGCTCCTGCTTACGGGTGTTCTCGTCCTTGATGACCTTGATGATCAGCTTGTCGACCTTGGCCTTGTCGCCGTAGTAGTCGGGGTTCCGGTTCAGGGTGATCTCACCCTTGGCCTTGTCCCAGCCACCGAAGGTGAACGGGCCGGTGCCGACCGGGTGCTCGGTGGCGAAGGCGCTGTACGCGAAGGAGTCGCCGTTCTGCTTGACCGTGTCGGCGTCGTACTTCTTCAGCGCGTCCGGGCTGGCGATCGACAGCGAGGTCAGCGCGAAGGCGCCGGGGAAGGCACCCTTGTACTGGTTGAGGGTGAGGACGGCGGTGTTGTCGTCCTTGGCCTCGCACTTGTTGTAGAGCGGCTTGCCGGCGCCCTCAACCTCGTTGTTGGCGAAACCGCCGAAGACGTCCATGTAGTAGATCATGTTCGCCTGGGCCGCGGCGCCCTTCATGTTGTACCAGCGGTCGAAGTTGAAGCAGACCGCCGCGGCGTTGAACGCGGTGCCGTCGTGGAACTTCACGCCCTTGCGGAGCTTGAAGGTCCAGACCTTACCCTCGGCGTCGTGCTCCCAACTCTCCGCCAGGCCGCCCACCAGGTCCGCCGTGCCCGGCTTGTGCGTGACCAGGGTGTCGAACATCTGCCGGATGGGGCGGAAGGACTCGCCGTCGTCGTTGAAGATCGGGTCGAAGTTCTTCGGGTCACCGGCACCCGCGAAGACGAAGGTGCCGCCAGTCTTGGCCCCACCGCTGTCACCGTCGCGCTCGCTCTTGGCGCAGCCGGACGCCCCGACCGCCAGAGCGGCTGCGGCCGCGAGGGCCACGGCCGCTTTACGCCTGCTCGCCTGCATCTCTCACCTCTGTCATGCGCCTGTCCACGCCGAAGTTGTGGCTCAGTCCGTGTGCGGGAGGCTATGACACGACACACAGAAGCGGAACGCCCGTTAGGCAATCTCTATCAAGCCGACACCAAGCCGCCGGTCTGACAGCGACCGATCTCGCGACAAACAGGACTGTCACAGTCGTGAGCAGATGATGGGATCGGGCGTATCCCTGCAAATCGGCCCCATCGCCCGGCGCGGTGTTGAACGGCTCTCGTCCCACATTCCGGGTACCGCACCATCGGTGCCGCCCGGAGCTGGACGCGCGAATACCTGCGGCCGATGGCGACGGGGCCCGACTCGGCGAGGACCACTCGAAGCCTTCTACAGCCGGCGTGCGGTGGAGATGACCGATGAGGAGCGCGGGCTGCTGTTCCGAGGCCGGGCTACCGCGCCCGCGCGCATGACTCCGCCCCTGCGGCGAGGGGTTCCGGTCCACTCCTCCGGTGCCTACGAACTTGATGACGTGAATGGATCGCCCGCCCGTCGGCCGGCTGACTCGTTCACGTCATCAAGTTCGTAGCGTCGCAACAGCCTTGTCGCGTCCCCCGCAGGGCCCGCGCACGCAGCACCACGCCGTGCGCGGTCGCTCAGACCGCCCGGCGGCCCTCGAACGCCCGGCCGAGGGTGATCTCGTCGGCGTACTCCAGGTCGCCACCGACCGGCAGGCCGCTCGCCAGCCGGGTCACCGCGATCCCCATCGGCTTGACCATCAACGCCAGGTACGTCGCGGTCGCCTCGCCCTCGGTGTTGGGGTCGGTGGCGAGGATCAACTCGCGGACCGCGCCCCCGCCGAGCCGGGTCATCAGCTCGCGGATCCGCAGGTTGTCCGGGCCGATCCCCTCCAGCGGGTTGATCGCCCCGCCCAGCACGTGGTAGCGGCCGCGGAACTCACCGGTCCGCTCGATCGCCACCACGTCCTTCGGCTCCTCCACCACGCAGAGCACCTCGTCGGTACGCCGCGGGTCACGGCAGATCCGGCACTGCTCCGACTCGGCCACGTTGAAGCAGGTGGTGCAGAACCGCACCAGCTCCTTGACCTTGCGCAGCGCACCGGCCAGCCGGTTCACGTCGGCCGGATCCGCCGACAGGACGTGGAACGCGATCCGCTGGGCGCTCTTCGGGCCCACGCCCGGCAGCCGGCCCAGCTCGTCGATCAGGTCCTGAATGGCACCCTCGTACATCTGCCGGCTCAGAACCCGGGCAGGCCGAGGCCGCCCATCCCGCCCGCGACCGGACCCATCTTCTTCTCGGTCAGCTCCCGGGCCGCCTCGGCGGCGTTGTGCACCGCGGCGACGACCAGGTCCTCCAGGGTCTCCACGTCCTCCGGGTCGACCGCCTTCGGGTCGATTTTGATCGCCTTCAGCTCACCGGTGCCGGCGACGGTGGCGGTGACCAGGCCACCGCCCGCGGTGCCGGTCAGCTCCGCCTCGGCCAGCTCGGCCTGAGCCTTGGCGATCTGCTGCTGCATCTTCTGCGCCTGCTTCAGCATCTGCTGCATGTTCGGCTGTCCACCTGGGCGCACGGATGGCTCCTTCTCGCACTCGTCTACTCGGCCGCGCCCAGCCTAGTCGGGCGGCGGCACCGCTCCTCGACGGTCGACCCGCGCTCAGCGCGCGTCCACCTCGTCGATCTTCTCCGCGCCGAATGCCTCCCGGAGCAGCTGCACCGCCTGCTCCTCGCTGGACTGCCGGGCGGTCCGCTCGTCGATCACGTCGTCCAGCGGCTCGTCACCGGGGTCGAAGCCCTCGTAGGCGGGAGCCGCGGCCGCCGCGCGACCGGCCACCGGCCCGTCGTAGTCCGGGTCGTAGGGCGGTTCACCCGCCCAGTCGGCGTCCGCGGTCTTGGGCTGCGCCGTGCGGGCTCCCTTGCCGGGCCCGCCACTCGCCGCGGCCGCCGCGGCCGCCCGGGCCGCCGCGATCGCGCTGCTCACCGGCGCGCCACCGGCCGCAGCCGCCCGGGCTGCCGCGATCGCGCTGCTCGCCGGTGCACCGCCGGCCGCACCCGCCGCAGGCTGCGGCGGCGTCGGCGGACCAGCCGGCTTGGGGACGGCGGGAGCCGCCGTCCCGGTGGTCGTGGCGCCCCCCGGCCGGGCCGGCTCGGGCCAGTCGTCCGCGCCGGTGGCGGTCACGGCACCGCCGGGGCGGGCCGCCTCCGGCCAGGCATCCTCGGCCCCGCCGGGCTGGGCCGGCTCGGGCCAGTCCTCGTCGTCGCCGGCCGCCTCGGCAGCGCCACCGCGACCGCCCGCCTGGCCACCGGCCTCGCGGGCTGCCCCGGCCGGGGAGTCACCGGTTCCGTTCCGCGCACCGGCAGCGATCGCGGCGCCGCCGGCATCCGGCCGAACGCCGCCGGACGGAGCACCACCCGGATCGGCGGGCCGACCTGCCGAACCACCGCCTGAACCCGCCGAGCCGCCGGACCGGCTCCCCTGGGCACCGGCCGGACCCGTCGAACCGTCCGACTGTCCGCCGGGCGCCGGCCGGGTGGGGGCGGCGGGACGCGCCGGGCCGCCGAGCGAGGCGGCACCGCGCTCACCGGCCACCTCGCAGCGGATCTGCCAGCGGCCGCCCAGCTCCTCGTAGAGCGCGTCGGTGAGCACCGCGGCGTGGTCGGCCATCATCCTGGCCAGCACCGTCGACTTCACGGTCAGCACCAGGGTGTCGCCGTCCAGCTCGCGGACCACCGCGTCGCGCATCAGCGCGGCGATCCGCTTGTTGGTCCGGTTGACCTTGCCGACCACCTCGGGCCAGACCCGGCGTACGGCGACGGCGTCCAGCTCGCCGGCCGGGGCGGAGCCGGGACGCGGCGGCTCGGGGGTGGCCGGGTCAGACATCACCGCCGAGGCCGGTGCCGGACGGCGGGCGGGGCCTCCGGACGCCGGGCCACCCGGGGCCGGGCCTCCGGACGCCGGGCCAACGGCGGGGGTCGGCGGGGTGCCCGCAGCCGGGGCGGTCACGCCCGGGGCGGTCGCGGACCGGGTCCCGGCGGCCGCGGCGGCGGCCCGTGCGGCGGCCACCCCGGACGGGGCACCGGCAGCCGCCGGCGTGCCGGCGGTCTCCGGGTCGGGCGCGGCGGCAGCCGCGGCCGGGGCGGGAGGCTCGGGGCGTACCTCCGGGGCGGGGGCGACCGGCGCGGGGCCGGCGGCGGCCGACGGCAGTTCGGCGCCGCCCAGGGTGAGCCGGCGCTCCATCCGTTCGAGGCGCTGGAGCAGGCCACCGGTGGAGTCGTCCACGCCGGGCAGCAGCATCCGCGCGCAGATCAGCTCCAGCAGCAGCCGGGGCGCGGTCGTGCCACGCATCTCGACCAGGCCGTTGTGCACGATGTCGGCGCACCGGGACAGGGTGGCCTGGCCGAGCCGCTGGGCCTGGGCGGCCATCCGCTCGATCTGGTCCGAGGGACCGTCGATCAGGCCCTTGGCGGCGGCGTCCGGCACCTGCTGCATGACGATCAGGTCACGCAGCCGCTCCAGCAGGTCTGAGGCGAACCGGCGCGGGTCGTGGCCGGCCTCGGCGACCCGGTCGACGGTGGCGTACGCCGCCGCGCCGTCGCCGGCGGCGAGCGCGTCGCACATCTCGTCGATCAGTGCGGAGTCGGTGACGCCGAGCAACGCGGCGGCCCGGGCGTAGCTGACCCCCTCCGGGCCGGCGCCCGCGATGAGCTGGTCGAGCACGGAGAGGCTGTCCCGGGCGCTGCCGCCACCGGCGCGCACCACCAGCGGGAAGACCGCCGGCTCGACCTTGACCCCCTCGGCCTCGGTCAGCTGCTCCAGGTAGGGGCGCAGCACCTTGGGCGGGATCAGCCGGAATGGGTAGTGGTGGGTCCGCGACTTGATCGTGCCGAGGACCTTCTCCGGCTCGGTGGTGGCGAAGATGAACTTGACGTACTCCGGGGGCTCCTCGACCAGCTTGAGCAGGGCGTTGAAGCCGGCCGACGAGACCATGTGCGCCTCGTCGATGACATAGATCTTGAAGCGGCTGCGGGCCGGGGCGAAGAATGCCTTCTCGCGCAGCTCGCGGGCGTCGTCGACGCCGCCGTGGCTGGCCGCGTCGATCTCGATGACGTCGATCGAGCCGGCCCCGTCGGTGGCCAGCGAGCGGCAGGACTCACACTGGCCGCAGGGCTCGGGCGTGGGGCCCTGCTCGCAGTTGAGCGAGCGGGCCAGGATGCGGGCGCTGGAGGTCTTGCCGCAACCCCGGGGGCCGGAGAAGAGGTACGCGTGGTTCAGCCGCCCGCTGCGCAGCGCCTGCGACAGCGGCTCGGTGACGTGCTCCTGACCGATGACCTCGGCGAACGTACGGGGCCGGTACTTGCGGTAAAGGGCCAATGCCACCCGTCCCGCCTCCTCTCGACCGAGCCATTCTGCGCCGGTCGGGCGGGGGTGACCAACCACCACCCCGTGACCTGACCCGCAGGGACGTTACCGGCACCCGGAGACAGAAAGGCCTCCCGTGCACCCGGCAGAGCCCGCTTATCCTTGCTGCCTTCCGGCCCTGGGGAGGTTCACGAGATACCGCCGCACGGGAGGTGCCCCAAGCGTACCCGACTCCGGGGCGATCTCCAGGGGGTGGTGGGGTGGCCCGCCCGACGGAGACCTGTATCCTGGCTCGCGGAGGATTCGCCTAGAGGCCTAGGGCGCACGCTTGGAAAGCGTGTTGGGTTAACACCCTCACGAGTTCGAATCTCGTATCCTCCGCCGTTGACGCAAGGGCCGGCCCCGCTCGGGGCCGGCCCTTCGGCTTTTGCCCGGCCGGTCCTCGGCCGGGCTCCTCAGCTCCGGTCACTCACCGCAGCGGCCGGGGCCGAGGTGGGCAGGCCGGGTGCGGGGGCGGCCGGGCGAGCGCCGCGCAGCGCCCAGCCGGCGACCAGCCCCGCGCCGGCCGCCGCCATCAGCAGGATCACCCGGTGGTCGACCAACGCCAGCAGGCCGGCGGCGGCGAGGACGGCGACGGTGCCGGGGCCGAAGGTGAGCGTGTTGACCGTGGCGGCGACCCGGCCGACCAGCGCGCCCGGGGTCTCCCGCTGCACGGCGGTCCAGACGGTGATCAGCACCAGCGGCACCCCGATCCCGACGGCCAGGGTGCCGACGGCCACCGGGAGGAGGGCGGGCACGGCGCGCAGCGCCAGGCCGGCGGCGAAGACCGCCACCGCCGCCGCGGTCAGCCGCCGGTCACCGAGGCGGCGCAGCAGCGCCCCGGCGGCCAGCCCGCCGACCAGCGACCCCACGCCCTGCACCAGGGCGAGCACGCCGTTGAACTCGGGCGGTCGGTGCAGGCCGGCGTCCACCACGGCGTACGCGACGGTGCCGTTGACGCCCATCAGCAGCATGGTGGCGCCGGCGCAGGTGACGAGGTGCCGCAGTGGGGCGTGCCGGCGCAGGTGCCCCAGCCCGTCGGCGAGCTGCCGCCCCCAGCGCTCCGGCGGGGGCGGTGGCGCCTCGCGTACCCGGATCAGGGTGAGGGCGAGCGCCGCGAGGGCGAAGGTGGCCACGTCGAGCAGCACCACCGGGGGCCCGCCGTACGCGGCGAACAGGGCCGCGCCGGTCAGCGGGGCGAGCAGCTTCATCCCCTCGTTGACGGTCGTCCGCAGCCCGTTGAAGTCGCCGAGTAGTTCGCCGGGGACCACGGCGGGCACCAGCGCCGCCTCGGCCGAGTCGATCAGGACGAAGCTGACCCCGTACGCGAGCATCACCACGAAGATCAGCCAGACCCGGCCGGCGGAGTCCACCAGCAGCAGCATCGGCAGCAGCCCCGCCATCGCGACGTGCAGGGCGATCAGCAGGGGCCGGCGACGGAACCGGTCGGCGAGCACGCCGATCAACGGGCCGACCAGGGTGGGCCCCCAGACGCCGAGGGTGACCAGGCCGGCCAGGCTGCTCGATCCGGTCAGCTGCTTGACCCAGATCGCGGCCACCAGCAGCATCGCCGCCGTGCCGAAGCCGGAGACCAGCACGGCGCCCAGGTAGAGGCCGGCGGGACGGTTGCGCAGCACCCCTGCCGTACCCCAGCTCATGTCGCCCGATTCTGGCCGCGCGCCACCCCCAAGTCAATGCTTGGGGGTGGCCAGGACCACCCGATGCGGTTCAATGGCGGCCGTGAGCAGCACCGATCCGCGCCTGCGCGCGCTGGCCCATCCGGTACGACTGCGCATGCTGTCGCTGCTGTGGAGCGCACCGCTCTCCGCCGCGGCGCTCGCCCGGGAACTGGCGATCTCGCACGCCCTGGCCAGCCAGCACCTGCGCCGGCTGGACGCCGCCGGCCTGGTGGAACTGGCCGACGTGCGCAGCCGGCGCGGCGGGCGGGAGCGCCGCTACCGCGCGGTACGCGGCCCGTGGCTCACCGACCAGCAGGAGGGGCAGGCGCTGCTCGCCGAGTCGTTGGCCCGCAACCTGCTGGACCGGGTGGCACACCGGGCCCCGGACGCGGCCGGCGTGACCATCGACGCCGAACTCTGGGTCGCCCCCGAGGAGTGGGAGGCGGCCCGGCGCCGGCTGCACGCGATCATGACCGAACTGCACGACGCCGCCCGGCCCCCGCACGCCCCCGGTACGGTCCGGGTGGGCGCCACGGTGATGGCCTTCCCGATGACCGACGCCCCGCCGCCCGCCGACTGACCGCCCGTCGTACACATGTTCCATCCACAGCCTGTGGACGCCGAGAGGATCGGATGAGTTACCAGCTCAGCGCGGTGGTCGCCGACGTCGAGCTGCTCCGCGAGCAGACCGCCGACCTGGACCACGCGGTGCTCGCCGCGCTCCGCCAGGACTTCGCGCTGCTGCCGGTCACCCCGCAGCTCGTGACGGAGCTGACCGGCCGGCTGCCCGACTTCCGCACCGACGAACCGTCCGCGGCGCAGCCGTTCCAGCTCGTCCTCTCGCCGGCCCTCACCCGGTTGCTGGCCCGCTGGTCGCGGCAGGGGCCGGTGGCGTACCTGGAGGCGGCGTTCGCCGGCGGGCTGGGCCACCAGTCGGCGGTGGTCTGGCTGGGCGGCGCGGTGAGCTGGGGGCCGTGCTTCGACGACAGCCTCGACCGACCCCGCACCGAGTGGCCGATCAACGCGGCACTCGCCCGGCTCGGCGCCGAGCCGGGCCCCTGGATCGACCCGTTCGCCGAGCTGGGCCTGCACCTGGAGCGCGACACGGCCGGCTGGCTGGCGCACGGCCGGCGCGGCCTGTCCGCCGACTACTGGGACGACCTGGCCGAAGAGTGGGAACTGCGGCAATCCGAACCGCACCAGCAACCTCCGCGCCCCGGTCCCGTTGGGGACTGGGGGAGTGCATGAGACTGCGACAATTCGGATTCATCGCCGCGCTGATGGCGGCCGCCTCGATCGCCGGCAGCGGCGTCCGTCCACAGGGGGCGGACGTACCGGCCCGCCCGGTCGGGGCCGCCGAGGTGGTCGGGCTCGACGGGCTGCACAACGCCGAGTTCGGCGTCACCGAGCAGGAACTGACCCGGCGCGGGGTGCTGCGTACCGACGTGGCGGCGTGCGGGCCGACGCTGGCCGGGCACGAGTCGGTCAGCCCGATCTTCGTCGACGACCGCCTGGTCCTGCTCTGGTTCGACGACCCGATGAGCACCCCCGAGGGGATCACCGTCGGCACGCCGATCAGCGAGGTGCGCGCGCGGTACCCGGCGGCGGTCGACCTGACCGCGCCACAGGGGGCGCACCGCTTCGACGGGCTGCTCGCCCGCGACGGCGACCGGGCGTACCTCTTCCTCCACGACCGCAGCACGGTCCGGAAGATCATCGCCGGGTACGCGGACTGGGCCCGCCGCCTCTTCGACGAGGGCTACGGCCCCTGCTGACCGGATTGACCGCAGATACGACGAAGCGCCCGGAATGCTCCGGGCGCTTCGTCCATTGGCGGTGGCGGCGGGATTTGAACCCGCGGAGGGCGTAAACCCTCACACGCTTTCGAGGCGTGCTCCTTAGGCCACTCGGACACACCACCGCCGAGTAGGGTACAGGACCCTGGGTCCGGACGCCGAACCGGTATCCCCGGGCCCGGCCTGGCAGGATCTTTGCCATGAGTACGCACATCGGCGCTGAGCCGGGAGAGATCGCCGAGCTGGTCCTGATGCCGGGCGACCCGCTGCGGGCCAAGTGGATCGCGGAGACCTACCTCGAGGACCCCCGCTGCTACACGACGGTCCGCGGCATGCTGGGCTTCACCGGCCGCTGGAACGGCGTCGAGGTCTCCGTCCAGGGCTCCGGCATGGGCATGCCCTCGGCCTCCATCTACGCCCACGAACTGATCAACGAGTACGGCGTGAAGACCCTGATCCGGGTGGGCTCCTGCGGTGCCCTCCGGGAGGACCTCCAGCTGCGTGACGTGGTCGCCGCCATCGGCTCGTCCACCGACTCGAACATGAACCGGATGCGGTTCGACGGGCTGATCGACTACGCCCCGGTCGCCGACTTCGGGCTGCTGCGCACCTCGGTCGAGGTGGCCGAGCGGCGCGGCATCACCATGCACGTCGGCCCGATCCTGGCGGCGGACGCCTTCTACACCGACCGCCCGGACCTCTACGACACGCTGGCCGACTACGGCGTGCTGGCCGTGGAGATGGAGTCGGCGGCGCTCTACACGATCGCGGCCCGGTTCAAGGCCCGCGCGCTGACCATCCTCACGGTCAGCGACCACATCAAGACCGGCGAGAAGACCTCCTCCGCCGAGCGCGAGCAGACCTTCAGCCAGATGGTCGAGGTCGCCCTCGACACCGTCATCGCCTGACCGTCCGGAACCCTTCGCCGCCCCGCCGCCGACTTCGGTGGCGGGGCGGCGGCGTTCCAGATCACAGAAATAAATACGACCGGTCGTTCTTTTTTCGGTTACGCTGCCCGCATGACCTCCGACGGCCGGGTCGCCCGCGGCGACCGCACCCGCACCGCCGTGCTGGACGCCGCGGTGTCCCTGGCCACCGAGGCCGGCCTCGACGGCCTCACCCTCGGCCAGCTCGCCGAGACGCTCGGGGTCAGCAAGTCCGGCCTGTTCGCGCACTGGCGCTCCAAGGAGGCCCTCCAGCTCGCCACCGTCGACCGGGCGGTGGTGCAGTGGCAGGAGCGGATCATCGCCCCCGCTCTGCGCGCCCCCCGGGGCGTACGCCGGATCTGGGCGCTGCACGACGCCCGGATCGACTTCTATGCCGCCCGGGTGCTCCCCGGCGGCTGCTTCTTCGCCACCACGGAGTTCGAGTACAACGCCCGCCCCGGCCCGGTGCGGGACCGGATAGCCGAGGCGTTCGGCAGCTGGACCACCTTCCTCGAACGCCTCGTCCAGGAGGCGGTCGACCTCGGCGAGCTGCCCGCCGACGTGGACGTCCCGCAGCTGGCCTACGAGATCGACGCGCTCGGCATCAGCGCCGTGATGCGGTCCCGGCTGCTGGACCCGGACGCCGCCTACCGGCACGCCCGCCAGGGCCTGCTGACCCGCCTGCGGGCCCTGTGCCCCGATCCCACCCTGCTACCGGAAGGCCCCCGATGAGCGACCCCACTCCCGAGTTCGGCCACGTCGAGCACGTGCCGGTGCACTTCGACGACCTCGACGCCATGGGCATCCTGCACAACGCCCGGTACGCGGTGCTGTTGGAACGCGCCCTCACCCCGTACTGGGCCGAGCGCGGCGTCTCCTTCCGGGGCGGGCGGCACAGCTCCCCCGACGCGTTCCACGCGGTACGCGAGTTCACCATCACCTACCGGGCCCCGATCACCGGGACCGGGCCGGTCGCGGTGCACTTCTGGCTCGAACACTTCGGCACCAGCAGCGCGCGGTACGCCTTCCAGTTCCGCTCGGTCGACGGCCACACCCGGTACGCCGAGGGCACCCGGGCGATCGTCCGGCTCGACCCGGCGACCATGCGCCCCACCGCGTGGACCGACGCCGCGCGGGCGGTCGCCGCGACCCTGCTGCGCCCCGCCCCGGTGCCCGCCTGACCAACGGGGGGCTCGTGCGCTACCCGAGGCGTTGAGCGGGGGCCCTTCCTTACCGGAAGAAGGCGCGCAGCAGCGCGGCGCTCTCCGGCTCGAGCACCCCGCCGTACACCTCGGGGCGATGGGTGAGGCGGCGGTCGCGCAGCACGTCCCAGAGCGAGCCGACGGCGCCCGTCTTCGGCTCCCACGCGCCGAAGACCACCGTCGAGATCCGGGCCAGGGAGATCGCGCCCGCGCACATCGTGCAGGGTTCCAGCGTCACCACCAGGGTGCAGCCCTCCAGCCGCCAGCGGCCCAGCCGCTCGGCGGCCCGCCGCAGCGCCAGCACCTCGGCGTGCGCGGTCGGATCCCCGGTCAGCTCCCGCTCGTTGCGCCCGATCGCCAGCTCGGCGCCGTCCGGGCCGTAGACGACCGCGCCGACCGGGACGTCCTCGACCACCGCGTCGCCGTCCTCCGCCGGGCCGCTGTCCGGTCCGGTCACCGCGACCTCCAGCGCCCGGCGCATCCACAGCTCGTGCCGCTGCCGGCGGCCCACGCCGCCCGGATCGGCCAGGCCCTCGTCCGCGCCGGGGCCGACCCGGCCCAGCCGGCCCGGGGTCGGCTGTCCGGGGCGTACCGTCTCCAGGGCCGGGTCGGTGGCGTCGGCCGGCTCCGCGGCACCGGGCACCACCGACTCGGACCGCTCAGACCTCACGCAGCTCCTCGACCTCGTCCGCGCAACCCAGCACCTGGCAGATCTCGGCGGTCACGTCGGCCGGCATCATCCCCTCGTGGGCGCAGAGGGAGAGCAGCTTCTGCGCCGAGATGCCCAGGTCGGCGAGGAGGTCCGCGTCGCCCACCGGGTCCGCCTCGGGGTCCACCGCCGGCTGCTCGCTGTCCTCGTCGCCGCTGGCGGCCGCCCGCGGCTCCTCGATGTCCTCCAGGCCGGTGACCGAGGTCTTCAGGTCGCCGACCAGCAGGGCACCGAGCCGGGACTCCTCCGCGTACGCCGAGTCGGAGCCGAAGACCCGCAGGTCCTCACCCTCGTCGAGGCGCAGGATGACCAGGTAGGTGTCGTCGGCCTCGACGAAGAGCAGCGACAGGTCGGCGTCCGGCTCGACGTCGCGCAGCCGCTCGGCGACGTCGTCGATGTCGGTGGCACCCCGCAGGTTCACCTCGTCGGCGGTCCAGCCGCCGTCGACGCGTGCCACGGCAGCAGCGAAGTACGACACGGTCCCCCCAAATTGGCCTCGGCAGCACGCCGACTCGTCACGCGTGCACGTTAACCGGTCGGGTCGGCAGGCGACCGGTCAACGCCCCGAAGGGCCGGCCGTTCCTGGAGAAAGTCGGTCAGCCGGCGATGCGCCGGCGGGTGGCGATGAGCTGGCGCAGGCGCTCGGTGCGGACCCGCTGCGGCCGCTCGCGCTGACGTACCGCGCGGGCACCCGCCAACTCGGCGAGGAGTTGCAGGCGACGGCGGCTCCGGTCGGGGTCGAGCCGCGGCGGGGTGGTCCAGGCCATACCGCGAGCGTGAACCGTCACCACGCGAACGTCAAGACGGCCTTCGCTGCGCAGCGAACCGTGCACCGATGGTCACCAGAGCGGCCAGTCCCCGCTCTGCGCCCAGCGGACCGCGACGACCGCCGCCGCGATGCTCCACCCGCCCGACGTGACGATCGCCACCCCGGCGGCCACCCCCCGGTCGCCGTACCTGACCAGCGCGGCGGCGGCCAGCCAGGCCAGCCCGCCGGCGACCAGCGTCCACCAGGCGTAGCTGGACACGTCGTGGCCGAGCAGGCCGAACAGGAGCAGCCAGGCGAACGCGGTCACCGCGCCGGCCGAGACGCCGCCACCGGTGACCGGGTACGGCTCGCGCCAGGTGGGCCGCATCGGCGCCCCGGCGGGGAAGAGCCCCGAGGGGGTACGCGGCGGCGGATGCACCGGGCCCGGACCGGGCTCACCGGGTACGGCGGGCCAGCCGTTCATCGCCTCTGCTCCCTTCACGGACCGGGGACGTACCGAGGTGACGCGGCGCGACCCCGCTCGCGCCCGTCCGGACGCGCACCGGGTCTCGCCGTTCGTCCCTACCGTAGTGGTCTGCCAGGATGGCCGGATGCGCTCGCGATCGACCGGACGCCGGCTGGGCTCGGTGTACCCGGTCCTGCTGCTGCTCGCACCGGCCCTGATCGCCGGGTGCGGCCCCGCCCCCCGCCCCGCCCCGACCGGCGGCAGCGCGTGGCAGAGCCCGAGCGCCGCCGCCCCGGCGCCACCGTCCCCCGCGCCGAGCACCGCCGCGCCGGCCAGCCCGTCGCCCACGCCGGCCCGGTCCGACCTGCGGCACGTCTTCCCCGTCCGCGCGGACAACGTGGCGTACCACCCGACCCACTCGGCGTACCCGGGGACGGACATCTTCGCCGACTGCGGCGAGCCGGTCGTCGCGGTCACCGACGGCGTGATCCTCGAGGTGAGCCGGGTGGACCGGTTCGACAAGCGGGGCCCGCGCGGGCCGTACAACGGGGGCCTCTCGGTCGCGCTGCTCGGCGACGACGGGGTCCGCTACTACGGCTCCCACCTGAGCGCGGTCGGCACCGGCGTCGACCCCGGCGTACGCGTCCGCGCCGGCCAGGTCCTCGGCAAGGTGGGCCGCACCGGCAACGCCAACAACGTGTGCCACCTGCACTTCGGCCTCTCGCCGAAGTGCCAGGGCCACGACGACTGGTGGATCCGGCGGGGCGTGGTCTGGCCGGCCCCGTACCTGAACTCGTGGCGGAAGGGGGGCAACCGCGGGCCGGCCGCCGAGGTGACGGCCTGGCAGCGCAAGCACGGCTGCCCGAAGGCCCCGACCACGGGCGGCGGCGCCGGCTGACCGGTGTCCACTCCCGACACTCCGCGACACACCCGGGCGACCGGCGGCGCGGGCGCGTAGGTTGCAGGGCATGACTGCCCGGGATCCCATCGCCGACCTGCGCCGGATCGCGTTCCTGCTGGAGAAGGCGAACGAGGCCACCTACCGGGTCCGGGCGTTCCGGTCGGCGGCCAACGCGCTCGCCGCCCTGCCCGCCGGCGAGGTGGCCGAACGCGCGCGTGGCGGCAAGCTCACCGAGCTGAGCGGGGTCGGCGACGTCACCGCCCGCTGCGTGGTCGAGTCGCTGGCCGGCGAGGAACCGGTCTACCTGCGCCGGCTGCTCGCCACCGAGGGCACCGACCTCGACGCGGCCGCCGCCGCGCTGCGGGACGCGCTGCGCGGCGACTGCCACACCCACTCCGACTGGTCGGACGGCGGCTCACCGATCGAGGAGATGGCCCTGGCGGCGGTCGAGCTGGGGCACGAGTATCTGGTGCTGACCGACCACTCGCCCCGGCTGAAGGTGGCCCGGGGGCTGACCGCGGAGCGGCTGCGCCGGCAGCTCGACCACGTGGCCGCGGTGAACGAGGCGCTGCCGAAGGGCTTCCGCATCCTCACCGGCATCGAGGTGGACATCCTCGCGGACGGGTCGCTGGACCAGGACGAGGAGCTGCTGGCCCGCCTCGACGTGGTGGTCGGCTCGGTGCACAGCGGCCTCAACGACGACCGCGCGAAGATGACCCGGCGGATGCTCGCCGCGATCGCCAACCCGCACCTGGACATCCTCGGGCACTGCACCGGGCGGATGGTGTCGTCCCGTCCGGCCGGGGTGACCGGGCCGGGCGACCGGGGGCACCGGGCGCGTACCCGCAAGGAGAGCGACTTCGACGCGGACGCCGTCTTCGCGGCCTGCGCGGAGCACGACGTCGCCGTCGAGATCAACTCCCGGCCCGAGCGGCAGGACCCGCCCAAGCGGTTGATCCGCCGCGCTCTGGAGGCCGGCTGCCGGTTCGCCATCAACACCGACGCGCACGCCCCCGGCCAACTCGACTGGCAGCGGTTCGGCTGCGAACGCGCGGCCCTCTGCGGCGTCCCGGCGAACCGGGTGATCAACACCTGGAAGGCGGACCGCCTGGCCAAGTGGGCAGCCAGCCGCCGCTGAGCGGGCGGCAGGTCGCCGCGGCGGCGGTGC
Source organism: Micromonospora sp. RTBAU3-60 (assembly GCF_054963695.1). Classification (NCBI taxonomy): domain Bacteria; kingdom Bacillati; phylum Actinomycetota; class Actinomycetes; order Micromonosporales; family Micromonosporaceae; genus Micromonospora; species Micromonospora sp. RTBAU3-60. The sequence goes on along the minus strand of NZ_JBUEGB010000073.1, from coordinate 9,403 downwards.
CCCGGAGATCAGGACACCGCCAGCTCGCCGACTCGGCGGCCGGATCCGGCGATCCGCGCGGGGCCGCGGGCTCCCCGTCAGCGCGGGGCCGCGGGCTCGGCGGCCCGCACGGCGGGCGCGCCCACGGCCGTCCGGGGCCGGCGCCGGCCGAGCACGCCCTGGGCGACCGCGACGCCGAGGAGCACGACCAGCGCACCCACCGGCTGGTGCCAGTTCATCCGCTCGCCGAGGACCAGGGCGCCGATCAGCACGGCGAAAACCGGGATCAGGTACGTGACGGTGGAGGCGGTGCTCGCCCCGGCGAGCCGGATGTTGCGCAGGTTGATCACGAAGGCCAGCCCGGTGCCGAGCGCGCCGAGCGCCAGCACGCTGCCGACCACCCGGGCGGACAGGCCGGTCGGCACCGGCGGCGCCCCGGCCACCAGGGGCGCGACCACCGCGAGCTGCGCCGTCGCGACCAGCAGCTGTGCCGCCGACAGCGACAGACCGGAGTACGCGCTCCCCGCGATGAACTTCTTCTGGTACGGGATGGCCACGCCGTAGCAGGCCGCCGCTCCGAGGCACATGAGCTGGCCGGTGAAGTGCGACCCGCCCACGCCCTCCCAGACGCCGAGCACCACCAGCACGCCGGTGAAGCCCAGCGCCAGCCCGACCGCCCGCCGCACGGTCAGCCGCTCGGTGCGGAACACCAGCACCGCGAGCGGCAGCACGATCAGCGGCGTGGTCGCGTTCCAGATGCCGGCGAGCATCGACTCCACCCGCTGCTCGCCGAAGCCGAACAGGGTGAACGGCAGGGCGACGCCGAAGGCGGCGACCACCAGCAGGTGCGCCCAGACCCGGGGCTCGCGGGGCAGCCGGTCGCGCAGCACGGCCAGCACGACCAGCAGGGTCGCCGCGCCGGTGGCGACCCGGTAGAGGGTGAGGTGCAGCGGGTGCAGCTCGGTCACCCCCACCTTGATGAAGAGGAAGCTGGAACCCCAGATCGCGCCGAGTGCGAGAAAGCCGGGCAGCCAGCTCCGCAGGGCCGCCCGGTCAGGAGTCAAATCCGCTGTCACTCCTGACACTCTGCCCGAGGGATACGACGAAGTCCCGCGAAAATCGGACCCCGTGTCGACCGTCACGGCAACCCTCCTGCGACAGCCTCGCCGAGCGATCGTGAACACGGCAAACACCGTCGACAACGGGGTGCCGGCGTCACGTAGGGTCGCAGCGTGGGACGAATCGATGACCTCGCCAACCGGTACGTGGCCGACTGGGCCCCGCTGACCCCGACCGGCGCCACCTACGTCGGCATCGCCGGCTACGACGACCAGCTCGACGACCTCTCCCCCGAGGGGTACGCGGCCCGCGCCGACCTGGTCCGGCGCACCCTGGCCGACCTCGACGTGACCGAGCCGGACTCGGAGGCCGAGCGGACCGCCAAGGAGGCCATGCAGGAGCGCCTCGGGCTGGAACTCGCCCGCTACGAGGCCGGCGAGAGCAGCAGCGAGATCAACGTGATCGCCAGCGGGCTGCACGAGATCCGCATGGTCTTCGACCTCATGCCGACCGAGGGCGACGATGCCAAGGCCAACATCGCCACCCGGCTCAACCGCTTCCCCGCCGCGCTCGAGGGCTACAAGCGCACGCTGCGCGAGGCGGCGGCGGCCGGCCACATCAGCTCCCAGGTGCAGCTGGTCGAGGTCGCCAAGCAGTGCGACATCTGGACCGACCCGAACGGCGACAACTTCTTCCACGGCCTGGCCGAGCGGCTCGGGGCCGACGGCGCGCTCGGCGCCGAACTGCGCAAGGGTGCCGCCGCGGCGACCGCGGCCACCGCCGAGTTCGGGCAGTTCCTCCGGAACGAGCTGGCCCCGCAGGGCCGGCAGAAGCAGGCCGCCGGCCGGGAACGCTACGAGCTGGCCTCGCAGTACTTCCTCGGCGCCAAGGTCGACCTCGACGAGACGTACGCCTGGGGTTTCGCGGAGCTGGCCCGCCTGGAGTCCGAGATGCGGGCGGTGGCCGCCCGGATCGTCGGCGCGGGGGCGACCATCGACGACGCGGTCCGGGCGCTGGACGCCGACCCGGCGCGGACCATCCAGGGCAAGGAGGCGTTCCGGGACTGGATGCAGGCGCTCGCCGACAAGGCGATCAGCGAGCTGCACGGCACCCACTTCGACATCCCCGAGCAGGTCCGCCGGATCGACTGCTGCCTCGCCCCGACCAGCGACGGCGCCATCTACTACACCGGCCCGAGCGAGGACTTCTCCCGGCCGGGTCGGATGTGGTGGGCGGTGCCGCAGGGCATCACCGACTTCTCCACCTGGCGTGAGGTGACCACCGTCTACCACGAGGGCGTGCCGGGCCACCACCTGCAGGTCGCTCAGACGGCCGTTCGCGCCGACCTGCTCAACCGCTGGCAGCGGCTGCTCTGCTGGGTCTCCGGGCACGGTGAGGGCTGGGCGCTCTACTCCGAGCGGCTGATGGACGAGCTGGGCTACCTGGAGGACCCGGGCGACAAGCTCGGCATGCTCGACGGACAGGCGTTCCGGGCGGCCCGGGTGATCGTCGACATCGGCATGCACCTGGAGTTGGAGATCCCCCGGGACAACCCGTTCGGCTTCCACCCGGGCGAGCGCTGGACGCCGGAGCTGGGCTGGGAGTTCATGCGGGCGCACTGCCGGGTGCCGGACGAGAACCTGCGCTTCGAGCTCAACCGCTACCTGGGCTGGCCGGGGCAGGCGCCCGCGTACAAGGTGGGCGAGCGGATCTGGCTCCAGGCCCGGGAGGAGGCGAAGGCCCGCAAGGGCGCCGACTTCGACCTCAAGGAGTTCCACCGGCAGGCGCTCGACCTGGGCTCGCTGGGGCTCGACCCGCTGCGCCGGGCGCTGGCCCGGCTGTAGCGACGACCGACGGCCGGGAGTGGAGGAAGCCTCCGCTCCCGGCCGTTTCGCGTGTCCGGCCGGCTCAGACCAGGTCGAGCTTGAGCGTCGGCTTGGCGGTGAGCACGTTGCTGTCGACGAACGCCAGGTCGATCACCGGGTCGGTGAAGGTGAGCGGCACCGGCGAGGTGATCGGGAGGCCGTCCGGGAACGGCAGGTCCGGGGTGAGAGTGATCGGGATGCCCAGGAACCGCGCGGAGAACCGGGTGGTGTAGAAGGCGACGTCGCCCTGGACGGTGAGTTGGTCGGTTTTCTTCCGCATCGTCTTGCCGGCCGGCCCGTCGGCCTGGAGGACGAAGTCGTCCGTCACGCCCTTGTCCATGGTGAACTTCAGGCACTTGAGCGTGCCGTCGGCGGTGGGCAGGTCGACGATTCCGTCGAAGTGCAACCCGGTCATGGTCACCTTGGAGCCGGTGAGCTTGGCGGGTTTGGCGGCGACCCGGGGCTGCCCCGGCTCGGCGGCGATCCGGGGGAGCGGCTTGCCGGCCTCGACCGGCTTCGGCTTGGTCGGTGCCGGGCTGGCGCAGGGCTCGGCGTCCGGCTTCGTCGGCGCGGTCAGCTTCGCCGAGGTGCTGCTGCTCGGCGTCGGCGCCGCGCTGGTGGTGCTCTCGCTCGGACTGGGGCCGGTCGTGGTCACGGCCGGCAGCGGCTCCGCGGCTGCCGCCGGGTCATCCGCGCCGGCCGGCGTGGGCGCGGTGGCGGCGTCGCCACCCGTGAAGAGGCCGGTAATACCGTCGATGATGTTGGTCAGCAGGTTGCCGTCGGAGTCCTTCTCCGCCGCCGCCGTGCTCGGGCTCGGGCTCGGGCTCGGCGAAGCGGACGCCGAGGCCGTCGGGCTCGGCGCCGGCGAGCTGGCGGTCGGGCAGGCGGCGGGTGCGGCGACCGCCGGCTGCCCGCCGTGGAGCGCGAGCGGGCCGACCGCGGAGACGGTGGCGAGCACCAGCAGGATTCCGTACAGCTTCGGGTCGCGGTGACCGGAGCCGGGCGGCGGCCCCGACGGGTCGACCCCCGGCAGCACGTGGGTGCGGTCCGCCCCGGCCTCCGGCTCGGCCGGGGTCGACTCGCGCAGCGGGTTGCGCGGCGGCGGAAGGGTGTCGGTGAGCGGCCCGTCGGTCTCCTCCTCGCGCTGCCGGGGCAGCAGTTCGTCGATGAGGGCCGGCTCGTCCTCGGCCTCCTCGCCCTCCCGCGGCTCGTCGTCGACAGCCGGTCCGGGCTCCTCGGTGGTGGGGGCCGGCCGGCCGGGCACCCAGGCGAAGCCGAGCGCGGCACCGGTGATGCCCAGCAGCATGCCGATGAAGAAGCCGCCGAAGTTGACCCCGATCAGCGAGTAGACCGCCGTCACCGCCGCGATGACCGAGTAGAAGATCCGTTGCTGCGGGGTGAGCCACATGAGCAGGCCGCAGACCACCAGGATGGTGGGGATCAGCCAGGCGAGGAAGCCGGTCGGCCCCATCTTGAGCGTGAGGCCGGCCAGGGTCGCCTGGGTGGTGCCGAAGATCTCCGCTCCGGCGAGCACGGTGAACAGGCCACCCCAGAACGGCCTGCTCCGCCGCCAGCGCCGGAAGCCGCGCCAGGCCCTGGTGATCCCTCCAGGTCGGGCGTGCTGCGCGTCCGCGGTCGTCACGTACTCCTCCTACGAGCGGTGCGGTGATACGAGGGGATGGCCGAACACGACGGGAGGTCCGCGGAGGGCGCACCCTCCGCGGACCTCCTGGTCCGATCAGTAGAAGCACTCCTTGCCGGCGGCGTCGCCGAACGCGTACACCTTCAGCTTCAGGCCCTTGAGGTTGAAGGTGCCGGCCGTGGTGTAGCGGGCGACCTGCTCAAGACCCTTGATGGTCACGTGGTCCGCGCTCTGGCCGAAGGAGCCCTCCAGGGCGGCCGGGTTCAGGTCGGTGGCGTCCTGGCCGATCTTGATCTTGGTGAACGTGGCGTCGCCGGCGAGCGAGTTCATCGCGATCAGCATGCCGTCGGCGGTCGCGGGCTCCTTGCCGTTGCCGGCCTCGATCCGGAGCACGACCGGCAGGTTGGGCAGGCTCGCGTTGACCGACTGGCAGAGGTTGTAGAGGTCCGCGTGGCCGATCTCGGAGAGCGCGACCGGCTGGGGCACGGTCTTGCCCTTCTCGTACACGACGCCGCCGTACTGCTTGAAGCCGTCGCCCTCGAGCCGGCTCGCGCCGACCTTGAACGCGGTGCCGGACACGGTGATGTTGGCGGCGATGGCGCCGTTGGCCATGCCGAAGACGATGCCGCCGGCGACGGCCGCAGCGGGGATCGCCATCGCGGCGAAGCGACGCCAGCGAGTGCCGCCACGCAATTGGCGGTCTTCCGAATCCTTCACGGGGTCCTCCTCGAAGGGGGTGACGTCACCGATCGCGGGGGCGCGACTCGGGACAAGGGGGAAAAGCGTGGGGCGCTCGCGGTGCCGTTGTGCCGACGGACCGCGCGGTAACGCGGATTGGATGCTCTCGCGAAGCGACAGAGCTCACAAGTGGCTAGCTACTGACCGGTAACAGGCTCGCGATATCAAGATCATCCTTGGTTACCGGCGGTTAACATCGGGACGACCACCAGCCAGGGGCAAACCATCGCGATTACGACACGAAGGCAGAGAGGTTTCACCTGTGGTAGCCGTCACTCGCCTTCGTCACAGTTCGGTAACGGCCGGCTGACAAACCGCTGTGGGTGATACAGCGGTCACCCGTCCGGCGGAACCGGCGGACCGTCCGGCGCGGTCAGCTCCGCCCGTTCAGCCACGACTCCAGCAGGTGGTGATCGATCGAGTCGATCCGGCCCAACCGGCGCCCCTGCGCCAGCCGCGCCCGCAGTTCCGCCCGGCTGAACCAGCGGGCCGCCACCACTTCCTCACCGTCGACCCGCACCTCGGTCGAGGCCGCCGTGGCGCGGAACCCAACCATCAGCCCGGCCGGGAACGGCCACGCCTGCGACCCCTGGTACGCCATCCCGGTCACGGTCACCCCGGCCTCCTCGGCCAGTTCCCGGCGGACGGCGTCCTCCAGGCTCTCGCCGATCTCCACGAAACCGGCCAGCGTCGACCAGGAGTCCTCGGCCGCGCCACGGTGCCGGGCCAGCAGGCACCGGTCCGACTCGCCGGGCGCCTCCACCAGCACGATGACCGCCGGCTCGATCCGGGGGAAGAGCAGCCGCCCGCAGTCCGGGCCGGTGCAGGAGCGGACGTGCCCGCCGTCCCGGGCCGCCGTCGCCGCGCCGCAGGCCCCGCAGTACCGCTGGCCCCGGTGCCAGTGCAGCAGCCCCTTGGCGTACGCCTGCACGGCCGCCTCGGCCGGCGTCAGCCCACCCACCAGAGCCCGAACGTCCACCGCCTCCGCCGCGCCGGCCAACGCCAGCGCCTCCGGCTCGGGCCGGCCGGAAAGGTCAACGGCGAAGACCGCCCGCCCCGCGTCCAGCCCGAGGAAGACCGTCTCGTCGGCGGCGGCGCGCAGCCCGGCCGCGTCGACGGCGGCGCACCGCACCGGTGCCCGGTCCGCCGAGACCAGGCAGCGGTCCCGCCAGAACGGCAACACCACGCTCTCCCGGTCGGCCAGCCGCGCCTCGACCCATCCGGGATCGGCCCGCAGCCCGCCCGCCCGGTCCAGCCACCCGCCGCCGTACGCCAGAGCCTGCTCATCGGTCCGCACCCGCACACCGTCCCACGGCCTCCGTCGGTACGGGACCCCGGGGGTGATCGCCGCGACCCCGGCAACACGCCTCCCCCGCGACCCTTGCCGCAGACTCCCGGCCGGCCCGGGCGTTGGTTACCGTAGGTGTCTTCCGGGTGGGGGAAGCGACCCCCACGTGGTACTCCTGATCGAGGTTCCTGTGACGCTGTACGGCGACAAACTGCCGCCCGCCGACGACCGGCCCACCGTGCGGGTCACCGCGGTGAACTGGCCGGACGACGAGCCGGAACCCACCGTCGCGCCGACACCCGACCGGCCCGGCGGCGGCCAGCGGTCCCGGCGGGGCCGGATGCTGCTGGCCGGCGGGATCGTCGCGGCCGTGCTCGTCGCCGGCACCGGTCTCGGCGCCTACGCGTACGCCGGGGACGTGCCCCGGGGCACCACGGTCCTCGGCGCCGAGCTCGGTGGCCGGAGCCGGGCCGAGGCGGTCCGGGCGCTGCGGGCCGAGCTGGACCGCCGGGCGGCGACGCTGAGCGCCCCGCTCACCGTCGCCGTGGGCGAGAAGAAGACCGAGGTGAAACCGGCCGACGTCGGGCTCGCGATCGACGTGGACGCCACCGTGGCGGCGGCGGCCGCCGCCGAGGCGCACCCGGTGAGCCGGCTCGTCGGCTCCCGTACCGTCGACCCGGTGGTCACTTTCGACGCCGCCCGGCTGGACGCCACGCTGCGCCAGGCCATGGGGGACCAGGGCCGGGAGATGACCATGCCGGCCATCATCTTCACCGGCACCACCCCGAAGCCCGTCTACCCGAAGCCGGCGCTGACGGTGGATTCGGCCGGCGCGGCCGACGTGGTGAAGGCGGGCTGGCTCGCCGGCGAGCCGGTGACCGTGCCGCTGGTCGAGAAGTGGCCGGCGACCAGCCGGGAGGAGGTCGACCGGCTCATCGCCGAGCTGGCCAAGCCCGCGGTGGCCGCCCCCGTCACGCTCTCCACCGACCGGGGCTCGATCACCATCCCGCCCGCCGCCATCGCCAGCGGCCTGCGCTTCTCCGCCGACGACGCGGGCAAGCTGACCCCGCGCGTGGACGCGAAGCGGCTGCGTAGCGCCCTCGGCGACCGGCTGGCGAAGGTCGAGGTGGCGCCGAAGGACGCGGGCCTGACCATCAGCGGCGGCAAGCCGAAGGTGGTCCCCGGTCGGGCTGGACAGCAGGTCGATTCGGCCACGCTCAGCCGGGAACTGCTCGCCGTCCTGCCGAAGGCGGACGGCCGCACGGTGACCGCCCAGTTGACGCTGGCCGAGCCGGAGCTGACCGAGGCGAAGCTGGCCGAGCTGGGCATCAAGGAGCGGGTTTCCACCTTCACCACCCGGTTCCCGGGCGGCCTCTCCTCGCCGCGCAGCCAGAACATCGTCCAGGCGGCCAAGGACGTCGACGGCGCGATCGTGAAGCCGGGCGAGACGTTCTCGCTCAACAGCCACACCGGCGAGCGCGGATACGACCAGGGCTACCAGGACGCGCCGACCATCGTGAACGGCAAGCTGGTGCCGGGCGTGGGCGGCGGCGTCTCGCAGTTCACCACGACGCTGTTCAACGCGACCTACTACGCGGGCCTGGAGGACGTCGAGCACAAGCCGCACTCGTTCTACTTCAGTCGCTACCCGGCGGTGATCGAGTCGACCATCTACTGGCCGCAGCTGGACTTCAAGTTCCGCAACAACACCCCGTACGGCGTTCTCATCGACACGTCCTACACGTCCAGCACGATCACCGTGTCGATCTGGAGCACCAAGATCTACGACAGCGTCGCCACCGAGTACGGCCCGCGCCGGAACATCACCCAGCCGAAGACGGTCTACCTGGACCCCGGCCCCAAGTGCATCTCCGCCGCGGGCAGCGTGGGCTTCGCCCAGGACGCGTACCGGGTCATCAAGAAGGACGGCAAGGTCGTCAAGCGGGAGAAGTTCAGCTGGCGCTACGACCCCGAGCCCCGCTTCATCTGCGACACCAAGCCGGCCGACTGACGTCCGCCGAGGTCAGGCACGACGATGCCCCGCCGGCGGTCGGGCCGGCGGGGCATTCTCTTCGGGTACCCGTCAGGGCCGGGCCCCGGCCAACCCCCGCCGTACGCCGTCCGCGTCGCGGTCGGTCCCGTAGACCGGGGAGCCGGGCTGCTGCCGCCAGCTCTCGTCGAGCGAGCCGGCGTCCACCGGTTCGAAGCCCAGCTCGTCGACCAACTGCATGACCAACCGCTTGGCGTCCGGGTCGTCCCCGGCCACCGGCAGGGCGATCCGGTCCGGCGCACCGGCCGGCCGGCCCAGGTCCATCAGGTGCGCGGCCTGGATGTTGTTGAAGACCTTCACCACCCGGGCGCCCTTGAGGTGCTCCGCGGTCCACCGGCTGGAGCTGAGGCTCCGGTCGAGCAGCTCTGCGATGTCGCCGTCCCGCTGTGGGTAGTAGTTGTTCGCGTCGGCGACCAGGGCACCGTCGAAGAGGTCCGCCGGCAGGTCCGGTACGACCTTGACCGGCACGGCGATGACGACCAGGTCGGCACCCTGCACGGTCTCCTCCAGCGTGCCCGCCATGGCACCGGTTTCCGCCGCGAGATCGCCCAGGCTCTGCGGCCCGCGCGAGTTGGTCACCACGACGTCGTGGCCGAGCGCCCGCAGGCGACGGGTGAGGGTGCCACCGATGTGGCCGGAGCCGATGATTCCGATGCGCATGGCCGCACTCCTCCCCTTCCGCCGGCGCCCGGCGGTCAGTTCCCGGTCCCGCACCGACCGTACGAGACCCGGACGGCGGTACGCGCGGATTCACCGAAGCTCTCAGAAAGAAGGAGACGCGA
>NZ_JBUEGB010000072.1:0-33265 GCF_054963695.1 Micromonospora sp. RTBAU3-60 | reverse complement strand
AGGCGATAGCCTGGTCGACCGCCCAGCGGGCGGCAGCCCACGCGAGCGCGGCGTTCAGGTTCGTCCGGCGCTGGGACACGTGGCGGATTTCGTCGCGCAGGACCGTCAGTTTGCCGGCGAGGTGATGCTGCTCGTCACGGCCGGTGAGGCGTTGGTAGTGGTCGGCTTTGGCGTGCAGCCGCTCACCGTGCCGGCGCAGGCGGTGCTGTTTGGCGAGGATGCCGGCGGCCCGGAACTGACCACCCGTCCCCAACGCGCTGATCCGCCCGCCCTCGTGGAGCCGCAGGGCGCCCGCGCTGAGGAGGGTGTTGAGGCCCCAGTCCACGCCGAGCGCCACCGTGTGACCGGTGCGCCGGGCTTTCGGCACGGCGTGCGTGTATGCCATGTCGGCGTGCACCTGCCGGCCGGCCACGCGGACCGTGGGCAGGTGCAGTATCGCCGAGGCGGGAACCGTGGGCGGCAGGCTGATCGGACAGGCCACCCACGTCCAGTCCCGATACGCCTGCGGATCGGGGCGGGTGGGCAACTGCAAGCGCAGCAACACCCTCGCAGGGTCGGTGTCGCTGCGTTCGATGGTGGCCTGCTGCCGGTCACACGCGGCCAGCAGCAGCATCCGCGCGACCCTTGGGACGCCTTCCAGCTCGAACACGTCCACCGGCAGCCGCCCATTGACGGCAAGGAACCTGGCGGCCTGCCGGGTGCGGCCCTTGATGACGCTCGACGGCAGATGCTGCCCGCCAGGGATCGACGCCCGAACCTGCTCCCACTCCCGCGGGGTGCGTTTACGCGGATCGGCCGGCCACGTCGCCAGGACCCCGGCGGTAAGGTCAGCACGCCACGACGCCGAGCGCAGAACCCGCCCGGCCTGCTCCTGCGCCATCCGCACGACCCGGTCATTGACCCTCACACCCACCGGCGCGGTAACCGTCCAGCCCAAGCGCCGCAACGCCATCCACGCATTCGACGGAAGTTTCCGGCCACCCGCGTCGTGTCCGGAGGCCAACACCTCCACATCCGCGCAGTTCCACCGCTCCGCCAACAGGCCGGAGACCATCCCCGCCACCAGATCGGCACACCAGCCGACACGTTGCGCCAGCACCGCCTGCGACAGAACCTCACCGCTCTCCTCGTCCACCCCCGATCGGAGCAACGCACGGGCGCAAGCGGTACGGGAGACCTCACCCTCAGCCAGCGGCAGCTTTCCGGTCACCGACTCATCGCCCCGCCATCGATCCAGGAGAACCCGCGATCACGACCGGCCCACCTCACCGGAATCTCCCCCGAACCAGCCCAAAAGCGAGACGCCACCGTCCACACGGTTAACCTATGATCACCGACGATTCCTAATCAAGTTGGTCAGCCTTTCCCGGATCGAGGAGATGATCGTCGGGACCGAGAACGAGCGGCCGGTGGCGCCGGGACCGCCACAGAACAGGGTGTCGCCGGTGAACAGGACCCCTACTTCGGGCAGGTGCAGGCAGATCGACCCGGGTGAGTGCCCCGGGGTGTGAATCGCCCGCAGTTCCGTGCCCGCCACAGCGATCCGCTGCTCGTCGGTCGCCGGCCAGAACTTCTCGTCCGGGTAGCTCTGCTCCCACAGCTTCTCGTCGCCGGGGTGTAGCAGGACCGGCGCGTAGCACTCCCTGGCGAGACGCGGCGCGGCGGTGACGTGGTCATTGTGCCCGTGTGTGCACACGACGGCGACGACGGCACGGGAGCCCACGGCCTCGGTGATCGACTCCGCGTCGTGAGCGGCGTCGACGGCCGTGCCCGTACGCTGGCCGCCACTGTCGAGCTCAACGCCGTGCCCGATTGGGGCAGCCGCGCCACCATCAGCCTCCCACTCGCTCCAGCTCCCGATCGTTCCGGCGGAAGCAAGCTGAGCAGCCTGAACCGGCGGGAGCTCGAGGTACTTCGCCTTGTCGCCCAGGGGAAACGCAACAAGGCCATCGGCATCGAGCTCGGCATCACCGAAAGCACCGTGAAGTTCCACGTCGCCGGTCTGCTGAAGAAGTTGGAAGTCAGCTCCCGCGGCGAGGCGACGGCGCTGGCGCTCGACGCGGGCATCTAGATCTCTAGTCCGCGGAACGGACCGGCGTGCAGGGCTGGTCAGTTGTCGGCAGCCCAGAAGCGGACCCGGAATCGTTCGACATCCATGATGGGGATGGGGTGGCCCGGTTGGGCTTCGATCCGGCGCAGTTCGGCGCGGCCGGTGACACTCACCTGGGCGTGGTAGCGGCCCGGCGGCCCAAGGGTCAGGATCGGGCTGGCTTGGAACTCCAACATGCCGGAGACGTGTACCGTGCCGTCACTCAGTGCCAGGGTCACCTGCTGCTGAGCGTCCACGTCCTGGCCATCGTCGGGCGGGGCGGCGGACCACAACTCGAGCACGACGCGGGCCCAGTGATAGGAATCCGACGCGCTCATCAGGTACAGGATGTCATCGCCGGCGGAGCAGAGCGGCACCTCGCCGGAGAAGGGGTCGTCCAGAAACTCGGCGGCCGCGCCCGCCACGATGATGAAGCCGTGCTCTGGCGGTAGCAGGGCCTCGACGCTGCCCAGTGGTGCAGTCATCGCCCCTCGTAGTGGTTGCGGGGCCGGACGAACGCCCAGCCCCCGCAATCATAGGTGTGGGAGCACCCCTCAACGCGTTCCAGATCGCCTTCGAGGGCCGGCTCACCCCGGCCAACCACTAACCAACTCAACAACCAAGATCAGCCGTCAATTTGACCCTCCCGCGTCATGCGGACCGTGCCGGTGCCTCGTGTCCACGGTGGTTCGGCCTCGTCCGCCGTGCGTGTGGTCCAGGTCCGTCTCCCCCCGCGCGAGTGATCCGGTCCCCTTTGCAGGGGATGCGTGGGGCTCGGCGTGGCTGCGATCTTGAAATAGCAACGCTCGGCATTGCCCACCGGCTCGTGGCTATCCGCAACGATCAGCGTTTGGACAAGGAGATTTCCCTATGACCGCTCGCACCATCCTGACGAAGCTGCATGGTCGGACGGCGGTGGGCGTGCCCCGCTGGGCCATCCTGGCCGCATACGCCGCCGCCCTGACCACGCTGCCGTCCACCATCTGGCGGATCACAGCCTTCGCCTTTGAGGCTCCGCTCGTGAAGCGCATGGACGCCCCGCCGCCCGGCCACGGTCCGATCCTGTTCGAAGGGATCTGGTACATCATGACGCTCAGCCTCGTCAGCGAGGTGCTGGCATTCCTCGCCCTCGGGCTGGTGTGCCAGTGGGGCGAGGTGTGGCCGAGGTGGATCCCGGGCCTGCGCGGTCGCCGGGTACCGACCCTCGCCGCCGTCATCCCCGCCAGCCTCGGTGCGACCGCCCTGATGATCTTCCCGTACGCGCTGGCCATGATGGCCTCTGGCCGGATGCTCAACGGCAGCCCGGACACGCCGATCACAGAGGGCTGGCAGAGCGTCGCGTTCTGGATCGCCTACCTACCGCTGGCCGCCTGGGGACCGCTGCTCGGTATCTTGACCGTTCACTACCACCGGCGCCGCCGAGCTGCCCAGTCCGCCGCCCCCGGGTCCCGAGAGGCCGAGGTCGCCCTGGCCGGATGACATGCCCATCGAAGACGACTCATAGCGTGCTCGATCATCTATGCAATCACAATGCCCATGATTCGTGGCGGGCTGACGTCGTCCGTACACACTCGACGATCCACTCGTGTTCGCCGACTTCGAATCCTCGATCGACACGGCGTACTGGTGACCTACTCGCCCACGGTCACGTCTACCCAGATCGAGTCGTCAACGACTGCCGATCCCTGGTGCCCTCAACGACCGGCCCTGCCCGGCGTGCCGCGCGCTAACCTGCCACGCATGGTCTACCGCGTCGGGGACGTGCTGCGTATCTCCTGCCCGTTCACGCCAACGGTCGTCACCGGCGTCGACGAGGCGTATGTCAGCGTCCGCTGGCCCTGGTGGGAGGTCGATCCGGACGCGGAGGGCGTGCGCTGGAACGGCGAGGTGGCCCGGCGGCGGCGTTCCGTTCACGCTCACGCTCAAACTGGTCTTCAGGCCGTACGCCTTCCTCGATGCCGGCGGCGGCGTTGCCGACGGTCGTGCATGGCACTTCGATGATCCATGGACCTGGACCGCTTACTTCGGCGCGGGGGGCGTTCCGGCCTGGCCCTTGACCCTACTGACCGGCCGACCGGATCCGGCGGCGGTCACGGCCGCGACCGCTACCGGTTCACACGAAACCGAAGTCACCCGCTGGCGCCGAGCGGCCGGCTTGCAAGACGACGCCCAGCCCCGCTGAACAGACCACGACGCCCACAGCTACGGCGGCCTGCCAAATATCCGGATCTAGCACGCCGCGTGACCTACGCGGACGAGGTATTCGGCAGGGCAAGGTCCATGCCAGCCCATCGCGCACCGCAGCGGACGCGGCGCGACACCACGAGCCGGCATCGCGTCAGGCGGTCGTCCAGGGACGGAGTTTCTCCGGGTTGCGGATGACCCAGATGTGCCTGATCCGGTCGTCTGCGATGTCGAAGGCGAACACTGTCACGGTGGCGCCGTCTTGCTCGGCCACCAGCCCGGGCAGGCCGTTGACCGTGCGTTCCAGGAACGTCGTGGTGCCGGCCGTCCGGTTGGCGATCTCGATCCAGGCGCAAGCGACCTGCTCGGCGCCTTCGATGGGGTCCAGGAAGGCCAAGGCGAGGCCGCCGCCGTCGGCGGTCGCCGTGGCGTCGGGGTCCAGCAGGCCGATGAGGGCGTCGATGTCCTTGGCTTCCCATGCCTCCTTGAAGGCCCTAACGATGCCGCCCTGCTGAATCGCCGGGGTCGCGGGTGCCTGCGCCGCGCGGATGCGGCGGCGGGCTGAGGAGGCCAGCTTGCGGCACGCGGCCGGGGTGCGGCCGGTGATTTCGGCTACCTCGGCGAAGGGGTAGCGGAAGACGTCGTGCAGGATGAAAGCGACGCGCTCGGCCGGGGTCATCGATTCGAGCACGACAAGGAAGGCCATGCCGACCGACTCGTCGAGGGTCACCCGGTCGGCCGGGTCGCCGGCGGTGCCGCCCGGCCGGATGCTGGTCCATTCGGCGAGCTCGGGCAGCGGCTCCGGGATCCATTCGCCCACGTAGGTCTCCCGCCGGGCCCGTGCCGAGCCGAGCAGGTTCAGGCAGATGCGGCTGGCGACCGTCGTCAGCCAGGCGCCTGGGGACTCGACGGCGCTCCGCTGCGGCGCGGACATGGCGTACCAGCGGGCGTAGGTCTCCTGGACGGCGTCCTCAGCCTCGGCCAGGGAACCGAGGAGCCGGTAGGTGAGATTGATCAGGTGCCGCCGCTCGCCCATGACCGCGTCCAGGTCCGGCTCGGATCGGCCCCGCCCTGAATGAGTGGTATCTGGCCCAGATCGGGTGGTCATAGTGCCGCAGGCTCCTTCGGTCGAATCTGCCCTCATCAGGTCGACAAGACAGCGCGCCGGAATGTGAGGCCGGCGCGCCGCCTCACATTCCGCGGGTTTGCGCTGTCGAACTGATGAAGACCCCAGTACATGACCTGGCGAGCAGGAGACATTATGACCACTCCGATCCCGGCACCGCTGTTCACCGACCCGGCGTCCGAGCAGCGCCTGGAGCGGGCGGCCGCCGCGCTGACCGAACACGGCTTCGTCGTCGAGATCCTCGATGACCTCGCTGCCGCTCGTACCCGTATCGAAGAACTCATTCCGGAGGGCGCCGTCGTGTTCACCGGCGCCTGCGAAACCCTCCGCCTGTCCGGCATCGAGGAGGACATCAACAAGAGCGGGCGGTACGACTCCGTCAAGTCACGGGCGCACACCATGGATCGGGCCACCCAAAGGAACGAGATCTGGCAGGCGCTGTCGGTCCCCGACGTCATCGTGGGCAGCGTCGCCGCGGTCACCGAAACCGGCTCCCTGGTGGCCGGCTCGGCCAGCGGAAGCCAGCTGCCCGGCTACGCCGGCGCCGCCGCCCGCGCGATCTGGGTCGTCGGGGCACAGAAGGTGGTGCCCGACCTGCCCGCCGCGCTGCGCCGCGTCGAAGAGCACTGCCTCCCGCTGGAAAACGAGCGCGCCAAGAAGGTATACGGGGTGCCCAGCGCCCTCAACCGCGTGCTCATCCTCAACGCTGAACCCGAACCCGGGCGCGGCACTGTCCTGCTGCTCCGCGAGGCCGTCGGATTCTGAGAATGAGAGCGTGACGTGTGCTGGCACAGGCCCCGTTGAGGCCTGTGCCAGCACTTCCGCGGGTGAGGAGTCACAGTTCCCGTCCACCGGACTGTTCTGGCAGAGCGAAGTCGACACCGGCAAAGACCCAGGCACCGCTTAGGGCCGTTCGCCTTGCGGCGCGCCGGTTGTCCAGTCCCAGCGGGTGATCGTGGTGCGCATCAGGCGGGCGGCGGCTGACAGGTGGCTGTCCGCGCCCCAGTAAAGGGTGACTGTGCGTCGGCAGTCGGCGTTGTCGACGGTGATCCAGGCGACCGGGGCGTGGGGGGCGCTGCGGCGGGCGAAGGCGGGGACCAGGCCGATGCCGAGTCCGGCGCTGATCATGCTGGCGATGGCGCTGTGCTCGTCGCTTTCGCAGACGATCTTCGGGGTGAGGCCGTGGGCGGCGAAGAGCCGGTCGAGCAGGCGGCGGAGCCAATGCCCCTTGCGGGCGGTGACGAAGGGCTGGTCGGCGAGTTCGTCGACGGTCATCGTCGTGCGGTCCGCCAGCGGGTGGCCGAGCGGCACCACCACCGCCACCGCTTCGTCGAACAGGTGCGCCGATTCCAGGCCTTCGGCGTGGATCGGCTGCGAGGCGATGCACAGATCGACGTCCTGGGCACGCAGGCGGCGGCCCATGTCCTCCGACGGCGACCAGTGGAGTTCGATCTCGATGGCAGGATGGGCGCGCTTGAAGGCCGCCAGCGGCCCGGTGAGGGTGAGGAAGGTCTCCGACGCCAGTCTCACGGTGCCCAGGCCCTGACTTGCGGCCTCGGCGACGGCGCGTCGTCCGGCGTCGAGCTCGCCGAGGGCGCGTTCGACGTGATCGCGGAAGAGCTTGCCGGTGTCGTTCAGGCGGAGCCGTCCGCTTCGGTCGAACAACGGCACCCCCAGTTCGCTCTCCAGGCGGGCGATGGTGCGGCTCAACGACGGCTGGGCGACCCGCAGCTCGTCGGCGGCCCGGCTGAGGTGCTCCAGCCGCGCCACCACCAGGAACTGCCGGAGCGAGTTCAGCTCCATCATGCCTTCCGATACATAACGCCATAGCAATACCGGTCTTGGACAGCATAACTCCAAGGTCATAGCGTCGGCGGCATGGGAAATCATGACGCAGCCGGGATCCGCCGGCAGATCGACACGATCGTCGACCGAGTCACCGCCAAGGACCTCGAGGGCTTGAAGCAGCTCTACGCGCCGGACGTCGTGTCCTTCGACGTCGAGCCGCCGCTGCAACACGTCGGCATCGCGGCGAAGCTCGCGAACTGGGCCCGGGTGTTCGAGGTCTTCGACCGTCTGGCTTACGAGGTTCGCGACCTGACCGTCGTCGCGGGCGACGACATGGCGTTCGGATACGCCTTCGCCCGCCTCAGCGGCACGTTGCAGAACGGGGTGGCGATGGACGGCATGTGGGTCAGGGTCACCTACTGCCTCCAGAAGATCGACGGCGCTTGGTTGATCACCCACGACCAGGTCTCGGTGCCGCTCGACATCCTGAGCGGCAAAGGCGTGGTCGACCTCCAGCCCTGACCGTACGCGGATGCCGGCTCTCGTCGCCGACCTCGAAGAAACCAAGCGAAGGGACCATCCGGATCATCGCAGAGGCGATCGGGCGGCCGCTGCGGTTCGCGGAGGTGCCCCCGGAACAGTACCGGGAGCAGATGCTGCACCACCGCATGCTCTCCTCCGTAATCGACCAGCTCATCGCCGGGTTGGCCGCTCGGGACGGCGAGGTCGCGGACATCTCACCCGCGGTCGAGGAGATCGCCGGGCGACCGGCTTTCACCTACGTGCAGTGGGCTGCCCACCGCGCGGCGGCCTTCGACCCGGCACTGGTCTGACGGCCATCACATCCGATCGCGCCCCGGATCTCCCTCCCGGCGCGATCGTCCCATCGAACGAATCGAGAGCGAAGTCAGGAGGGCGCCTCATGGCGACCGCAGCCGAGCGCATCGGCCCGGCCCGCACCGATGCCGCGCACCGTATGAGCCGCACCGGATGGGTTCTGCGGGTCATCGTCAGCGCACATATGGTGGCGATCTTCGGGCAACCGGCGTTCGCCGGCATCTATCTCAGCGGCAACTTCGACGGCCTGCGCTGGCACGAGGTCGGCGCCAACATCGTCACCACCCTCGGCTACCTGCAACTGATCGCGGCGGTCATCGTCTGGGTCCAGCTGCGTCAGGCCCGGCTGTGCCTGGCCACCCTGGCCTTGGTGGCGGCCGAGACGGTCCAGTACTTCGCCGGGATAGACGGGACGCTGTGGCTGCACCTCCCGCTGGGGGTGCTGACCATCGTCGGGCTCGTCGTGCAGTTCATCGCTGTGTGGAGCGGGCCGATCCGGCCGGCCAGCGGTAAGGAGAACGGCGGTGAGTAAGAACCCTGGAATGACCAGGCGCCGGCTGCTGGGTATCGGCGGCACACTCGGGCTGACAGCGGCCACCGGGCTGTCGACCTCGGCCGCGCTGTCCCGCCGCCCGGCGGCCACCGGCGCCGAGTTGCGCAGCGCCATCCCGCTGCCACCCGCGTTCCGCACGCCGTTACCGCTTCCCACGGTGCTGAAGCCGGTCAGCACCTCCGGCGGCGTCGACCGATATGAGGTGACGCAGCGTGAGGTGAAGATGGAGATCCTTCCGGGTGTCAGGACACCGATGTGGACGTACGAGGGAACGTTCCCGGGGCCGACGATCGAGGCGCGCCGCGGCCGGCCGATCACCGTGACGCATCGCAACGAGCTCCCCGTCCCGACCGTCGTGCACCTACACGGCGGGCGGAACACACCGACTTCCGACGGATACCCGACCGACCTCGTCCTGCCCGAAGGCTGGCCGGACCCCGCCGACGGGACGTCGGCCATGCATCAGATGGCTGACATGTCCGGGATGGACGGCATGAGCGCCATGAGCGGCCCGAGCGGGATGGCCGGGATGCGCGATCCACGGGCCGTGGTGACGAGGCTGACCCGGGACTACACGTTTCCGACGGACCAGCGGTCAACGATGCTCTGGTACCACGACCACCGGATGGACTTCACCGCACCCGCGATCTGGCGGGGACTGGCCGGGCTGCACTTCGTGCGCGACGACGCCGAGGACGCGCTCGGCCTGCCCGCCGGCGCGCGTGAGGTGCCGCTGATGATCGCCGACCGCGCGTTCGACGGTGACGGCAAACTCAAATACCCCGCCTTCGACCCCAGCCTGCGGGACCGGCCGGGCGTCCGCGAACCCTACCTCGCCGGAGTCCTCGGCGACGTGATCCTGGTCAACGGCGCCCCCTGGCCGATGCACGAGGTCGACGCGGCCCGATACCGGCTGCGCATCCTGAACGCCTCCAACGCCCGGCACTACGAGCTCGAAGCAGTCACCGACGACGGACGCCGGCTCGACCTCGTCCAGATCGGCGCCGACCAGGGCCTGCTCGCGGCACCGGTCACCCACCGATCCCTACCGATCGCCCCGGCCGAACGCTACGACCTGATCGTCGACTTCACGGACGTCCCCGGCGGCGGCCGCGTCCGGATCCGCAACCGGCTGGGCTCCGGCCGCACCCGCGACGTGATGGCCTTCCGGATCGCCCGCAAGGCCGCCGACGACAGCCGCATCCCGCCCGTCCTGGCGCGCGACATACCGTCATGGCACCGGTCGGACGCGGCCCGGGTGCGCGAGTTCGCCTTCCGCGCCGGGCGCATGCACGGCCGCCACGGCTGGCTGATCGGCGGCCGGCCGTTCGACCCAGCGCGCACCGACGTGACCGTGAACCTCGGCGACGTCGAGGTGTGGCGGCTGATCGCCGACGTCCATCACCCCGTCCATCTGCATCTGGTCGGCTTCCAGGTGCTCTCCCGCGCCGGGAGGCAGCCGTTCGCTCACGACGCGGGCCTGAAGGACACCATCTCGCTGCGGCCCGGCGAGTCGGCGGAGATCATCACCCGCTTCGACGGCTATCGCGGCCGGTACCTCTTCCACTGCCACAACGCAGAACACGAAGACATGGGGATGATGGCCAACCTCGAGATCGGCTGACCCCCGCGGCGCGCAGCAGAAACCCCCGCCGAAGCCATCGCTGACACCCGTGGGGGCCCTGGCCATCCGGCTACGACCGAATCCGCAACCCCCCACTGCAGCGGCACGGCCTGGACCCTGCGCACGGTGGCGGCGATCCTGGCCAACCCGCGCTACACCGGCCGGCAGTCGGCGGCGACGGCGTTGGCGTGGTCGGAGAACGTGGCTGTGCCCTTGTCGGCGGCGACGACCAAGTAGGGGTCATCTCCGTCGTGGCGCACCACGCTCGGCGGTGGGAGGATTTCGCCGCCGTGGCCACGGTTGTCGGTGACGTCGAGCAGGCAGGAAATGAAGGTCCGGTAGGCGGTGGCTCCGTCCTCCAGCCAGCCGTCGCGGTCGTGGGTGGTGTCGTGCAGGTGCTTGGGCACGAATGCGCCTTTGGCCCGCGCCGCGCTGCCGTTGCGGCCCGCCCGTAGGGCAGCGTCGAGGTTCCGGGCGCGCCGCGGCGCAGACCAGCGCACCGCGACCACAGCCGCCGGTGAGGTCACGCGTTTGACTTGATGAATTGCGGTTCCGGTGCCGCGGTGGGTTCGGCCGGTCCCGTCCCGGAACGGCGCCGGCCCAGCCGTTTCCGCAGCAGCGCGCGGTCCCGCTGGCTGGTCGCCGTGTAGAGCGACGCCGCCGCGACCAGAACAGTGCCCTGGACGACGTTCTGGTAGTTCGACCCGATGTTGAGCACGTTGAAGCCGTTGCTCAGGGTGAACAGGATCAGCGTTCCGATCACCGACTTCACCACCACGCCCGAGCCGCCGAACAGCGACGTCCCGCCGAGCACGGCCGCGGCGATGACCGTGAGCTCCGCGCCGTTAAGCACGGTTGGGTCGACCGAGTTGAAGCGGCCCGCGTACACCACACCGACGATCGCCGCGATCACGCCGTTGAGGACGAAGGCGCCCATCTTGTAGCGGTCGACGTTGATACCGGAGAGGCGCGCGGCCTCGGCGTTGCCGCCGACCGCGTAGAGATTGCGGCCGACCACCGTGAAGCGCAGCACGAGGCTGGCGATCAGCGCCAGACCCAGCATGATCCAGACGGGTACGGCCTGGTCCAGCAGGTTGGGGCGGAAGCCGGCGACCAGCAGGACGAGCAGACCGGCGCCCCAGAGCGGCCAGGACGCGGTCAAACGTTCGCGGACAGCACCGGAACGCACAGCCAGCACCACCGCCAGGGCCACCAGCGCGACGCCGATGACCAAGGCGACCGCGAGCGGCATTGCCCAGCGGCCCGTCGCGAAGTCGAGCAGTGCCGTGTTTCGAGCCGTGATGCTCCTGCCGTCGAGGATCGCCTGCACGACACCGCGCACGGCCGTCAGCGTGCCTAGCGTAACGATGAACGCGTTCACGCCGACCTTCTGCACGAGCACAGCGTTGATCAGACCGACCACGGCACCGCAGGCGATCGCGGCCAGCACCGCGAGGAATGTCCCGCTGCCGTCGATCAGCTTGAGCGCCACGGTCCCGGCCAGTGCCGCCGTGGACGCGACCGACAGGTCGAAGTTGCCGGAGATCAGCACCACCGTCATGAAGATCGCGAGGATCCCAATGAGGGCGGACTGCTCCAGGATGTTGCTGAGGTTGACGCTGCTCAGGTAGCTCGGCCGGCCCTGCACGGACGAGGTGATGGTCAGCACCGCCAGCAGACCGATGAAGGCGTAGACGACGCCGGCCGCACGCGGGGCCAGCGCCTTCCGCCAGGCTGACGGCTTCGTAGCCGTGTTGCTCATGATGTTGCTGCCTTTCGGAACCCGCTGGCGATGGCGGTGACTTCGTGGACGTCCGTCTCGGCCGAGACGAGGTCGGCGACCAGCTCCCCGCGCCGCAGGACGAGGATCCGGTCACACGATCCGATCAGTTCCTCGAACTCGGACGTGACGATCAGGACGGCCGCGCCCCGGCCGGCGAGGCGGCGGATGAGGTGCAGGATGTCGGACTTGGCGCCGACGTCGACCCCGGCGGTGGGCTCGTCGAGGAGGAAGATCGAGGCGTTGCCGTACAACCATTTGGCGAAGACGACCTTCTGTGCGTTGCCGCCGCTGAGGTCGCCGACCTTCGAGTCAATCGTTTGCGTCTTGATGCCGAGGTCGTCGACGGCCTGCGTGGCCTGGGCCCGCTCGCGCGCGGTGTGCGGGAACATCCGCCGCCACGACAGCCGTGGCAGGTCCGGCAGCGACATGTTCCGCCAGATCTCCCAGTCGGAGAGGAAACCCTGGCGGGCACGGTCCTCGGGAACCAGCGCCATGCCCCGGCGTACGGCGGCCTGTAGGCTGCGTGGCCGGCCGCGGCCGTTGACGGTAACCGAGCCGGTCGCCGCGCGGTCGGCGCCGTATATCGCCTGAAGCAGCTCGGTGCGGCCGCTGCCGAGCAGGCCGGCGACGCCGACCACCTCGCCCGCCCGCACCTGGAACGAGAGCGGCCCGAAGGAGGAGCCGGACGCCAGGTCGTCGACCGAGAGCACGACTTCACCCAGCGACCGCGCGGCGTCGGGCGCGTCGGCCTCGAACGCGGCCAAACGTTCGCCCACGATCGACGTGATCAAAGCGGCCTCGTCGGTCGACGCGGTCGGCGCGTCGAGCACCACCACCCCGTCCCGCAGCACGGTGAGGTGGTCGGTCAGGGCCAGCACCTCGTCGAGGAAATGCGAGACGTAGATGAACGTCGTGCCGGCGTCACGCAGCCGGCGCACCACGGCGAAGAGGATCTCGCGCTCGCTGGGCGACAGCGCGGCGGTCGGCTCGTCGAGGAGCACGAGCGCCGGGCTGCGGGCCAGCACCTGGAGGATCGCGACCATCTGGCGGGCGCCGATCGACAGGTCGCCGACCAGGTCGTCGCCGTCGAGCGGGTAGCCCACGCGGTCGCACAGCTCCGCCAGTTCCCGCGTACGCCGGGCGCGGTCCCAGCGGACGCCGCCCGTGTGACCGAGGAACACGTTGTCGAGCACGCTCAGGCTGGGCACGAGCGGCATGTGCTGGTAGACGGCCGCGAGCCCGTCGGCCAGGGCCTGGGACGGCGACGACCAGTTCGCCGGCGAACCGCGCCAGGCGATGTCGCCGCTGGACACGGTCTGCGCGCCAGACAGGATCTTGATGAGGGTGGACTTGCCGGCGCCGTTGGCGCCGATCAGTCCGTGAACGGTGCCCGGACGGACCCGCATGCTGACACCGCGAAGGGCGTGCGTACCGGTCCGGTAGACCTTATGAACATTTCGGACGTCGAGAATAGGCGGGGTCCCGCCCGGGTCACTGCTCATGGGATCACCTGAGGATTGGGCCGGTCACCACTGCGGGACGCACGAGTCGACGTTGTCCTTGGTGACGCCCGGGGTCTCGTAGAAGCTGGTCTTCGGCGCGCCGGTGAGCTTGCCGGTCAGCGCGTCGTACATCTGCTGCACGGCCTGGCCACCCTCGTCGAACGGCTTGTAGCACACGGTGCCGTACATCGTGCCTGCCTTGATCGCGTCGATGCCCACCTGGGCCCCGCCGACGCCGATCACCTTCGCGGTGGAGTTGGCCGCCTTGATGGCCGCGCCGCAGCCGACCGCCATATCGTCGGAGATCGCGTAGAAGAGCGCGACGTCCGGGTTCGCGGCCAGAATGTTCTGGCACGCGGCCTGGCCGTCCTGCTTGGTCCAGTTGCCCGGCTGGGTGGCGACGACCGTGAAGCCGCCCTTGGTCTCCAGCGCCTTCGTGAACTCCTGGACGCGGGTCGTGTTCTCCTGGAAGCCGGCGGCACCGGTGATCACGGCGACCTTGCCGCCGTTGGGCACCGCGTCGACGGCCATCTTGCCGGCGGTGGCGCCGGCGCCGACCTCGTCCTCGGTGACGATGAACTTCAGCTTCTGGTACGGGTCCTCAGGCTTGCGGTCGGCGCCGACGTACCCGTGGGTGGTGCCGACCGCGATCCCCGCGGCGTCGGCCTGATCGACCAACGCCTGCGACGGACCGGGCGACAGGGGTACGAGGATGATGCCGTCGACCTTCTGCGCGATGAGGTCCTGCACCTGGCTGGCCTGCTTGGCCTGGTCGCCCTGCGAATCCAGGGTGATCAGCTTGACGCCCAGCTCGGCCGCCTTCTTCTTGGCGCCCTCGGCGATGGCGGCCGGGAAGGTCACCGACTCCTGCTGGTTGGCCAGGCCAATGGTGAGCTGCTTGCCGGGGGCGTCGCTGGCGGTGGCGCCCGAGTCGCTGGAACTCTCGGTGTTGCACGCGGCGGCGGTCAGTGCCAGGGCCACGCCCACACAGATGGCGCCGGCTCTGCGGACAGTTCTCATGTATCTCTCCTGCGTACGTTCGGAAATCCGCTGGTGCTGGACGACGTGGTGCCGGATCTCCTCGGGGATGGCGGTCGGCGACTACGCACCCTGGGCGCGTGATCGCCAGCTGGTCAGGGCGGACGCGCACAGCCGCATGGCGTTGCCCAGGTAGTTGTCGGGCTCGGGCAGGACTGCGGCGATCCGGTCCCACAGCTCAGGGGTCACGCTGCGGCGCAGCGCTTCGGGCAGGGGAAGGTCGTCCGCGCGGGAGAGCAGGACGGCCTCGTAGACGCTCTCGTGCGCGACGTCGCGCCCGAGGTGTTCGGCGAGCGCGATCATGTACGCCTCGGCCATGATCCGGCCGCCGTCACGGGTGAGGTTGGCCCGCATGCGGTCGGGGAAGACGAGCAGGTTCTCGGCGGCCTCGCGGGCGATGTCGAGGGCCGAGGCCGCGGCGATCAGGCAGCCGGGCACCGCCCGCCACTCGACCTGCCATTCACCCGCCGCCCGCTCGTGTCCCGCCTCCAGCGCCCGCAGCATCGCATTGGCGGCGTTCTGGGCTACGACGCCGAAGCCGATGATGGCCTCGGCGGAGATCGGGTTGGACTTCTGCGGCATGGTCGACGACGCGCCACGGTACTTGCCGGTCGCCTCGGACACCTCGCCCACCTCGGTGCGGGAGAGGTCGACCACCTCGCGGGCGAACCGTACGCAAGTGCCGGCGATCATCGCCGCCGCGCTGGTCAGCTCGGCCACCCGATCGCGCGCGACGTGCCACGGCAACTCCGCGTCGGCGAGGCCGAGCCTTTTGGCGAGAGCGGCCCGGACCGCCGGGCCGTTGTCGCGCAGGGCTGCGGAGGTGCCGCCGGCGCCGTACGACGAAACGACGGCCGCTCTTGCCCGGGCGGCGGTCAATCGTTCCGCGTCGCGGGCGAGCTGGTCGAGGTAGACCGCCATCTTGAGGCCGAAAGTGGTCGGGACGGCCTGCTGAGCGTGCGTGCGGCCCGGCATGACGGAGCCCGCGTGCCGCTCGACAAGCTGGGCGATGGCGTCGCCGAACTGGCCGACCAGTTCTGCCAGCCGGTCGGCAGCGTCGCGCAGCTGGAGGGCCAGCGCGCAGTCCATGATGTCCTGGGTGGTGGCGCCGTAGTGCACCCAGGCCGCGTCGTCGTCGTCGAGCGCCGCGACGATCTGCTTGACCAGGGGCAAGATCGGATAGCCGACGTTGCGGGTCTCCTTCCAGAGCCGTTCGCGGTCGATGACGTCGAGGCGACAGGCGGTGGCGATCCGCTCGCCCCGGGCCGTGTCGATGACCCCGGCATCCGCCAGTGCGCGAGCGAACCCGGCCTCGACCACGAGCCAGTTCGAGACGACGCGCTCCTCCGAGAAAACGGCGCCCATGATGCCGTCCTCCCCGAGTTTGCCGAGCAGATCGAAGGTCATGCACAGCTCCCAGGTTTTGCTCAAACGATTGAACGTAAGCTACGGCGATGGCCACATCTAGTCAAGCGTTTGAACGCACCTGCGACTTCTTGAAATCGGGGCTTGACCTTGATGCCGCGTCAACCTTCGACCAGTTGGTGGGGCGCCTCTAACAGCTCGAGGGCCGGGACCTGCGCTCGCACGAGCGAGCAGCCCCGGCGCTGGTCTTCCTCGACGGTGGCTCGGGGCGTCTGAACAGCCGGTTCACCAGCGGCGTGGTCTACGACCGGGCGGGCAGGGGCTGGAGCGGGCCGTCCCCGTGCCCCGCGGCGCCCACGGACGTCGCGGTCGAGCTGCGCGACCTGATCATGTTCACCGCGTTGGGCCCGGGCCTGAGCGTGGCGATGGCGCTGCCGGAGAGAGAAGTGCGCGCACATCCGGAGGCCAAGCGGGCCGTGTTCGGGCCGGCGCGCGGGCACGTGGCGGTGCAGAGCCGGGCGCGTCCGCAGGGGACGCAAGCAGCGGCTGCTGCCCGACGCCACGCACAGTTGGCATGCGCATCGAGGCCGCGGACAAGGTGGAGCGCGGGATCCGCGGCATGCTCGCGAAGATCTAAGCCCCGCTCCCGGCTACGGGCCTCACCAGGTCAGGCGGGTGACCTCGCCGGTCCGGATCGACTCGTAGCCGGCCTCGACCAGGGTGAGGGTGCGCAACGCATCCGCTCCCTGGGTCGGGGCCGGGCCGTTGCCGGCGAGTTGGCCCAGCAGGGCCCGCATCGGGCCCGCGAACGCGTCCGGGATCCACCGGGTGGTCACCGGGTACGGGAGCCACCCGTCGGTCGGCAGCACGGCGCTGCGCACTTCGACGGTGTCCGGGCGGCCGTGCGGGTAGTCGAGAAGCAGGCCGATGCTCCCCCGCACCGAGCCCTGCGAACCATCCAGCCGGAACGTGGCCGACGGGTCGCCGGTGACGTTCTCGTGGTTGACGTTGACCAGGGCGCGCGTGCCGGACGGGAGGGTCATCGTCGTGATCGAGCGGGTCTCGCCGGCCGGCACCTGGCCCGGCCGCCGGCCGGCGACGCAGTAGAGGGTGTCCGGGTCGCCGAGCAGCGACCGTACGGTGTCGAAGTAGTGGATCGAGTGGTACATCAGGTCGAGCCGCTCGCTGTGCACGAGCCAGCCCCACGCCGAGAAGTCGGTGGTGATGTTGACGTCGATCGTCAGCGCCGTCACCTCGCCCAGCCAGCCCGCCTCGGCGATGGCGCGGGTCGCGGCGATGCCCTCGCCGTAGCGCATCTGCTGGTTGACCACCAGCGCCGAGCCGGCGGCGTCGGCCGCGGCCACCAGGTCCCGACCCAGCGTGGTATCGACCGCGATCGGCTTCTGCGCGAGGACGTGCCGGCCCGTGGCGAAGGCGCGCTTGGCGATCTCCGGCTGGGCGTCCGGCACGACCGCGATGTCGAGCACCTCCACGCTGTCGTCCTCGAGCACCTCGTCGAGGCTGTCGTAGACCCGCGGGAGCCCGAACCGCGCGGCAAGCTTCTCGGCCCGGGTGCGGTCGAGGTCGACGATCCCTCGGATGGGCAGGCCGGCCCGCTGGTACGCCGGCAGGTGCGCCACCTCGACGATGGCGCCGGCGCCGACGATCGCGATGCCGCGGTGGTGCTCCTGGGGGATGGTGAGGTCGCAGGCCTGCGCGATCGGCCGAAGCGCGTCGATCATCAAGTCTCCTGGGTACGAGGGGCTTCCCCCATCAGACCACCGCTGCTATACATAGTCAATCGTTTGAACGCTGCTCCGGAAGGTTGGTGGTCCCGTGTCCGCGCCCGATCCCCTGGTCGTCGTCGGCCGCGAGTTCGACGGCTTCCACCGGTCGTTGACCACCCAGCTGGCCACGCTGTCCGACCTGCCGGCCCGGTACGAGCTGCTGGAGATCTCCGAGCTGCAGACCCGGCTGATCGACGGTGATGCCGCCACCTCGGGCGCGTACGACGTGCTCATGGTCGTCACCGACTGGCTGCCGAGCCTGATCGAGAGCGGCAAGGTGCTCCCCCTGGACGGCCACTTCGCCAGCGCAGCGCCGGACGGCTGGCCGGACCAGTGGGTGCCGGCCCTGCGCGAGTTGCAGACCGGAGCCGACGGACGGACGTACGGCGTCGCCTACCACGACGGCCCGATGCTGTTCATCTACCGCACCGACCTCTACGGCGACCCGGCCGAGCAAGCCGGCTTCGCGGAGCGGTTCGGCTACCCGCTGGCGGTACCGGAGACCTGGGACCAGTACCGCGACCAGGCCGTCTGGTTCACCCGCCCGGAGCGCGGCCTGTACGGCACGGTGCTGGCGGGCTTCCCCGACGAGCACAACAATGTGTACGACTTCCTGATGCACCTGTGGAGCCGCGGCGGCGAGCTGGTCACCGCGGACGGCCGCTCGGGCCTCGACAGCGGCAGCGCCCGCGCGGCAATCGATTTCATCGACGACCTCTGGCACGGCAGCCGGGTCGTGGACCCCGCGGCGGCGGGCTGGGACAGCGTCGAGTCCGGTGTCCGCTTCGCCGCCGGCGCGGGCGCCATGATGGTCAACTGGTGCGGTTTCGCGTCGCTCTCGGCCCCGCTCGACTCACCCACGCACGGCCTGGTCGGCTGCGCCCCGGTGCCGGGCGCCGCGTCCCGGGTGACGATGAACGCCTACTGGGTGCTCGCGGTGCCGGCCGGGGCCAAGGATCCCGAGCGCTCCGCCGAACTGATCCGCCGCCTGACGACGAAGGAGATGGACGTGGTCACCGCGCAGTCGGGCGGGTCGGCGACCCGGCTCGACTCGTGGGCGGACCCACGGGTCTCAATGCTGGCGCCGTACTACGGGGTGCTCGCCGACGCGCACCGCGACTCGCGCTCGGTCCCGGTGGACCCGCGCTGGCCCGAGATGGCGCTGATCCTCAACGAGATGATGATCCGGGTCATCGAACAGCGCGCGGGCCACGCGGCCCTGGCCGAGGCGCACGAGCGGCTCGGGACGCTGCTCGACAAGCGGCCCTGATCCCGCAGTCGATACACGAGCAGCCCCGGGCTACCGACCCACACATGCCGCCGACTGCACCAGGGCAGCCGTCGGGCGAGAGAAACCCTGGGGGATGGTGCGCCAGACACCCGACGCCGGCCCAGGTGCAGGGCCGGCTCGGCACGCCGCCTACCGGCCTGCCCGGTCACTGGGTCCCGGCGGTCGAGTCGCGCAGGACGAGGGTGAAATCGTCGCTCAGGACCTGTTCCACGGCGGCATCCGGCGGGTTGTCGAGCAACTCGCGAACCGCAGTCGCGCCCAGCTTGCGAAGCGGCATCCGGACCGTCGTGAGGGCCGGCATCACGTGTGAGGCGAGCTCGGTGTCGTGCGTGGTGACCACCGAGACGTCACTCGGCACCGACAGGCCGCGGCCGGCCAGTTCGTGCAGGACGCCCACGGCCGCCGCCACGTTGGCGACGTAGATCGCGGTCGGGCGGCGGCGAGCCGACAACAGTTTGGCCGCGGCCTCGGCGCCGCCGTCCATCGTGTACTCGCCCATCACGATCCGGGACGCCGGCGCGCGCAGGCCGTGGGCTGCCATCGCCGCCGTGAAGCCCTTCAGGCGGCGCTGTGCGGTGTCGGCTGCCTTCGGGCCGGCGATGTGGGCGATCTCGGTGTGGCCCCGGTCGACCAGGTGGTCGACCGCCATCCCGGCCGCCTTCGCGTCGTCGAGGATCACGTAGCGGTGGCTGTTGCGGTCGCGGCGGTTGACCAGCAGCCATGGGATGTCGAAGCCGTCGAGGATGCGCTGCTCCTGCGCGGAGGGCGCACCGCCGGCGATGAGCAGGCCGTCGACCCGGCCGTTGCCGAGCAGGTCGAGGTATTGCGCCGGCGAGGTCGCGCCGCTCGCCGAGCCGGTGACCAGGACATGTCCGCTGGAGAGGGCGGCGGCCTCGGCGCCGGCGATGATCTGCGCGTACACCGGGTTGCTGAAATCCGGGATGACCAGACCGAGGATTCCTGTTTTGGCGGTGCGCAGGGAGCGCGCGCTCAGGTTCGGCCGGTAGCCCAGCTCCGTGATCGCGGCCTCGACCCGGACTCGCGTTTCCGGCCTGATCAGCAGCGTCGGGTCGCGATTGACCACCCGCGAGACGATCGCTTTGTCGACACCCGCGGCGGCGGCCACGTCGACGAGCGTCACGCGCTTCGTACCAGCGCGTTGGTCTTGCGTCACGGGTGTCTCCTTCAGATCACGGGATCCGGCCGGCCGGTGGCTGGACCAGTTCGAGGGTGATGTCGTCTGGGTCTAGGAAATAGCATGTGTAGCCGCCCCGGTTCACCCCCGCGGTGATTTCCTGTGGATGACTGACGAAAACCACGCCAAGATCGCTAAGCCGCCGATGCTCGGCGAGGGCGTCCGACACGCAGAACGCGAGGTGTGCCGCGCCTGGGCGGTGCCGCTCGGGCCCGAAGGGCTCACCGCGCGGCACCACGTACTCGACCAGCTCCAGGTCATGTGTGGAATTCGAGCGGTCCTGGCCCGGGATGGCGAGCTGGGCGACCCGCAGCTCGGCGTCCGGATAGCCGACCAGCCGGCGGGTGTACTCATTGGACTGCACCTGCCGGTGCACCAGAGTCATCCCCAACACGTCACGATAGAACGCGACGCTCCGGTCGATGTCGGCGACCGTGAAGCTGAAGTGCCACATGCCGCGGAGCGCGCCGCTCATCGGCCGACCACCGCGCGCAGGCCATTGACGATGTCGTCCTCCTGCGGCAGTACGGCGGCCGCGAGGCCGACCGCGGCCGGGATCCGGCTGTCCCGGGCGCCGATCCGGCGCGGTGGGCTGTGCAGCGCGGCGCCGCTCTCCACGACCCGGGCCACGACCTCGGCGCCGAACCCCCCGGTCGTGTTGGCTTCGTGCACGACCACGAGCCGGCCGGTGCGCTCCACGCTCGCGGCGACCGCCGCATGGTCGAAGGGGTTGAGCCAGACTGCCTCGATGACCTCGGCGTCGATGCCCTCGGCGGCGAGCCGGTCGGCACTGGCCAGCACACGGCTGGTGATGGCACCCCAGGTGACGACCGTGACGTCGGCGCCCGCGCGACGCAGCCGGTGACCACCGATCGGCTCCGGCGCGCCGCCGACCTCGATCTCCGCCTTTGGCCCGGCGTACAGCGTGCGGTTCTCGATCACGACCACCGGGTCGTCACAGGCCACCGCGGAGCGCAACACGTCGTACGCGTCCTGCGGCGTCGAGGTGATGGCGACCCGGATGCCGGGGATGTGCAGCAGCAGCGCCTCCAGGTTCTGCGAGTGCTGGGCACATGCGCCCGGCGCGTTGCCCTGCTGCGTGCGGATCGTCAGCGGCGCCGTCAACCGGCCCTCGGACACGTAGCGGACGTTGGAGGCCTGGTTCACGATCTGGTCGAACGCGACGAACATGAAGTCCATCCACATGATCTCCACGATCGGCCGCCGGCCCATCATCGCGGAGCCGATTGCGGCGCCCAACATCGCGGTCTCGGAGATCGGTGTGTCGAAGACCCGGTTGCCGAACGCCTTGTGCAGGCCGCGGGTCACGCCGAAGACGCCGCCGGGCAGGGCCACATCCTCGCCGAAGAGGATCGCCTCCGGGTAGTCCTCGAGGGACCGGGCGAGGGCGGCGTTGACGGCGCCGCCGTAGTTGAGCTTGACGGTCTCACGCATAGAGGTGCTCCAGGGCGGTCGCGGGGTCGGCGGCGGAAGCGGCGAGGGCGCGGCGGGTGGCATCGTCGATCTCCGCGACGGCCCGACGGCGTACGGCGTCGACCGCACCGGCGGAGACTCCCGCCGCGATGAGCTGATCGGTCAAACGTGCGATCGGCTCGGCGGCGGTGTCGGCCTCCAGTTCGCCGGCCGGGCGGTACTGCTGCGCGTCGCCGATATAGTGCCCGACGATCCGGCGGGTGTGCGCCTCGATGAAGGTCGGGCCGAGGCCGTGCCGGGCGGTCTGGATCGCGAGCGATGTCGCGGCGGCCACCTCGGCCGGGTCGTTGCCGTCGACCCGGGTGGCCGGGATGCCCAGGGCATCGGCCCGGGCGGAGAGGTCGGGGTTGCGGACCATGTCGTTGATCGGCGTCAGCTCGGAGTACTTGTTGTTCTCGCAGACGAAGATCACCGGAAGGTTCATCGCGGCGGCGAGGTTCATCGCCTCGGGCACGGCGCCCTGGTTCATCGCGCCGTCGCCGAACACCGTGACGACGACCCGGCCGCTCTTGTCAAAAGTGCTGGCGAGGGCGGCGCCGGTGGCGATCGGGGCGCCGGCGCCGACGATCGAGTTCTCGCCGTAGAAGCCGTACTCGGGGGCGGAGAAGTGGGCCGAGCCGCCGCGGCCACCGTTCACGCCTGTCGTGCGGGCGAGCAGTTCGGCGAGGATCGGGTACGCGGGTACGCCGCGCGCCATCGCCCAGCCGTGCCCGCGGTACGTGGCGAAGACGGCGTCCTGCTTGCGCAGCTGGCCGCAGACGCCGACCGCCACCGCCTCCTGGCCGTTGCAGAGATGGACGGAGCCGACGACGTCGCCGGCGAGGCGCAGTTCGAGGATCTTCTCCTCCAGCGCACGGATGCGCCACATGGCGTACAGGTGAGCCAGGTGGTCGTCGATTGTCATCGGTGCTCCGTTCAATCCATTTCCAGGCCGCCGTCGACGTTGACGGCCTGTCCCGTGATGTAGGCGGCGAGGTCGCTGGCGAGGAAGGCCACGACATCGGCGAGCTCCTCGACCTTGCCAAGGCGGGCGAGGGGGGTCTTAGCGGTGACCTCGTCGAGGTAGCGCTGGCCGGCGCCGGCCCCGTACTCGCGGTCGCGGTCCTCGACGATGCCGCGCCACATGTCGGTGAAGAAGACGCCCGGACAGACCGCGTTCACGCGGACCTTTGGCGCGTACGCCAGCGCGGCGGACTTGGTCAACGAAAGCAGTGCGGTCTTGCTAGCCGCGTACGCGGGCGCGGCGGGCCGGCCCGAGCGGGCGGCGACGGAGGCGATGTTGACGACGGAGCCGCCATGTTCGGCCATCAGCCCGCAGGCGGCCTGGGTGGTGTGGAAGACGCCGGTCAGGTTGATGTCGATGACCCGCTGCCACTCCTCCGGGGTGACCTCGGCCATCGGCTTGGTCTGCATGACGCCGGTGGCGTTGATCAGGGTGTCGAGCCGGCCGGCGATCGCGTGCGCCCGGTGCGGCAACTCCCGGCAGGTCGCCACGTCGGCGAGGTCGACCCCGGTAGCCTCAACCCGCCCGCCGCCAGCGGCGCGCACTTCGGCGGCGACCCGCTCGAGCCGCTCGCCGGGCAGGTCGGCCAGCACGACGGAGCCGCCGGCCGCGAGGTAGGCGCGGGCGCAGGCCGAACCCAAGCCGCCGGCGCCGCCGGTGACCAGCGCCCACCGGCCCGTGAAGTCGATGCGCGGCGCGCGCTCGTCCATATCCCGTACCCCGTTCAATCGTTTGAATCTGAGGCTAGAGGGCAGTGCCGCCCACGTCAAACCCCGGGTGGGACCGGCCGGCGGCCCGGCCGGCCGGCCCCGTGGAGCGGTTCCTTACCCGGCGGGTTCGCCGACGAAGGTCAGGTAGCTCGAGTCACCCCGGCCCGAGATGCCCGTGTTGGGCCCCAGGACGAGCTTGCCGGCCGGTGCGTCCTTCTTGAAGACGACCATGTCCGCGTCCTGGCGGTCCACGGGGATGTCCCACTGCGCCAGGTCACCCGTGAAGTCCTCACGGAACAGCGAAGCACCGTCGGGCGACGACACCGCGATGCTGTCGTACTCGCCGACGTCGCTGCCGCCGAGGTTGACGCCCACCCGTCCCCGGGCGAACGTGTTGTCGATTCGGTCGTCCACCAGCTTGCCGTCGATGAACGTACGCAGGTGGTTGCCGATCGCCTCGATGCGCAGCGTGTACTCGTTGCCGGCGCCCGGCCCGATCGGGATGACCGAGCCGATCAGCGTCGAGCGGCCGTTGACGACCGTGCTCATCCGCAGCTGGCCGAGGCCGCCCGGGCTGCCCAGCGGGCCGCCGATGTTCCACACGTACCCGTTGCTGCGGTCCGTGGCCCGGAACATGATGCTCGCGCCGACCTGGATCTGCTTGACCTTCGCCTCGATGATCTGGTCACCCCAGTCGGCCCCGGCGCGGGACAGCGTCGCCCCGCCCCCCGAGGCGCGCAGCCGGTCGCCGTCGACGATCTCGACGCGGCGCTGGAACTCGTGCTTGCCGACGGTCAGGTCGGTGCGCGTGAAGCCCTGCGCCTCGAGCCACGACGGCCACCAGGTGCCCTCGCCGCGCTTGTCGAACGCAACGTACACCGGCGCCGGCTTGGCCAGGTCGAGCGTCAGGTAGTCGGTCGGGGTGTTGCGCGACGCGTCGCCGTTGGCACCCCGGATCATCGTCGTGCCGTTGAGCTCCGTCGGCAGTGACGTGACGGTGTCGCTGCGGTCGACGTACGCCGCCACGCCCGGGCGGGCGGTGACGAGCGGGTGGAGCTTGTCGGGCGCGACCACCGACACGTTGGCGTCGCGGATCTGCGGCGTCGTCGCCGGGACACCCAGGGTCTGGGTGCCCAGACGCTTGACCGCGCTCGCCGCCCGCCCGCCGATCGCCTCGTAGCGGAACGAACGACCGGCCCGCTCCAGTGTGTACGACTGTCCGGCCGCGACCGGCACCGTCAGCACACCCTTGCCGTGCGCCACGATCTTGCCCCGGCCGTCGACGACCTGTACGGCGTCGTCGTGCCACGGATTCTGAATCCGGATCGTGTCGTTCGAACCGGCCTGGATGCCGACCACGTTCGGCGAGCCGTCGGTGACCTGGGTGCTGATCCTGTGACCGCCGGCGATCACGACCGAACCCTCGACCGTCCAGCCGGCCGGGATCGCGGACGCGATCCGCATCGTGCCGGCGTTCGATTGAACGAGCGCGTCCTGCAGGGCGTTGGCGACGACGGCGTTCCACGAGCTGTACATGTTGTGGATCGACGCCGGGTCGTCGTTGCGGCCGTGCCCGGTGAAGCCATTCGGGTACTTCTGCAGATCCGCGGTGCCCTGGATGAGCAGGCGCCGCATGTCGTCGGCGCGGCCGAGGTCGGCGGCCCAGATCGGCGACTCGTCCCACTCGCGGGTCAGCGGGAAGCCCCGCTGTGCGAAGGTGTCCTGCATGACCGCGTCGTCGGGCCCGACCAGGCCCCACGGTGCCAGCGGCTCCAGGTCGGCGTTCTGCGTGTTCTTGGCCGGCTCGGTGCTCGCCGACCAGGCGTACACCTGCTTGCCGTTGCGGGTCGTGGTGGGCAGCGCCGGTAGTTGGGTGACCGCCGTGCGGAGCTTGCCGGCCAGGTCGGCGTCACCGCGGGTGGCGGCGAGGTCGGCGATGACCGGGAACATGACCGTCATGCCGGCGACGTCCGGCGTTGGGTCCGTGGCGTCCCACTGGGTCTCGAACGAGTTGACGTGCTCCAGGTGCAGCTTTCCGTCAGTGCCCGGCTTGAGCTGCGAGAGGTAGAAGCGCGCGACCTCGCTCATCAGGGGGTAGCCCTGGTCGAGCACAGCTTTGTCCTGGGTGAACTCGTACTGGCGCCACAGGTCGTGCGAGACCTCGAGACCGCCGGTGAGGATCGCGTTCGTCCATGTCGGGCCCACGTCGGCGACGCAGCCGTCGGGCGTGCCGTCGAAGCGCAGCAGCTCGGGTACGCACACGCCGTCGGCGCCCGGCCAGTGGCTCTGCGTCCAGGCCTTCATCTCGTCGAGGTGCGACGTGTAGAGGTTGAGATACGGCGCGTTGAAGCTCGCCGTGCCTGCGCCGTAGTTCGCGTTCACCTGCTGGCGCAGGTTGAAGTGGAACCAGGTCGACGGCGAGACCGGGGTGTCCGGCCACGGGTAGAGCATGTTGGCCGCGCCCGCCTGCCCGGTCGGCAGGTCGTTGCGCTGGGTCGCGGCGGTCGTGTAGAGCTGCTGGGCGCGCAACGCCTCGAAGTACTCACCGGTGCCGTCCGGCGAGGTGATCTTCATCGGCATGGCCTGCTTCCAGAACGCGTGCCACCAGTTCAGGTGCGCGGTGTCGACCCGCTCGTCGATCACACCGGCGACCGCCTGGCGGCTGGCCGCGGCGATGTCACCACCGGTGTACGCGGGCGCGCCCACGACGATCCGGTAGCTGCCGTTGGCCTGCGGCTTGAAGGTCAGCCGCACGGTGTCGCTATCGATCACACTGGCCCGTACGTCACGCGCGTCCGCGGTAATGGCGGCGACGGCGCCAGTGGTTCCGCCGGAACGGGAATCGGTGAAGGTCTCCGCCAGGGCGCCAATGGCGCCCTCCGCGTACGTGGCGGGCTTGCGCCCGTCCCACAGGTTGAGGTCGGCGGTCTGCTCCTTGCCGGGCTTGGCGCCGGTGACCTCCAGCACGAGCTGGTCGCGGTCGGCCCGGACAAATGTCCGCGCTGACATGCCGCGCCCGCTCTGCTCGAGTACGGCGTCGCCGATGTTGAGCCGGCCCTTGTAGTTGGGCGCGCTGGCGAGGTCGAAGAGCCCGGGCACGACCAGCCGGCCGGCCGACTTCAGGTCGGGGAACGTGTCGTTGCGGTTGAGCTGTGCGGTGAAGCCGTCCTGGGACCAGACCGCCGCGCCGAGCCGGCCGTTGCCGAGCGGCATGCTCTGGTAGTCCCGCCAGGCCGGGCCATCGAGTACGAGATCGGAGCGGGACGCCACATCGGCGGTGTCAACCTGCAACGCGCCGTCCCGCCAGGCCGACGTGACCTTGTGGTCAGCCGGCGCGGCCCGCGCGGCCGGAGCGACGGCCACCAGGGCCCCCGCCACCGCCACCGAGACCGCCACCGTGAACGCCTTGCCCATCGGACCACCATCCTCCTGGTCAAACGTTTGACTGGGTGATGCTAATCTGCGGATTGTTGCGGGTCAATCGTTTGACTGGAGGTCGTCGCCATGATGGAGTTCCTGACGCAGGCGACCGTGTCCCCACCGGCGGGGATCACCGCGGACGAGCTCGACGACCTCAAGCGCCGCGAGGCGGCGCGGGCCGCGGAGCTGGCGGCGGAGGGCCGGCTGGTCCGCGCCTGGCGGCCACACGCGGCGGCCGGTTGGGCCAACATCTGCCTGTGGCGGGCGGCGGACGAGCAGGACCTGCGGCAGACCCTGGCCACCCTGCCGTTCTTCCCGCACATGACCATCGAGGTGCGACAGCTGGACCCGCACCCGAACGATCCTCAGCCGTTAAGTAGCCTCTCCTGACTTGGCCGAGGTGGGGTGAAGATGGCGTAGGAGCAGCCGGAATCGGTTTTGGCACCCTACGGCCTGCCAGCAGCTCCGCTACCAGCCGGCTCTTGCCGATGCCCGCCTCACCCTCGATCGACACCATCGCCGGCAGCTCGCTGGCTGACACAATTGATCACATGTCAACCGCCACGCGGCCAGGTCTCGGCGTCATCCTCGACGGCTCCGTCGTGCGTCTTCGTGCTCTCACGGAGGCCGATCTACCTGCGCTCTTCGACGCGATCGGTCATGCAGATGTCTTCGCAGGCGGCTGGGGTGGTGGCATGGCGGCCTACCGCGACACCTACGAAGAATGGGCCGACTTCGTGCGGGCATGGCTGCCCTGGGGTGTCGGGAACGTTTATGCCGTCTGCCTGCGTAAGGAGAACGACGCGGTGGTGGGCACGACAACCCTCGGAGACTTCGACCTAAAGAACGAATCCGCGCACATCGGATGGACCGCGTACTCGCCGCGAGTCTGGGGCTCAGGCGTGAACGTCGACGCGAAGCATCAGCTGCTGTCGGCAGTCTTCGCACACGGCTTCGAGCGAGTACGCTTCGAAGCCGACGTGCTCAATGCCCGTTCACGAGCGGCGATTGAGCGACTTGGAGCGCACCCGGAAGGCGTGCTTCGTCATGTACAACGTCGAGCCGACGGAACATGGAGAGATACAGCTGTCTACTCAATCCTGCGCAGGGAATGGCCGGACGTAGAAGCTGGTTTGAAAGCACGGCTTGGGCTCATCTGACAGTCGCACGAGTCGAGTCACTCATCAAGTTCACGACGGGCTGCCGCGGGAGCGCTTCGCGGCGGCATGGCTAGCCCATGTGCACGGCGCCGCCGGCGGGGACGTCCTGCCGGCGGACCTTGATCAGGATCAGGGTCGTCAGGCCAGAGAGCAGGATCAACCCGGCGCCCCAGGCGAAGGCCACCGAGTACCCGTGGACCAGCGCCCTGACCTGGGTGGCGGGGTCCGGTACCCGGGTCGCGAGGTACCCGGTCACCGCGCTGGTGTACACCGTGTTGAGCAGCGCCGTGCCGAGCGAGCCGCCGACCTGCTGGGTGGCGTTCAGCGTGGCGCTGGCGGCGCCCGCGTCGTGCTCGGGCACCGCGTACAGGGCGAGGCTGGACAGTGGCACGAACGTGAAGCCGAGCCCCAGACCGAGGACGACCTGGGCGGGCAGCAGGTGGGTGACGAACGAGGTGTGCACGTCGATCTGGGTGAGCACGAGCATGCCCACCGCCGCGAGCGCCGCGCCGCCCAGCATCAGCGGCTTCGCGCCGACGCGGGGCAGCAGCTGGCTGGCGCCACCCGCGGCGAGCAGCACGCCGGCGGTCACCGGCAGCGAGGCCAGGCCGGCCTCCAGCGGCGTGTACCGCAGCACCACCTGGAAGTAGAAGGTCAGGAAGAGGAATGCGCCGAAGAGGCCAGCGCCGATCAGCGTGGAGGCGAGGTACGCCCCGCCGCGGTTGCGGTCCAGCAGGATCCGCATCGGCAGCAGCGGGTGCCTGGAGCGCAGCTCGATCAGCACGAACGTGGCGAGCAGCGCGACGCCCACCACGATGAACGTGATCGTCGCGGTGGCGTCCCAGCCGTGCCTGGCGGCCCGGGTGAACCCGTACACCAGGCTCACCAGGCCGGCGGTGACCACCAGCGCGCCGGGCACGTCGTACCGGGTGTCGCCGTGGGCCCGGCTCTCCGGCACCAGCGGGATCGCGGCGGCCAGCGCCACGGCGGCGATCGGGATGTTGACCAGCAGGCACCATCGCCAGTCGGCGTACTCGGTGAGCACGCCGCCGAGCAGCAGGCCGACGGCGGACCCGCCACCGGCGATCGCGCCGTAGACGGCAAAGGCCTTGGCCCGCTCCCGCGACTCAGTGAACAGCACGGTGAGCAGCGCGAGCGAGGCCGGGGCGAGGAGCGCGCCGAACGCGCCCTGCAACGCGCGCGCGGCGAAGAGCATCCCGCCGCTGGTGGCCAGCCCGCCGACGGCCGAGGCGAGTGCGAAGCCCGCCATACCGACCAGGAAGGCCCGCTTGCGGCCCCAGTAGTCGGCGATCCGGCCGCCGAGCAGCAGTAGGCCGCCAAAAGTCAGCGTGTACGCCGTGACCACCCACTGCCGGTCGGCGTCGGTGATCGCCAGGTCGGCCTGGGCCTGAGGAAGCGCGATGTTCACGATTGTGGCATCCAGCACCACCATCAGCTGGGAGACCGCGATGACCGCGAGCGCGACCCAACGCCGCGGGTGCGCCGCTGCCGCCGCTTCCGTGTCGGGCGAGCCGGGGTCGGTGGAGGTGGTTCCGGGCATGGGGCGGCCTCCGTGAAGACTCGTTGCCGGCGGTGTACGTCGGGACGGTCAGGCGGGGCGTGGAGCGACGACCTGGGCCAGGAAGGCCTCATCGTTCGGGCGGGGACAGGCGAGGGCCTGGGATGTGACCGGCGCGAAACCGTGTCACATCCCACGGTAGGTGGCGGGATCCGTCCGCGTAGCGGCTTCGGATTTCCTCCGCGACGGGATCGGCGCCCAGCATCACCCGGCGGTTGATGGAGCGGTTCGCGCCGCAGGGCTCTGCGCTCAGCGAGTACGAGCGTCACAGCACGCTGATCACGTGGAGTTTGCTCGTTGAAGACTAGGACGACGGCTGGCCAGGCCGGTCGGGCCTCTACCGCCGCACTCCTTCGCGACAATCTCGGGGCGGATTGATCAAGAGACGTGTGGGAGTGACGCCGCGGCAGACATCTGGACCATTCCCGCGGCTCCGACTATGGCGATCTTCATCGGGTTGCCCCTTCCTGTACGAGCTGCGCGCCCCCGCGGCGGGGGCGGGCGGGCGCGGGAAGCTGTCCCGCGACGATTGCGGCTAGTGAGAGCCCGAACCCGAGAAGCTCGATCGGGCCGAGCGTCTGATCGAGCAGGACGGCGCCGAGCAACGCGGCGACCAGCGGCGAGAGCAGACCGAGAACCGCGACGGAGGTCACGGGTAGCGCGGTGACGCCGCGGAACCACAGGACATACGCCGCCAGACCGCCGACCAGGCCCAGCCAGAGGTAGCCGAGAGCGGCGGGCGGGTCGACCACTGGTGGCGGCCCCTCGACGAGGAAGGTGACGGGCGCCAGGAAGATCCCGCCGGCGCTGAGCTGCCAGCCGGCGAAGGCCGTGGGACTCACCCCGGCGGGACGCCCCCAGCGCTTGGTCAGCGTCACTCCGAGCGCCATCGTGGCCGCGCCACCGAGGCCGGCCACGATCCCCACGACGTCGAGCGCGGCGTCCGGTCCGATCACCACCAGGCCGACGCCCAGCACCCCGGCCACGCCCCAGACGGTGCGCCAGACGGAAAGTCCCTGCCGCAGGACGGTTGCGGCCAGGACGGCGACGACGAGCGGCTGCACCGCGCCAAGGGTCGCCGCGACGCCTCCCGGCAGCCGCTCGGCCGCGACGAAGAGCAGCGGGAAGAAGAGTCCGATGTTCAGCACGCCGAGCGCGGCCGCTTTTCCCCACCACGCCCCTTTCGGCAGCGTACGGGTGACCGCCAGCGCCACCAGACCGGCGGGCAACGCGCGCAGGAGCCCCGCGAACAGAGGGTGGCCCGGCGGAAGAAGCTCGGTGGTGACGACGTAGGTGGTACCCCATGCCAGCGGGGCGAGCGCTGTCAAGGCAGTGCGCGGCAGGTTGCTGGGGAGAGCATTGCCGCCGGCCCCGTCGGGGAGCCTGTCCGCTCCGGAACTTGTCATACCGGAAGTCTCATCGCGTAGCTATCAATGAGTCCAACACATGTTTGTCATCCCATCGATCTACGGAGAAGATGGATCAATGGACCTCCAACAGATGCGCTACGTCCTCGCCGTCGCCGAGACGAGCAGTTTCACCCGGGCCGCCCAACGGTGCCTGGTGGTCCAGTCCGCGCTGAGCCACCAGATTGCGCGCCTGGAACGGGAACTCGGCGCGAGGCTCTTCGAGCGGACCAGCCGCCGCGTGCGACTGACCCCGGCGGGTGCGGCGTTCCTCCCCGCCGCCCGCCAGTGCCTGGACGCCGCCGAACGCGCGGCCGCCGAGGTCGCGGCGGCGGTGGGAGAGGTACGGGGACGACTGACGGTGGGCCTTATCCCCACGGTCGCGGCCGTCGACATCCCGGCCACGCTTCGCGCGTTCCGGGAGCGGTACCCACACGTACGCGTCGGCCTGCGCGTCGGCGCGAGCGACGAACTCGTGGAGCAGGTCAAGCAGGGCGTCATCGACGTGGCGTTCCTGGGGCTACCGGCAACGGCTCAACCGAAGGGCGTAGACGTGCACGAACTCGCCCGGGACCGGCTCGTCGCCGTGGTCGCCCCGGAACATCCGCTCGCGCAGGAACCGACAGTCGACCTCCACCGGCTCGCTGCCGAGGTCTTCGTCGACTTTCCGGTCGGGAGCGCCGGGCGGGCCCAGACCGATCAGGCATTCTCCGCCGCCGACCTCGCCCGCGACGTCGCGTTCGAGGTGACCGCCGCCGACCTGATGGCTGAGCTCGTCGCCGCGGGCCTCGGCGTCGCCATGCTCCCCTCCACCTACGTGCCACGGCTCACCGGCGTGGCCGCCATCGAGGTCGCCGATGCGCCGGCCCGGATCGAACACCTCGTCTGGAGCCGCCTGGGCCGGACGCCTGCGGTCAACGCTTTTCTCGCTGTTCTGAAGATCCCGATCGGGGCCGCCCCGGAGCGGCAGCGACCAGGCCCGTGAGCCGAGCGCGGCCCGCGGTCCCGGAAGTCGATCGGCGAGTACGAGGCCAGCTACCGAGCGTGATTGGTATCGGTCGCCGCTCGCAGGGCCCCGCCCGTGGCGGTGCCGAGCTCGGGCAGCAGCAGACCGACCGGTTCGTCGGGGTCGGCGTCGCCGTCATTGACGAGCTGGGCCAGCAGCAGAGCGATAGCCGACTTGATGTTCGGCTGTGCGCTGATCGGCCCGCGCCTGGTGCGCCTGACCAGCGCCGCGCTGGCACCGCTGCTGCACCTGTTCCGGATCAGCGGCTATCTGGCCACGGCGAACACCCGGGGCGAACTCGCGCCGGCTGAGCGGCGCAGTGCTCCCGCTGGCGCTGGGCGCGGCGATGGCCCTGACGCAGCTGTCCACCCTGTCGACGGCGACGGTCGCGGCGCACCAGCAGGCGGCGGCTGGCGTCGTGGCGGACTACGTCCTGACCACCGACGCGACCGGCCTGTCGCCCGAGTTGGCGAACTCCGGGCGCCGGGTGCCCGCAGGCGCAGCGGCTGCGACCGGGGCCGCCAGGCGAGGCCGGCGCGATGGGGACCTTGCAGTTGTTGGCCCGCGTCCCACAGTTATGCTTTGGCTCAGGTCACGAGTGCCAGCGTGAAGCCCCGGCTTGCTGGCCGGCAACCCTCGTCGAGGTTCGCGGTGGGGTGCCCCGGGTGATGACCGGGCCCAGCCCGATCCGCGTGCTGGGCAAGCGCGGACCCCATCCCTGTCACCTCGGGGTCCCTGGACTGCCGGAGGCCTGACATGACCCATACACGCGCAGCCCTGCCCCTCCGGGCCGAACGCGGATCGACGCCAGGATCACCGTACGAGCTGCTCGCCGGGCTCGATAGACCAGGTGAGGTCGACGTTGACCACGCCGCCTCCGCGCCCTGGGCCTGCAATGCTGCGGGCGTCGAACTGCTGCGGCCGTACCCCAGCGGGTACCGGGGTGCCGCGCTCATCACAGGCACCCGCGCGTCCGTCGTCGTAAACCGCGCAACCTGTTGGTTCGGCCCGCCGGAGTCGTCTCGGTATCGGCGCCCCTCTCCCCCACCCCGCCGGTAGGAGCGCTCGCTACCGCGCGGCGGGAGGCGCATCACACAGGTACCGGCGCTGCAGCCGGTCGGTACTGGTGACGGGTACCGGCCCGAGCAACTCCACCAGGGAGTGCCGGCCAGGGACTCCCCGGGCGGCCTCGGCAACCGATCGCCGAACCGCCTTCGCCACTTCTTCTCGGCAATGAAGAACGGGTCCACCAAGCGGCGTCTTCATGATCAATCAGGCTCCCGTTGACCAGGGCACAGATCAAGTGTGGCTGCCGTGGGACGGGC
>NZ_JBUEGB010000071.1:0-34398 GCF_054963695.1 Micromonospora sp. RTBAU3-60 | reverse complement strand
GGCCTTCAGCAGCCGCTTGGCCGATTTGGTGCCGATACGCTGAAGTTTGGTCCGCAGCCGCTGGTTACGGTGCCTGACCCGATTCAGCCCTTTACCGCAGTGCCGAGTTCCGTCGTTGATGGTGGCGATGTTCGCGATACCCAAGTCAACGCCCAGAAACCCGTTGGGCTCTTTCACCTCGACATCGCCGATGTCGCAGGTGGCGTACAGAAACCACTTGCCGTCACGGTGCACAAGGTCCGACTCGCCCCGCCGGTGCGCCACGAGAGTCACGTATTGCTGTGGCGAACACCCGAACCGCACTCGTGTCAACCGGCCGCTGACGGCCCAGATGGACACGGTGTGGGCGGCAAGCTGCCAGGACAGGCAGCGGTCATCGAACGGCTGCGCGGCATCACGCCGGAAATGGATCGGCTTCGACTCGGCCTTGACGCGGCGCTTCGACCCGGGCTTGCCGAGGTTGCCGGCCTGGATGTTGGCCCTCAAGGTGGCGTACGCACCAGCGACCTTACGAGCGACCTGGATCGCGGGCTGCGCCGACAGACCCAGGGCCTTCAAGCGGCCATAAGTGAGCCGCTGGAGTTCCCGCTTCGCGTGAATCCCCCGCTGGAACGCCTCAACCGAGGCGAGGTTCGCACCGTCGTTGCACAACTCCAGCGTCGCGGAAAGCGCCGCCTCCTGGACGGCATCCGGGTACAGCCGAACCTGCACGACGATCTTCACGTCCACACTCTACCTTCTTGCCCATCGGCCGCCTGGGGTCACAGTCGCACGCCGCCGGGTCGTGCGGCGGAGCAACCCTCGGCGTGATCCGCGATTACATCGAGAACCAGAAACGTCAGGGCCCGTTCCGGTGCCGGCGGGGCTACTAGCGTGTCGCACCCAACTCGCTAGGCAAATCGGATATTTCTCTCACTCACCCCCCTTCTGCACATATCCCCTCACGAACTCCTCTGCGTTCTCCTCGAGGACGGAGTCGATCTCGTCGAGCAGGTCGTCGACGTCCTCGGTGATCTCGGCGTGCCGCTCGGCAACCTCGGGGTTGGCCTGCGCGGTGACCTCTTCAACTTCTTCGTGCGCCTTGCCGTGCTGGGTCTGGCCGCCTTCTTGGGTCGCCATGGTTGCCTCCTCCACGATCGCCTGCGATCAACTTACCTCGCGCGGACGACGAAAAGCCCGCCGCGCGCCGGGTTCCGGCACGGGACGGGCTTTCCGGCATCCGGCTCAGCCGCCGGTGAGCGTCTCCAGCAGGTCCTTGGCGCTCTCGCACCGGTCGAACAGCGCCCC
Organism: Micromonospora sp. RTBAU3-60; assembly: GCF_054963695.1. Lineage (NCBI taxonomy): Bacteria > Bacillati > Actinomycetota > Actinomycetes > Micromonosporales > Micromonosporaceae > Micromonospora > Micromonospora sp. RTBAU3-60. Next base: position 33,111 of record NZ_JBUEGB010000071.1, on the reverse strand, counting down.
GACGTGCTTGCGGGTGCCCCGCTTGGGTTCCATCATCGGCACCCGGACCAGCGACTCCCGGCCCACGTCGAAGATGACCGAGTCCCAGCTCGCGGCGACCACCTCGGAGGCGTACTGGGCCAGGCAGCGGCCGCGGAAGTAGGCCCGGGTGTCCTCCGGCGGCTCGGTCATCGCGGTGCGGGACTGCTCCTCGGTGAGCAGCGTCTTCATCGCGCCGCGGGTCACCAGCCGGTGGTAGAGCCCCTTCTCCGGCCGCACGTCGGAATACTGCAGGTCGACCAGTTGGAGCTTGTGCGCGCCCCAGCTGAGCTTCTCCCGCTCCCGGTAGCCCTCCAGCAACCGCAGCTTGGCCACCCAGTCCAGCTCGTCGGCGCAGAGGAAGGCGTCCCGGCCGAGCCGGTCGAGCACGCTCTCCCAGCGGTCGAGCACGTCGGCGGTCTGCTCGTCGACGTCGGCGCCGTACCGGTCGTCCACGAAGGACCGGACCCGCTCCAGGTACGCCCACTGCACGTCCAGGGCGGTCAGCTTGCGCCCGTCACGCATCCGCATGAGGTGCTTGAGGGCCGGGTCGTGGCTGACCGCGCGCAGCTCGCTGACCGGGTCGGCGATGCCGAGGTCGGGGCTGAGCGCCTTCTCCTCGATCATCGTGAGGATCAGCGCCGTGGTGCCGACCTTGAGGTACGTGGAGATCTCCGACAGGTTGGCGTCGCCGATGATGACGTGCAGCCGGCGGTACTTGTCGGCGTCCGCGTGCGGCTCGTCGCGGGTGTTGATGATGGGCCGCTTGAGGGTGGTCTCCAGCCCCACCTCGACCTCGAAGAAGTCCGCCCGCTGGGAGATCTGGAAGCCGCTCTGGCCGCCGTCCTGGCCGATGCCGACCCGGCCGGCGCCGCAGACCACCTGCCGGGTGACGAAGAACGGCGTCAGGTACGCCACGATGTCGGCGAACGGGGTCTGCCGCCGCATCAGGTAGTTCTCGTGCGCTCCGTAGCTGGCGCCCTTGTTGTCGGTGTTGTTCTTGTACAGGTGGATCGGGTGCGTGCCCGGGATCGTGGCGGCCCGCCGAGCCGCCTCGGCCATCACCCGCTCCCCTGCCTTGTCCCAGCGCACCAGGTCAAGGGGGTTGGTCACCTCCGGGGTGGAGTACTCCGGGTGGGCGTGGTCGACGTACAGCCGGGCCCCGTTGGTGAGTATGACGTTGGCCAGGCCCAGGTCCTCGTCGGCGAGTGCCTCGGCCGGGTCGTACGCGGCGCCGGAGTAGGTGAAGCCGCGGGCGTCGCGCAGCGGCGACTCCTCCTCGTAGTCCCACCGGGCCCGGCCGCCCCGGTTGAGTTCGGGGCGCGCCCCGTAGGCGTTGACCACCTGGGAGGAGGTGACCATCGGGTTGGCCCCGGCCTGGCCGGGCACGGAGATGCCGTACTCGACCTCGGTGCCCATGATCCGTCTTACGCTCATCGACCTGCCCGTCCACTCGCCGTCCCAGTCCCCCCGTCACGTCGAGCGTAGTCGTCGTCATGCGGGAAGGGGGCGTGGCGGCCCGGGGCGTACGGCGTGGCGGCGCACGGCACCGCCTTGCTCCGGTCGGCGTCGGCGTGCGGCATCAGGGCACTGAGCATGATGGTTCGCTCGCTGCGCTCGTTCAGGGCGGGGTCGGGCGCGGACGGCGGAGGCCCGTGGCGCGGCGCGCCACGGGCCTCCGGTCGTGCGGTCGGACTACAGGTACTGGCCGGTGTTGCTGGCGGTCTCTATCGACCTGCCGGCCTCGGCGCCCTTGCCGCCGGAGACGAGCGTGCGGATGTAGACGATCCGCTCGCCCTTCTTGCCGGAGATGCGCGCCCAGTCGTCCGGGTTGGTGGTGTTGGGCAGGTCCTCGTTCTCGCGGAACTCGTCGACGCAGGCGTCGAGCAGGTGCTGCAGCCGCAGCCCCTTGTGCCCGGAGGTGAGGAACTCCTTGATGGCCATCTTCTTGCCCCGGTCGACGATGTTCTGGATCATCGCGCCGGAGTTGAAGTCCTTGAAGTAGAGGACTTCCTTGTCGCCGTTGGCGTAGGTGACCTCGAGGAAGCGGTTCTCCTCGGTCTCCGAGTACATCCGCAGTACCACGGCGTCGATCATCGCCGCGACGGTGGCCTGCGGGTCGCCGCCGTGCTCGGCCAGGTCGTCCGCGTGCAGCGGCAGGCCCGCGAGGATGTACTTGGAGAAGATGTCCTTGGCCGCCTCGGCGTCCGGCCGCTCGATCTTGATCTTCACGTCGAGCCGGCCGGGGCGCAGGATCGCCGGGTCGATCATGTCTTCCCGGTTGGAGGCGCCGATGACGATGACGTTCTCCAGGCCCTCCACGCCGTCGATCTCGCTGAGCAGCTGCGGGACGATGGTGTTCTCCACGTCGGAGGAGACGCCGGAGCCGCGGGTGCGGAAGACGGAGTCCATCTCGTCGAAGAACACGATCACCGGGGTGCCCTCGCCGGCCTTCTCCCGCGCCCGCTGGAAGATCAGCCGGATGTGCCGCTCGGTCTCGCCGACGTACTTGTTGAGCAGCTCAGGACCCTTGATGTTGAGGAAGAAGCTGGTGTGCTTCTCCTCGCCGCGCCGCTCGGCGATCTTCTTGGCCAGCGAGTTGGCCACCGCCTTGGCGATCAGCGTCTTGCCGCAGCCGGGCGGACCGTAGAGCAGGATGCCCTTCGGCGGCCGGAGCTGGTGCTCGCGGAACAGGTCGGAGTGCAGGAACGGCAGCTCCACCGCGTCGCGGATCTGCTCGATCTGCGCCTGGAGGCCACCGATGTCCTCGTAGTCGACGTCGGGCACCTCCTCCAGGACGAGCTCCTCGACCTCGCTCTTCGGGATCCGCTCGTACGCGTACGCCGAGCGGGGCTCGATCATGAGCGAGTCGCCGGCCCTGATCGGGCTGCCGATCAGGGTCTCCGCGAGGTGCACGATGCGCTCCTCGTCGGAGTGGGAGACCACCAGCGCCCGGTCGCCGGGGGCGCCGCCGGGCCCGGCGAGCACCTCCTTGAGCATCACCACCTCGCCGACCCGCTCATAGCCGAACGCGTCGACGATGTTGAGCGCGTCGTTGAGCAGGACCTCCTGCCCACGGCGCAGCTCGTCGACGTCCAGCGAGGGCGAGACGGCGACCCGCAGCTTGCGCCCGCCGGTGAAGACGTCCACCGTGCCGTCGTCGTGCTTGGCCAGGAAGACGCCGTAGCCACTCGGGGGCTGGGCGAGGCGGTCGATCTCCTCCTTGAGCGTCACGATCTGCGCGCGAGCCTCCTTGAGGGTGCTCACGAGCCGCTCGTTGTTCTCGGTCAGCCGCGCCAACTGGGCCTGGGTGGCCGCCAGCCGCTCCTCGAGCTGCCGGACGTGTCGGGGGCTTTCGGTCAACTTGCGCCGCACCAGGGCGAGTTCCTCTTGCAGGAACGCAACCTGCGTGGAGAGATCGTGGGCCTCCTTCTCCCACCGTGCGGCGCGCGAGTCCGCGTCGTCGCTGCGTGCCACGTCCCACCTCCCCGGGGGGCTTGAACGTTCTGAGCTAACACTAGCCGCTGTGAGCCCGATTCGGTCCTCCGCAACGCGCCCGTCACCGAAGCTTGATCGCCAAGGGCTGGTCAACGGGCGGGTACGGGCGTTCGGGTACCGTCGGGCCGTGGGACGGGAGAACATGGGGGGTGCACCGGTGGCGGAGGTCGCGACGGACCAGCTCGAGGTCTGGGTGGACCAGGATCTCTGCACGGGCGACGGGCTGTGCGTGCAGTACGCGCCGGAGGTCTTCGAGTTCGACGTCGACGGCCTGGCCTACGTCAAGGGGGCCGACGGCGAGCTGCGGCAGGCCCCGGGCGCCCGGGTGGACGTGCCGGAGCACCTGCGCCTCGAGGTGATCGACTCGGCGAAGGAGTGCCCGGGCGAGTGCATCCACGTGGTACGCGCCGGCGACGGCGTCGAGGTGGCCGGGCCGGACGCCGAGGACTGACCGGCGACAGTCGCGCGGTGCGGGCCGGGGACGGACGTCCCCGGCCGCCGCCGTCTCTACAGCAGGGGCCGGCCGACGACCGAGGCGACCAGCCGGGCGAACTCCTCCAGTCGGGCGATCTGCCCGGCGCCCCCGTCGTCGAGGGTCTTGCCGAAACGCAGCGCGTCGTGCCGGGGCGCGCCGCCGATCTCGTCGCCGGGCGGCGCCTCGTCCAGCGAGCTGAGCAGCAGGTAGACGTCGATGCTGTCGACCCGGACCTCGCCGCCGTCGGTGCGGGTGAGCCGCCGCCGGCAGCCCACCTCGGTGATCGTGGAGACCGGCACCACCCGCAGCGAGGAGGTCATCGACCCGGGCGGCCCCTCCCCCGGCGGCACGTCCTCGCCGTGCCAGAGGATCAGGCGGCTACCGTCGCAGACGACGACCTCCTGCCACACCCCGTTGACCTCGTTGACGAAGCGTTCCAGGGTGAACCCGAGCACGGAGGCGCCGCGCAGCACCCCGCCGAGGGCCTCCAGGGCGATGTCCGGGTCACGCAGGTACGCCCGGGCGGCCGACTCCAGGTCGGCGTAGGGCGACCAGTCGGGGAAGACCGCGGGCAGGTCACCGTTGCCGTAGCCGGGGCTGCTCATGCCGCCACCTCCCCCATTCCGCGCCACCGCCGATCCCGCTCGCTCATGCCGGCACTCCGCTGCGCTCCGTGCCGTCATGAGGCTCCACGGCACTGTGCTGATGATTCGCTCGCTGACGCTCGCTCATGCCGGCACTCCGCTGCGCTGCGTGCCGTCATGAGGCACCAGGGCACTGTGCTGATAATTCGCTCGCTGACGCTCGCTCATGCCGGCACTCCGCTGCGCTGCGTGCCGTCATGAGGCACCAGGGCACTGTGCTGATGATTCGCTCGCTGACGCTCGCTCATGCCGCCGTCTCCGCCCGTTCGGTGTCGTCCCGCGCCGGACACATGATCCGCCCGCTCATGCCCGTCCGTGCCGTGGGGTCACCCCTGATCCGGCTCCTGCTCCGGCCCGGCCGCCGCCTGCCGGGCCGCCTCGGCCTCGCGCAGGGCCTGCCGGCGCTGGACGTACGCCTCGGTGCCCTTGCTGGGCTTGCGGCGCCGCGGCGGGGCGGTGACCCCCGGGGCGAGCTTGCGCGCGGAGACCAGGAACGCGGTGTGGGCGATCATCCGGTGGTCGGGGCGCACGGCCAGCCCCTCGGCGTGCCAGTCCCGGACCAGCGACTCCCAGGCGCGCGGCTCGGTCCAGCCGCCGCGCTCACGCAGCGCCTCGACCAGCTCGGACAGCTGCGGGGTGGTGGCCACGTACCCGATGAGGACGCCGCCGGGGACGAGCGCCCGCTCGACCATGTCGAGCATCTCCCACGGGGTGAGCATGTCCAGGATGATCCGGTCGAATCCGGTCTCCCGGCACTCGGCGACGTCACCGACGTGCAGCCGCCAGGCCGGGTGCGGGCCGTTGAAGAACGCCTCGACGTTGCGCTCGGCGATCTTGGCGAAGTCGTCCCGCAGCTCGTACGAGTGCAGCTCGCCCTCCGTGCCGACGGCGCGCAGCAGCGAGCAGGACAGCGCGCCGGAGCCGGCGCCGGCCTCGAGGACCTTCGCACCGGGGAAGATGTCGCCCATCATGACGATCTGCGCCGCGTCCTTCGGGTAGATCACCTGGGCGCCGCGCGGCATGGAGAGCACGTAGTCCGACAGCAGCGGCCGCAGGGCCAGGAACGCCGTGCCGCCGCCGGCGGTGGTGACCACGCTGCCGTCGGGCAGGCCGATCAGTGTGTCGTGCTTGAGGATGCCTCGGTGGGTGTGGAACTCCTTGCCGGGCTCCAGCGTCACAGTGTGCATCCGGCCCTTCGGGTCGGTCAGCTGCACCCGGTCGCCGGGACGGAACGGCCCCCGGTGAACGGGGGGCAGCGCCGGGGCGGCGGGGTCGGCCGGGACGGCGGAGGAATGTGTCACGTGTTCGTCTTCCGTTTGGGTTCCAGGAGCTGAGCCAGATCCGCGATGTGCAGAACGCCGACGACATCTTCGCCTGCCGTCACGACGTACTGTGCGCCCGGGTGGGTGCGCACGGTCTCCATCACGCGTTCGCCGTCCGCGCCGACCGGCAGCGCCGGCAGGCTGTCCAGGTCGCGGGCGACCGCGTCCACCGCCAGCCAGGGCCGCCGTTCCGGGGGTACGGCGGCGACCCGGGCCGGGTCGACCAGGGCGACCGGCCGGCCGGCGGAGTCGACGACGGTCAGCGCGGCGTCGGGCGCCGGTCCCTCGGCGCGGCGGCGCTGCGCCTCGGCGAGGGGGGTGCCGCTGGGCACGGGCAGCACCGGGCGGGCCAGCCGGGACAGGTCGACCAGCGGCAGGCGACGGCTGATCCGGGCCATCCGGATGGACTGCCCGGCCCCGCGCCACAGGGTGACCGCCACCAGCAGCATCAGCGGCAGGGCCAGCGGCGCGATCGCCCGGCGCAGGGTGAGCAGGACGACCAGGGCCACGGTGGCGACGGCCACCGCCCGGCCCACCCAGCCGGCCACCTCGGTGCCGCGGTGCCGGTCCCGGGTGAGCGCCCACACGGCGGCGCGCAGCGCCCGCCCGCCGTCCAGCGGCAGCCCGGGCAGGCTGTTGAACACCGCGACGATCACGTTGCTCACCGCCAGCTGGAAGGCGAGCTGGTGGGTGATGGTGCCGGCGGGCAGCGCGAGGGTGGCCGCGACGGCGGCGGCGCCGAGCACCGCGGAGACGGCCGGGCCGGCCAGGGAGACCAGCAGTTCCACCCGTGGGTTGGGGGCGTCCCGGTCCATCTCGGTGTACCCGCCGAGCAGTTCCAGGGTGATCCCGCGCACACCGATGCCGTACCGGCGGGCGGTCAGGGCGTGCCCCAGCTCGTGCAGCAGCACCGAGCCGAGCAGGGAGACCACGAAGCCCAGGCCGACCAGCCAGCCGCCGAGGTGGCCCACGTCGAGCTGCCGCCGGGCGAGGCTGGCGTAGAGGACGGTGACGACCAGGGTGAGCAGGAGCATCGAGGCGTCCGCGCGCAGCGGCACCCCGAACACCCGACCGATGGTCAGCCCGGGCCGGCGCGGTGGTCGGGACCTGTGCTCCACCGGATCGATGCTACGCGGCGCCGATCATGCGCCGGTGCGGCGACGGTGGCCCTGTCACACCGGTGCCCTACCCTTCCGGGCATGACGGCGGAACCGGTGATCGACACGCAGGACCCCCCGGCCTCGGCACTGGCGCCCACGGTGCGGGCGTCGCTGTCCCCGTCGCGGGCGGCGGACTTCAAGACCTGCCCGCTGCTCTACCGGTTCCGCAGCATCGACCGGCTGCCCGAGCGCCCCACGGTCGAGCAGGCCCGGGGCACGCTGGTGCACGCGGTGCTGGAGCGGCTGTTCGACCTGCCGGCGGCGGCGCGCACCCCGCAGTCGGCGGGCGACCTGGTCGCCCCGCAGTGGGACCGGCTGGTCACCGAGCAGCCGGAGCTGGCCACGCTGTTCGCCGCGGATGACCCGGCCGGGGTGGCGGAGTTCCTCCGGTCGGCCGCGGCGCTGCTGCAGGGCTACTTCGCGGTGGAGGACCCGCGCCGCCTGGAGCCGGCCGAGCGGGAGGCGTTGATCTCCGCGGTGGTCGACGAGGAGCTGCTGATCCGCGGCTACCTGGACCGGCTCGACGTCGCCCCGGACGGCGCGCTGCGGGTGGTCGACTACAAGACCGGCGGGGCGCCGCGGGAGGCGTTCGAGGCGCGGGCGCTGTTCCAGCTCAAGTTCTACGCCCTGGTGTTGTGGCGCACCCGGGGCGTGGTGCCGCGGGTGTTGCGGCTGCTCTATCTCAAGGATGCCGAGGTGTGTGACTACACCCCGGACGCGGAGGAGCTGCTGCGGTTCGAGCGCACGGTGGTGGCGCTCTGGCAGGCGATCGAGCAGGCCACCGAGCGGCAGGAGTTCCGCCCCCGGCCGAGCCGGCTCTGCGACTGGTGCAGCCACCAGGCGCTCTGCCCCAGCTTCGGCGGGACCCCGCCGCCGTTCCCGGCGGCCGGCGCGGGTGACCCGCTGACCGACGCTCGGTCCCGGCCGGCCGCCCCCGGCGCGGACGAGTGATCCTCCTTCTCACGGAGGAGGCCGGGTTCGGCATCGGCGACGAGGGCTCGCGCCGGGCGGCGGATACCGTCGTGGCATGACCAACCGGGTGCGGGCGTGGGCCCGCCGTCGACCGCTGGCCGTCGACGCGTGCTCGGCGGTCGCCCTGATGGTGCTGGGGGCGGTGTTCCTGCTGCTGGCGCCGCCGGAGCTGCGGCCCGCGCAGCTGTGGTCGGCGGTCGGCTGGAGTGCGCTGGGCGCGGTCCCGGTGGCGCTGCGCCGGGTAGCGCCGTGGCCGGCGGTGGGTGCGGCGGTGGCCACCCTGGCCGTGCCGGTGCTGGTGCGGCACGCGCCGGCCACCCAGGGCCTGGTCTTCCTGGTGCTCACCTACACGATGGCGGCGCACCAGCGGTCGCGCCCGGCCATGCTCGCCGCGGCGCTGTTGTGGGTGCCGGTGGTGCTGGTCAACCTGCTGGTGCCGCTGCACGGCGTGCTCGACACGGGTCCGGCGTACCTGGTGCTCAACAACCTGCTCAGCGCGTCGGTGGCGTACGCGGTGGGCCGGGCGGTGCAGACGCGCCGGCAGTCCACCCGGATGCTGCGCGAACGGGCCCGGTTCGCCGAGGCGAGCCAGCGGTCCCTCGCCGAGCAGGCCGTCGTCGACGAGCGGCGGCGTATTGCGCGGGAGCTGCACGACGTGGTCGCCCACCAGGTCAGCGTGATGGGGGTGCTGGCCACCGGGGCGCGCCGGGTGTTGCGCCGGGACCCGGACGCCGCGGACGAGGCGATGGCCACGGTCGAGGAGACCGGCCGGGCCACCCTGCGCGAGCTGCGCCGGCTGCTGGACGTGTTGCGCACCGACGCCGAACCGGCGGCCGAGCTGGCCCCGCAGCCGGGCCTGACCGGCATCGAGGCCCTCGTCGAGCAGGTCCGGGAGGCGGGCCTGCCGGTGACGCTGCGGGTCGACGGCGCGCCCGGGCCGCTGGAGGAGGGCGTGGCGCTGACCGTCTACCGGATCGTGCAGGAGGCCCTGACCAACGCGCTCAAGCACGCCGGCCGGGCCACCGCGGTGGTCCGGCTCACCGTCGCCGACGGCTTCCTGGCCGTCGAGGTCACCGACACCGGCCGCGGCCCGGCGCCGGTGACCGACGGGATCGGGCACGGCCTGGTCGGCATGCGGGAACGGGTAGCCCTCTACGGTGGGATCCTGCGGACCGGTCCGCGACCGGGCGGCGGCTTCCGGGTGTACGCGCGGATCCCGCTCGAGTCCGCCGGGGCGGTGCCGGCGTGACCGCTCCCGACCTGGCTGGCACGACGAGGGACGACGGATGACCGACAGCACGGCGAACGCCCGACCGGTGCGGATCCTGCTCGCCGACGACCAGCCGCTGCTGCGTACCGGGTTCCGGATGGTGCTCGGCACGGAGGACGACCTGGACATCGTGGCCGAGGCCGGTGACGGGTTGGAGGCGGTGGAGCTGTCCCGGCGGCTGCTGCCCGACGTGGTGCTGATGGACATCCGGATGCCGCGGATGGACGGGGTGGCGGCGACCCGGGCGATCGTGGACGCGCGGCTGCCGGTACGCGTGCTGATCCTCACCACCTTCGACCTGGACGAGTACGTGGTCGGCGCGCTGCGGGCCGGGGCGAGCGGCTTCCTGGCCAAGGACGTGCCGGCGGAGGACCTGGTCACCGCGATCCGGACGGTGGCCGCCGGGGAGGCGGTGGTGGCGCCGCGGATCCTGCGGCGGCTGCTGGACCGCTTCGCCGACGTGCTGCCCGACCCGGCGGCGACCCCGCCGAAGGCGCTGAGCTCGCTGACCGAGCGCGAGCGGGAGGTGCTGGTGCAGGTGGCGCGCGGGTTGTCCAACGCTGAGATCGCCCGGGCGCTGTCGGTCAGCGAAACCACCATCAAGACCCACGTCGGGCACGTGCTGACCAAACTGGGGCTGCGCGACCGGGTGCAGGCGGTGGTGCTGGCGTACGAGACGGGGCTGGTGCGGCCGGGCGGTTGAGCGGCCGGCGGGTGGCGGCCGTCACCTACCGTGACCATCGTCGCGCCGGCAGGGTTGACCATGACGCGGCGTCAGGTCCTAGCGTCGGCGCCGCCGCACGGGTCAGGGGTGACCCTGAGCCGGCCTCGGGGGCGTCCCCCAGCGGAATTTCCGGCGACGGTTCCGCCCGGGGACGGACGGATCGGCGACCGGCAGCACCGAGGATGGGACTTGCCGCACCGGCCAGCGGGGGCGGTGCGGATCGGCAGGTAGACGGAAGAGGTAGATGACGTGACCGCGATGGTAGGCCGTCAGGCGCAGGCCGCGGCCCGGGCCAGCGACGTGTGGAAGGTGTACGGCAGCGGCGAGGCTCAGGTCATCGCGCTGCGGGGGGTGAGCGCCGAGTTCGAGCGGGGCCGGTTCACCGCGATCATGGGCCCGTCCGGGTCCGGCAAGTCGACGCTGATGCACTGCCTGGCCGGCCTGGACTCGGTGACCCGGGGCGCGGTCGCCATCGGCGACACGACGGTGACCGGCCTCAACGACGCCGGGTTGACGAAGCTGCGCCGTGACAAGGTCGGCTTCATCTTCCAGCAGTTCAACCTGCTGCCCACGCTCACCGCGCAGGAGAACATCCTGCTGCCGTTGTCGATCGCCGGCCGCAAGCCCGACCCGGCCTGGTACAACACGGTGATCGAGACGGTCGGTCTGCGGGACCGGCTCGGGCACCGGCCGGCGCAGCTGTCCGGCGGTCAGCAGCAGCGGGTGGCGTGCGCCCGGGCCCTGGTCGCCCGCCCCGAGGTGATCTTCGCGGACGAGCCGACCGGCAACCTGGACTCCCGCTCCGGCGCCGAGGTGCTGAACTTCCTGCGCAACTCGGTGCGCGAGCACGGCCAGACGATCGTGATGGTGACCCACGACCCGACCGCCGCCGCGTACGCCGACCGGGTGGTGTTCCTCGCCGACGGGCAGATCGTCTCGGAGCTGATCGAGCCGACCGCCGACACGGTGCTGGACACCATGAAGAAGCTGGACGCCCCGACCGAGGTGAACGGCTGATGATCCGGGCGACCCTGAAGAGCCTGCTGGCCCGGAAGCTGCGGCTGATCCTCTCCGGTCTGGCGGTCGTGCTGGGGGTGATGTTCGTCTCCGGCGCGTTCGTGCTGACCGACACCCTCGGCCGCACCTTCGACGCGATCTTCGCCGACGCGTACGAGGGGGTGGACGTCAACGTCGCGGCAAAGCCGAAGATCGCCGTGTCGGAGATGGAGGGCGAGCAGACGGCGGCGCCGTTCCCGGCGGCGACGGTGGACAAGGTCCGCGCGGTGCCCGGGGTGGCCGAGGCCATCGGCGTGGTTGCCGCCGACGGGGCCCGGCTGATCGGCAGCAACGGCAAGGCGGTCGCCTCGTTCGGCCCGCCGCAGCTGGGCGAGAACTGGACCGGCGAGAACGAGCAGGTGCAACTGCGCGAGGGGCACGAGCCGCGGGCCGACGACGAGATCGTCATCAACCAGGGCCTCGCGACCGCCGGCAAGGTGAAGCTCGGCGACCGGGTCGGGGTGCTCACGCCCCTGCAGCCGAAGCAGGACTTCACCATCGTCGGGATCTTCGGCTACAGCGGCGGCCGCGACTCGATCGGCGGCAGCAACGAGATCATGTTCACCACCCCGACGGCGCAGCGGCTGATGCTGGGCGAGCCGAACACGTTCAACAGCGTGACGGTCAAGGCCGCCGGCGGGGTCACCGACGAGTCGCTGCGCGACGCGGTGGCCGGCGCCCTGGGTGACGGATACGTGGTCAAGACCGGCGAGCAGCTCTCCACCGAGGCCGCGCAGGGCTTCAAGACGGCGCTGTCCTTCTTCAACCGGATCCTGCTCGGCTTCGCGGCGGTGGCGCTGCTGGTCGGCACGTTCCTGATCCTCAACACCTTCTCGATCATCGTCGCGCAGCGGACCCGGGAGCTGGCCCTGATGCGCGCCGTCGGGGCGAGCCGCCGGCAGATCATCGGCTCGGTGGTGCTGGAGGCCATCGCGGTGGGCCTGATCGCCTCCGTGTTCGGCCTGGCCGCCGGCGTCGGCATCGGCGCGCTGCTGGCGTGGGCCTTCGGCAACCTGGCCGGCGGGCTCAGCCTGGCCGGAATCGGCGTACCGGCCGCGGCGGTGATCGGCGCGTTCGCCGTCGGCCTGGTGATCACCGTGGTGGCGGCGCTGCTGCCGGCGCTGCGCGCGTCCCGGATCCCGCCGATCGCGGCGATGCAGGACGTGGCCACCCCCGACCGGCCGCTGACCCGGATCACGGTGGCCGGCACGCTGGTCACCGCCGTCGGCGCCGCGCTGCTCTTCCTCGGGCTCAGCGGCAACGCCGGCGACAACACCCTGGCCACCATCCTGGGCGGCGTGCTCTTCGCCTTCATCGGCGTGGCGCTGCTGACCCCGTTGATCAGCCGCCCGGTGGTCTCCCTGCTGGGGGCGATCTTCGCCTGGTCGGTGCCGGGGAAGCTGGGCCGGCTCAACTCCGGGCGCAACCCCCGCCGCACGGCGATCACCGCCGCCGCGCTGATGGTCGGCATCGCCCTGGTCACCGGGGTGACGGTGATCCTGGATTCGGCGAAGGGCAGCATCAGCGCGCTGGCGAAGGACACCATCAAGGCGGAGCTGGTGATCGCCGGGTCGCAGAGCGGCCCGCGGCCGCCGAGCTTCGACCCGGCAGTGCTGGACAAGGCGGCCGCGCTACCCGGCGTGCAGCTGGTCGACGGCGAGTACGGCGACATGGCCCTGGTGGGTGGCAAACGCACCTGGGTGGCCGCGTCCAGCAACGTGGCCGCGCTGGAGCGGATCTTCGGGGCGAAGGCCACCGCCGGCGACATCAGCCGGCTGAACCCGGACCAGATGCTGGTCAGCTCGGACACCGCCAAGTCCCGGGGCATCTCGGTCGGTTCGACCGTGCCCGTGCAGCTGTCCCGCGGCGAGGCCCGCACCTACACGGTCAGCGGCATCTACGAGAGCTCCCAGCTGACCAATCCGGTGATGCTGCCGCCGCAGGCGGCCCGCGACTTCGCCATCCCGCAGCCGATCCAGGGCTTCGTGCAGCTCGCCCCGGGCGCCCGGGTGGCCGACGTCCAGCCGCAGGTGGAGCGGCTGCTCGCGGACTCTCCCGAGGTCTCGGTGGCCGACCGGGACGCGTTCATCAAGCAGCAGACCGGCTCGCTCGACGGGCTGCTCCAGATGATCCAGATCCTGCTGGCGCTGGCCATCGTGATCGCGGTGCTCGGCATCGTGAACACCCTGGCGCTGTCGGTGCTGGAACGCACCCGGGAGCTGGGCCTGCTGCGGGCGATCGGACTGCGCCGGGCGCAGACCATGCGCATGATCACCGTCGAGGCGGTGGTGATCTCGGTGTTCGGCGCGCTGCTGGGCGTCGTCGTCGGCAGCGGCCTCGGCGCCGCCGTGGTCCGGGCGCTGAAGGACGAAGGGATCAACGACCTGATCCTGCCCTGGGGTCAGATGGGGGTCATGCTCGGCCTCGCCGCGATCATCGGGGTGGTCGCCGCCGTCCTGCCGGCGATCCGCGCCGCCCGGATCAACGTGCTGGGCGCGATCGCCCACGAGTGATCCCGGCACCTGCGACGGCCCCTGCCACCGGTTGGCAGGGGCCGTCGCACGTGTCTGCCCGATCGCGGCCACCCGCACCACCCCCGGCTGGCCGCTATCAGGCCGTGGCGGTGGTTCGGGGAAGCCGCCGGGTAGATCGAGAGTCCCGCGACGGCCCGGAGGGTCAGCCCGCGCGGCCGCAGAGCGCCGCGAGCAACTCCAGGTCCGCCCCGGTCAGGCTCTCCAACTGGTGTACGCCGTCGGTCGGCGGCAGCGGCACCTCGGCCGGCACGGCCAGCACGGCCGCCCCGGCGGACAGCGCGCTGGCCACCCCGGTCGCCGAGTCCTCGATCGCCACGCACCGCGCGATCGGCACGTCGAGCAGCCGCGCCGCAGTCAGGTACGGCTCCGGGTGCGGCTTGGTCGCGTCCACCTCGTCACCGCAGACCACCGCGTCGAAGCTGTCCCGGCCGAGGGTGTCCAGGGCCACCTCGACCAGCGGCCGGACGCTGGAGGTGACCAGGGCGGTGGGGATCCCCGCCGCGCGGACCGCGCGCAGCAGCGCCAACGCGCCCGGCCGCCACCGCAGCCCGGTGCGGAACAACTCCAGGATGCGCGCGTTGATCCACTCGGCGCTGGCCTGCGGGTCCCGCTCCGGCTGACCGAGGTCGTCGTGCAGGATCCGCATCGACACCCCCATGCTGGTGCCGATCATGGCCATCCGGGCGGTGTCGGACAGGGTCCCCCCGTACACCGCCGCGACTTCCTGCAACGCGACGTCCCACAACTTCTCGCTGTCGACCAGGGTGCCGTCCATGTCGAAGAGCACGGCGGCGGGATGCTTGCTGATCAGCGGGGGCCTCCTCCGGTGGGCGTACCCCCGATCCTCTCAACCGGACGCGGACGGCCGTCGACCGAACCCGCCGAGGGTGACCTGCGGCATCAGCCCAACCCGCAGGCGTCCAGGGAGCTCTCGTAGCCGCGGAAGAACGAGTCGGTGCGCTGCTCGGCGGTGCCGTGGGAGCCCTCCGCGAACCACGGCTGGTCCGGGTCGTCGCCGACCGCCAGCAGCCCCTCCCGGAACTCGTCCAGATCCCCCTTGTCCAGGGTCAGCGTCCCGGCGCGGACGTTGTCGCCGATGTACGCCCCGGCCAGGCAGTCCGCCTGCAACTCCTGCTCGATGGTGAAGTTGTAGCGGATGCCGAGGCGGACCTGCACACCGTGGGCGTACTCGTGGCCGAGCAGGTAGAACAGGAACGCGTCACCGACCTGCCGGAACGCCGCCACCGACCAGTTCACGTCGTAGGCGATGAAGTCCCCGGCCGAGCAGTAGACCGCGTTGTTGCGCGGCAACGCCGCACCACCGCACGAAACCTCACCCGCCCTGGTGTACGCCACCACCCGCCGGATCGGCTGGAACCGCCGCCCCGAGGCCTGGAACTCGGCGGTCCAGTAGCGCTCGGCGATGCCGACGGCGTCGCGGAAGTCCTGCTCGAACTCCGCCACGCTGGTGGTGCCGTCCGCTCGGGTGGTCTGCGCGCCCGGCGAGGCCGGCCCGCTCCGTGATGGGCGGGGCTGCCGCGGCTCCCCCTGGTCGACCCCGCCGACCATGCACCCGGCCGCCACCACCGCGGCCACCAGGAGGCCGGCCAGCGGTCCCGGCCGCCGGCGTGCCGCCGTGTCCCCCACCGTCGCCTCCCCGGCTGAGTCGCTGGCTGCGCAGTACCCCGACCGCGCCCCGATGATGCCACCCGTGATCACGTGCCCCGCCGGCGATCGTTCACTGATCGGCGGTGTGGAACAGCAGCAGCCGGCGTCCGGGGCGCGCCGGTCAGCCGGTGAAACCGTGGCCGCCCCGGTTCCATCCGTCGCTCTGCGCGTGCTCCCGCTCGGCCGCCCGCCGGTGCCTCTCCGCCCGCGCCGCCCGCACCACGCTCGGATCGTCGTCGGAGCTGAGCCGGCGGCGGTCCCGCCAGCCGACGTACCCGACCGCCGCGGCGACGACCGCGGCCACCACCGCCAGCACCACCAGAACCGTCATGAACGCCACAGTAGAACCGCTGCGCCCGCCGCGGGGGGCGGCGACGCCCAGCCACGACCGGCCCCAGCGTCGACGCGCCCGCCCGCGCCCACCCGGCTGATCGACTCCGGCCGGATCGGCCGATCCGCCCCTACGCTGGTGTCCGGGGCGACGCCCCGGCTCCGACGTCCCGGGTGAGCGGCGCCCGCCGGGCGCCTCCCGAGAGGAGAGACCGTGAAATATCTGATCATGCTCTACGGCAGCCAGCAGGACTACGACACCCTGGCCGGGCGGCCCGGCGACCGGCCGCCGATGAGCCCCGAGCAGATCGCGGCGATGCACGCCCACATGGAGACCGTCCACAAGGAGCTGGCCGAATCCGGGGAACTGGTCGACGCGCAGGGGCTGACCGCCCCGGTGTACGCCCGCCGGGTCCGGCTGCGCGGCGGCGCCCCGGTCGTCACCGACGGGCCGTACGCCGAGACGCAGGAGGTGCTCGCCGGCTACACCCTGGTCGAGTGCGCCAGCTTCGACCAGGCCACCGAGATCGCCGCCCGGTTCGTCAACCCCGACGCCGAGGGCGAGTACGTCGACGTGCGCCCGATCGTGGACGGCTTCGAGGACCTCCAGGGCTGACCGGTGGCCGACGGAGGCGCCGAGGACCTGCTGCGCGCCCTGGCGCCGCAGGTCCTCGGCGCGCTGGTCCGCCGGTACGGGCACTTCGACACCGCCGAGGACGCCACCCAGGAGGCGCTGCTCGCCGCCGCCAGCCGGTGGCCCGACACCGGGCCGCCCGACGACCCGAAGGCCTGGCTGATCACCGTCGCGTCCCGCCGGCTGACCGACCTGCTCCGCGCCGAACAGGCCCGCCGGCGCCGCGAGGACACCGTCGCCCGCCAACTTCCGGCCGACCGGTGGCTGGCCCCACCCGCCGACCGCCCACCGGACGACGCCGACGACTCGCTGATCCTGCTGTTCCTCTGCTGCCACCCGTCGCTGCCGCCGGCCGGGCAGATCGCGCTCACCCTGCGGGCGGTCGGCGGGCTCAGCACCACTGAGGTGGCCCGGGCGTTCCTCGTGCCGGAGGCCACCATGACCCGGCGGATCACCCGCGCCAAGCAGCGCATCCGGGACAGCGGACTGCCGTTCGCCCTGCCCGCCGGGCAGGAGCGCGCCGCCCGGCTCGACGCCGTGCTGCACGTGCTCTACCTGATCTTCAACGAGGGGTACGCGAGCACCGCCGGCGAGCAACTGCACCGCACCGACCTGCGCGCCGAGGCGATCCGGCTGGCCCGGCTGGCGCACCGCCTCACCGACGACCCGGAGGCGACCGGGCTGCTGGCGTTGATGCTGCTCACCGACGCCCGTACCCCGGCCCGGACCGGACCGGACGGCGCGCTGGTGCCGATGGCCGAGCAGGACCGGCGCCGCTGGCGCGGCGAGCAGATCGCCGAGGGCACCCGGCTGGTCGCCGCCGCGCTGCCCCGCGGCGCGGTCGGCCCGTACCAGCTCCAAGCGGCGATCGCCGCCCTGCACGACGAGGCACCCAGCGTCGAAGCCACCGACTGGCCGCAGATCGTCGCCCTGTACGAGATGCTGCTGACCCTGCACGACAACCCGGTGGTCCGGCTCAACCACGCGGTCGCGGTGGCCATGGCGCGTGGACCCCGGGCCGGGCTGGCGCTGCTGGACGCCCTCGAAGCCGACCGCCGGGTCGCCGAGGACCCCCGCCGGTACGCCGCCCGCGCCCACCTGCTCGAACTCGCCGGGGAGACGGACGCGGCGCGGCAGGCGTACCTGTCGGCGGCCCGCCGCTCGATGAACCTGGCCCAGCAGCGCTACCTGCACGCCCGCGCGGCCCGCCTGGGCTGACCGGCGGCCAGTACGTCGCGGCGCAGGGCCGCCAGCCGCCGGCGGAGGTCCCTACCGCCGCGGTCGGTCAGCCGGCGGTGTCCGGAGGTTCCGCGGACCCGGTCGTGCTTCTAGGCCGGCGAGCCACCCGCCGACCTGACAGACGCGCCCTTCCTCAGTCGAGGCCGCGCATGATGTGTGGCTCCCCGTCGTCGTCGCCGAAGCAGCGGTGCAGCACCTGGGCCTGGGCCCACAGGTCGAGGCTGCTCGGCGGTTCCTCGGGAGAGTCGGCTGGCACGCCGACGATCGTGGGCGTGGCCGGCCGGACCTTGACTGGCGTGTCCTCGGCCATCGTCGTCCCCTTCCCCTGTCACCTTATCCTCGCCAGGGCCGCTCGACGCCCGCATCTTGCGGGCTGTCGGATCCACGTCATGCGCATACCCCCGGCCGGCCGCTCGACACCGGGACGCGGGGACCGACGGCCAGCCTCCGCATGGGCGCTGGAGGGCGGTTGGAGCCGCGGTCGACGCGGCGGCGCCGGCCGGATGGCCGGCTCATTCGGCGCGGTGGCGGACAGGGTACGCCCGCCCCTCATCACCCGTTCACGGAAATTGATCTAGACCGTTACTTCCATGCGTGTCTATATAGATGCAGTCACCCCCAACCGGACGGAGCATCATGAACCGCACCCTGCGCGCAACGGCCATCAGCCTCGCCGCGACCGTGGCCGCCACCCTCGGCCTCACCCAGCCCGCCTGGGCCGCCAGCTACTCGGCCCCCCTCACCACCGCGGTGGCCAGCCTCCCCGTCGCCACCGAGGTCCGCACCGGCTACAGCCGCGACCTGTTCCCCCACTGGATCGACGCCGACGGCGACGGCTGCAACACCCGCAACGAGGTCCTCATCGCCGAGGCCACCACCAAACCCACCATCAGCGGCACCTGCACGCTCTCCGGCGGCCGCTGGTACTCCTACTACGACAACGCCTACTGGACCCTCACCAGCGACCTCGACATCGACCACATGGTCCCCCTCGCCGAGGCCTGGGACTCCGGCGCCCGCAACTGGACCACCAGCCGCCGCCAGGCGTACGCCAACGACCTCGGCGACTCCCGCGCCCTGGCCGCCGTCACCGACAACGTCAACCAGTCCAAGGGCGACCAGGACCCGGCCACCTGGATGCCCCCGTACGCCTCCGCCCGCTGCCGCTACCTCAACGAGTGGGTCGCCGTGAAGATCCGCTGGCGGCTGACCGTCGACAGCGCCGAGAAGAGCGCCCTGACCAGCTGGGCGAACAACTGCCCCAACAGCACCATCTCGGTCACCTACGCATACTGACCGCGCCGCTCCGGGCCGGCCCACCCACGGGCCGGCCCGTCAGGCGGTCCAGCCGAGCCAGGCGCCACCGGCCGAGACGACCGCCAGCCAGATCAGCACCGCCGACAACGGCGCCAACGGCACCAGCGCCGGCCGCCGCCGCAACAGCCGGACCCCCACCGCCAGCAACACCGTCCACACCACCAGGAGCCCGGCCAGCGCCCAACCCGGCACCACCAGGCCGCTCACCGCGTACCAAAACCCGACGGCCAGGTGCACGGCCAGACCGAGCCACCCGACCACGCGTGTCATCCGCACCCCTCCATCGTGCGGCCCCGTCAGGCCGACCGGCGACCGTCATCCGGTCAGGAACGCCTCCACCGACGCCGCGAAGACCGCCGGATCGTCGACCCACGGGAAGTGACCACTGTCCGGCTGGACCACCAGCTCGGCAGCGCCGAACAGGACGGCGAGCCGCCGCACCGCGGCCGCGGTCGGCCAGATGTCGTGCTCACCGGCCAGCAGCAGCGTCGGCACGGTGAGCTCACCCAACCGCGCCGGCAGCGCCGGATCGGGTTCGAACCCCGCGTAGAACCCGTCGGTGGCGGCCGGCGCGAACTGGGCCGGCTCGGCCGCGGCCTGCGCCTGAGCCGCAGCACCCCAGCGGCCGTACAGCAGCGGCGCCGCCTCCCACCGGTAGCGCTGCTGCTCCTCCGGCGTCGCCGGCACGGCGTGCAGCGCCGCCACCGCGGTGGCGTGCCACGGCTCGTGCGCCCGCCGGGAAAGCACGCTGTCCACCGCCAGGTCCGAAGGCAGCCCGACCACCCGCAACGACGGCGCGACCAGCACCAGGTGGGCCAGCCGCACCGCGTGCCGAGCCGCGTAGAGCAGGCAGATCCCCCCGCTGGCCGAATGCCCGAACAGGTCCATCCGCTCGAAGCCCAGATGCTGTCGCAAAGCCTCCACGTCGTCGACAAGGCGGTCGACCCGATAGGTGGCAGGGTCCGCGGGAACGGCCGACGCGCCCGTCCCCCGGTTGCCCAACAGGATCAAGGTACGGCGGCCACTGAGCCCGCCCAGCTCACCCAGGTACTCCACCGCCTGCCCCGGGCCACCGGGGATGCACACCAGCGGCGGCCCGGAGCCGACGACTCGGTACGCCAGTTCGGTGCCGTCCCAGGACCTGAAGCTCTCCATCGCAGCGATCCTGCCAGCCGCGCGATCGGGCGGCCTACCCGGGCACGGACCCGACGCCGTACGGTCACCGCATGATCGCCGCGATCCTCGGTGCCACCGCTCGTCACCGTCGCCGCATCCTCACCGCGGGCATCGCGGTAGCCACCGTGGACGCCGCCGCGGCGGCGCTGGCTCAGCCGGCCGGCCAGCAGCTCGCACCGATCCTGGCCGCGCTCGGGGCGCTGCTGATCCTGGGGCTGGCCAGCTGGCTCCAACCCCGTCCGGCGACGTTCGCGGTTCAGCCGGAGGTGCCCGCCTTCGCCAGCCCCGTCCGGGCAGGACCGGTATACCTGGCCCTCTGCGCTCTGCTCGTCGCCGCGGAGTCGGTGGGCGAACTGCTCCGCTCGGTCAGGCTCACCGACTTGATTAGGAATCATCAGTGATCATAGATTGGCCGTGTGGAACCTCCCCGACTCTTAAAAGCCGTGCAGCGTTTCGGTGTACCCCTCTGACGCTAGGTGTTTGGGTTGACTCGGGAGAGATTCAGGTGACGCGGGTCGGGCGTAAGTGCTGGTTGTCCGGCATCGGTGTTGTGGAGGCGGTGGGTCGGTGAGCGGGATGGTGCCGCTGGGCGAAGGCGAGACCTTGCGCACCGCGTGTGCCCGCGCCGTGCTGCGGACAGGCGTGGACGAGGGGACCGGTGAGGTCCTGTCGCAGGCCGTGCTTGCGCAACGTATCGGCTGGTGCGCCGACCTGGTGGCGGGGATGGTCTCCGACCTGTTGGCGGAGCGCTGGAATCCCGCGGATGTGGACGTGTTGGCCTCCGGTGTGGACGCCGGCGGCCGGAAGCTTCCGTCGAACGCCTGGATGGCGTTGCGGCGCTTGGGTTGGACGGTCGCCCCGACTGAGGGTGTGAGGGTCAATGACCGGATCGTGCGCATGGCCCAGGAGCAGGCCGGACGGGCGCTGCGCTCGGCGTCGTGGCGTGCGGGCCTGACCTCCGGGGTGTTGGCGACGTGGCCGGCCGATCCGCGTCAGCGCACCGTGCAGGAGTGGGAGCAGGTGCGTCGGGCGGTTCCGGGCGGGGAGCATCTGCCGTCCAGCATGATCAAGTCCCGCACGCGGCAGGCCGCCAGGTTCCTTGCCGCCAATGGCCGTCTGCCGGTGGACGTGTTCGAACTTGAAGGCGTCCCACGGGTCGCGCGGATGCTGCTGTTGGCCGCGTGTGACCGGCAGCAGGCCAGCATCGAACGCAGCGACACCGACCCTGCGAGGGTGTTGCTGCGGTTGCAGTTGCCGACGCGCCCGGATCCGCGAGCCTACGCGGATTGGACGTGGGTGGCTTGTCCGATCAGCCTGCCGCCCACGGTCCCCGCGGGCGCGGTGGTGCACCTGCCCAGCCTCCGCCTCACCGGCCGGCAGGTGCACGCCGATGTCGCGTACACGCACGCTGTGCCGAAGGTCCGGCGGACCGGTCACTCGGTGGCGCTGGGTGTGGACTGGGGGCTGAACACTCTCCTCAGCGCGGGAGCCCTGCGACTGCACGAGGGCGGGCGGATCACGGCGTTGGGGGCTGGTGGTCAGTTCCGGGCGGCCGGGGTCCTGGCCAAGCAGCACCGGCTGCGCCGGCACGGTGAGCGGTTGCACGCCAAAGCCGACCACTACCAACGCCTCATCGGCGTCGACTCCCGGCATCAACTCGTCGGTAAGCATGCGGTCTTGCGTGACGAGATCCGCCACGTCTCCGACCGCCGCTCCAACCTCAACAACGCGCTCGCGTGGGCTGCCGCCCGCTGGGTCGTGGATCAGGCGATCGCCTCCCGGGCGACCGTCGTCTACGTCGAAGATCTGCGGTCGTTGGAAGCCAAGGGCATGGGCGCCACCCTGAACACGCGCCTGTCGCAGCAGGTGCGCGGGCAGATCGTCGACCGGATGCGGCACCTCGCCGCCGAGGCGGGTATCGCCGTGGTCACCGTCCCGGCCCGGAACACCTCGAAGCATTGCCCGCAGTGCCTGACTCCGCTGCGGCACTGTAAGGCCCCTGACAAGCCGACCGTGGCGGGTTGGAAGTGGGCCATCTGTCCCCGCCAGTCCTGCCGGTGGCAGGGCGACCGAGATCAGGGTGCCTGGCGGCGGATCGCCGCCCGCGGCCTGACCCATCAGGCCAAGACCGTCATCGACAAGGCCAGCGGGCACATGGTCATCCGCGCCGTGGTCGAGAAACTTGAAGCCTCCGCGATCATCACGACAAGCCACCGGGGGGACCGGTCGAAGACTGGCCCCACCCGGCGCAAGCCACCACGCCCCGCGCCCAGGCGACGCAGGGCACCCTCCCCCACCCGATCCGAAGGTCAGGCGGGTAAGCGTCCGGAGGGACACGCACCAACGGACCGGCCAAGGCTGCCCCGCGCAGCCCACCGACACCAGGGCGTGAACACGACCAGCACACCCACCACCGGCCACCAGCCACGAGGAGCCGCGTTGGGCGCAGGATTCCACTTCCACGCCCACGCGACCCCACCACGGTGGGAAACGATCCCGGAAACCCCATCCGACTCAGGATCAATAAGCTGATCAGAGACGCTCGGGAGCCCGCAGGCGCTCGACTCCCAGCCGACTGCCATCTCCATGCCGATCCTCGCCGCCCTGCTCGTCGTCGCCGCATGGCGTGGGCTCGGCGTCCAACTACGGCAAGACGGCGTGCACGTCCGATACGTCCTCGGCTTCCTGATCGTGCCGTGGGAGGCAATGCCTGCGGAACACACCCACCGCCCCGCCGACCAGCCACCGACCTTGCGCCTCGGGTACGCCCGGCCCGAGCTGGTGCAGCGTCGTGGGCGGGCACCAGCAGGCACCCTGCCCACCGACAGCATCGACGCCCAGTTCCTCGCCGACGCCATCCGGCACTACGCCCTACACCCCGAACACCGAGCCGCGATCGGCACCGAACGAGAGCACCAGCGACTACACGAAGCGCTGACCGATCGGTAGCGTCACTTGGCGTTGAAGTAGCTCGCCTCCGGGTGGTGCACCACGATCGCGTCGGTGGCCTGCTCCGGCACCAGCTGGAACTCCTCCGACAACTGCACCCCGATCCGCTCCGCGCCCAGCAGCTCCACGATCTTCGCCCGGTCCTCCAGGTCGGGGCAGGCCGGGTAGCCGAACGCGTACCGGCAGCCGCGGTAGTCGGTGCGCAGCAGACCAGCCAGATCCGCCGGATCGTCGTCGGCCACCGTACGGCCGCCCGGCAGGGTCAGCTCGGCCCGGATCCGCCGATGCCAGTACTCGGCGAGAGCCTCGGTGAGCTGCACGGACAGGCCGTGCACCTCCAGATAGTCGCGGTACTCGTTGCCGGCGAACATCTTCGCCGTGTACTCGCTGATCGGCTGCCCCACGGTGACCAGCTGCAACGCCACCACGTCCAGCTCGTCGCCCTTCGGCCGGAAGAAGTCGGCCAGGCACAGCCGCCGCTCCTGCCGCTGCCGGGGGAACGAGAACCGGGCCCGCTCGCTGTGCCCGTTCTCGTCCAGCACCACCAGGTCGTTGCCCTCCGAGTACGCCGGGAAGTAGCCGTACACCACGGCCGCCTCGAGCACCTGGTCGGCGATCAGCCGGTCCAGCCAGTACCGCAGCCGCGGCCTGCCCTCCGTCTCCACCAGCTCCTCGTACGACGGGCCCTTGCCACCCCGGGCGCCGCGCAGCCCCCACTGCCCGAGGAACGTGGCCCGCTCGTCGAGCAGCGCCGCGTAGTCGGCCAGCGGCAACCCCTTGACCACCCGCGTGCCGAAGAACGGCGGCTTCGGCACCTCCACGTCAACGGCCACGTCGGAGCGGACCGAGGCGTCGTCCAGCTCCGGCAGCGCCTCGTGCACCATGGCCCGCTGCCGCTCCCGCCGCTCCCGGCGGGCCGCCAGGGCCGCCTCCCGCTCCGGGTCGACCACCGGCGCGCCGCCCCGCTTGGCGGTCATCACCCGGTCCATCAGGGACAGCCCCTCGAAGGCGTCCCGGGCGTAGTGCACCTGCCCGGGGAACATCCCCCGCAGGTCGTCCTCCACGTACGCCCGGGTGAGCGCCGCCCCGCCCAGCAGGACCGGCCAACGCTCCGCCACCCCGCGCGCGGCCATCTCGGCGAGGTTCTCCTTCATGATGACCGTGCTCTTGACCAGCAGGCCGGACATGCCGATCGCGTCGGCCCGGTGCTGCTCGGCGGCGTCGAGGATCGCGTTGATCGGCTGCTTGATGCCGATGTTGACGACCTCGTAGCCGTTGTTGGACAGGATGATGTCCACCAGGTTCTTGCCGATGTCGTGCACGTCGCCCTTGACGGTGGCGAGCACGATGCGGCCCTTGCCGCCGTCGTCGGTCTTCTCCATGTGCGGCTCCAGGTAGGCCACCGCGGTCTTCATCACCTCGGCGGACTGGAGCACGAACGGCAACTGCATCTGGCCGGAGCCGAACAGCTCGCCGACCACCTTCATGCCGTCGAGCAGCAGGTCGTTGATGATGGACAGCGACGGGCGCCCCTCGGCCATCGCGGTGTCCAGGTCGGCCTCCAGGCCGTTGCGCTCGCCGTCGATGATCCGCCGCTTGAGCCGCTCGTCCAGCGGCAGCGCGGCCAACTCCTCGGCCCGGGTGGCGCGCGCCGACGCCGCGTCGACGCCCTCGAAGATCTCGATGAACCGCTGCACCGGGTCGTAGCCCTCGCGGCGGCGGTCGTAGATCAGGTCGAGGGCAACCTCGCGCTGCTCGTCGGGGATCTTCGACATCGGCAGGATCTTGCTGGCGTGCACGATCGCCGAGGTCAGGCCGGCCTGCGCGCACTCGTGCAGGAAGACCGAGTTGAGCACCTGCCGGGCGGCCGGGTTCAGTCCGAAGGAGACGTTGGAGACGCCCAGGGTGAAGTTGACCCCGGGGTAGCGGGTCGAGATCTCCCGGATCGCCTCGATCGTCTCGATGCCGTCGCGGCGGGTCTCCTCCTGACCGGTGGCGATCGGGAAGGTCAGCGCGTCGATGAGGATGTCCTCCCGGCGCAGCCCCCACCGGCCGGTCAGGTCCTCGATCAGCCGGGCCGCGACGCGTACCTTCCAGTCCCTGGTGCGGGCCTGGCCCTCCTCGTCGATGAGCAGGGCGACCACGGCGGCGCCGTGCTCCCGGACCACCGGCATCACCCGCGCGTAGCGGGAGTCGGGGCCGTCGCCGTCCTCGAAGTTCACCGAGTTGACCACGCAACGCCCGCCGAGCATCTCCAGCCCGGCCTCGATCACCGCCGGCTCGGTGGAGTCCAGCATGATCGGCAGGGTGGAGGCGGTGGCGAACCGGCCGGCCAGCTCGCGCATGTCCCGCGTGCCGTCCCGGCCGACGTAGTCGACGCACAGGTCCAGCAGGTGCGAGCCGTCCCGGGCCTGGCCGCGGGCGATCTCCACGCACGCCTGCCAGTCGCCGGCGAGCATCGCCTCCCGGAACGCCTTGGAGCCGTTGGCGTTGGTCCGCTCCCCCACCATCAGGACGCTGGCGTCCTGCGCGAACGGCACGTGGTGGTAGATCGACGAGACCCCCGCCTCCGGCCGCGGCTCCCGGGTCGCCGGTCGCGTCCCGCGCAGCCGCTCCACCAGCACCCGGATGTGCTCCGGCGTGCTGCCGCAGCAGCCGCCCACCAGGGACACGCCGTACTCGTTGACGAACTGCTCCAGCGCGTCGGCCATCTCCACCGGCGTGAGCGGGAAGTAGGCCCCCTCCGCGGTCAGCACGGGCAGGCCGGCGTTCGGCATCACCGACAGCGGGATCCGCGAGTGCTGGGACAGGTAGCGCAGGTGCTCGCCCATCTCCGCCGGGCCGGTCGAGCAGTTGAGCCCGATCAGGTCCACCCCGAGCGGCTCGATCGCGGTCAGCGCCGCCCCGATCTCGCTGCCCAGCAGCATCGTGCCGGTGGTCTCGACGGCGACGTGGCAGATGATCGGCACCTGCCGCCCGAGCTCGGCCATCGCCCGCTTGGACCCGATGACCGCGGCCTTCACCTGGAGCAGGTCCTGGCAGGTCTCCACGATCAGCGCGTCCGCGCCGCCGACGATCAGACCGGCGGCGTTCTCCTGGTACGCGTCCCGCAGCGAGGCGTACGCGGCGTGGCCGAGGGTGGGCAGCTTGGTGCCGGGGCCGATCGAGCCGAGCACGAAGCGGGGCTGCTCCGGCGTCGCGTACGCGTCGGCGGCCTCCCGGGCCAGCCGCGCTCCCGCCTCGGACAGCTCCCGGATCCGCCCGGCGATGCCGTACTCCGCGAGGTTCGGCAGGTTGGCGCCGAAGGTGTTCGTCTCGACGCAGTCCGCCCCGGCCGCCAGGTACGCCTCGTGCACCCCGCGGACGACGTCCGGCCGGGTGACGTTGAGGATCTCGTTGCAGCCTTCGAGGCCGTCGAAGTCGTCCAGGGTCAGGTCGGCCGCCTGGAGCATCGTCCCCATCGCCCCGTCGGCGATGAGGATCCGGTCCGCCAGCACATCGAGCAACGAAGTCCGCACAGAGCCAGGTTAGTGCGACAGTTCCGCACACGGTTGTCGCAAGCGTGCCTTCCCACATACTGTCAGCGGGATCACCACGTCCCTTTCGCCCCCTTCGGCCGGGTTGGTCACGCCGGCCGACCGGCGCGGCCGACGGGCCGCAGCCCGCGCCGGCACGTAGGCTGGCGGACGTGAGGAACATCAGGGACGCGACCGTGCGACGGCTCCAGGTCGCGGCGCGGCGCCAGACGCGCCGAGCTGGCGTTGTCATAGGCCGGCGGACGTCCGGGCAACCCGCTCCCGGCGAGCAGGGCGAGGTGACGGCGTGACCGAGTTCGACGGACTGCCGGTGCTGCGGTCCCCGGTCGCCATCGCGGCCTTCGAGGGCTGGAACGACGCCGCGGACGCCTCGACCGCCGCCGTGGAGCACCTGGAGCAGGTCTGGCAGGCCCGGCAGGTGACCGAGCTGGACCCGGAGGACTTCTACGACTTCCAGGTGAGCCGGCCGACCATCACCATGGCCGACGGGGAGACCCGCCGGGTGGAGTGGCCGACCACCCGCTTCATGGTGGCCAGCCCACCCGGCACCGACCGGGACGTGGTCCTGATCCGCGGCATCGAGCCGAGCATGCGCTGGCGCACCTTCTGCGAGCAGGTCCTCGAGATCTGCCACAGCCTCGAGGTCGAACGCGTGGTGCTGCTCGGCGCGCTGCTGGCCGACGTGCCGTACACCCGGCCACTGCCGATCAGCGGCAGCGCGTCGGACGCGGACGCCGCCAAGCGCTACCAGCTCACCCCCACCCGCTACGACGGGCCGACCGGCATCGTCGGGGTGCTGCACGACGCCTGCGCCCGGGCCGAGGTCGACGCGGTGTCGTTCTGGGTGCACGTCCCGCACTACGCCAACAACCCGCCCTGCCCCAAGGCCACCCTGGCGCTGCTGCACCGGGTCGAGGAGGTGCTCGACCTGCCGGTGCCGATGGCCGACCTGGCCGAGGAGGCCGCCGAGTGGGAGCAGCGGGTGCGCAGCGCGGCCGAGCAGGACGCCGAGCTGGGCGAGTACGTCCGCGAGCTGGAGGAGCGGGTCGGTGACGCCGGCATCACCCCGCTGACCGGCGACGAGATCGCCCAGGAGTTCGAGAAGTACCTGCGCCGCCGCGGCGGCTCCGCCGGCCCGACCGCCGGCTCCTGGTAGCCCCTCCCCCGATCAGCCGAGCGCGCCGGGCTCCGGACACCTCGTCCGGGGCCCGGCTTTTGGCGTGTCCGGGGTGGCGAGGTTGCCCCCGCCACGACATCCTAGGAACCTAGCTGTCACAAGGAGGCGGGCATGCAGATCAACCCGGGCGCGGCCGAGTTCCCGCACCGGCAGATCGCCGCGCAGCTCAAGGCCCAGGTCCGCCGCGGCGACTGGGGGCCCGGCGAGCGGCTACCGTCCATCCCGGCCATCGCCGAGATGTTCGGCGTCGCGAAGCAGACGGTGCAACGCGCCGTCGACCAGCTGCGGGTCGAGGGCATCCTGATCACCAAACCCGGCTCCGGTACGTACGTCCGGGGCACCCGGCGCCGGCTCAACCGGCTCTCCCGCGGCCGATACGGCGGCTTCCGCGGCTACCACACCGACCTGGCCGCCCGGTACCGGCAGCAGCTCGTCTCGGTCGGCCGCGCCCCCGCCCCGCCGGAGGTGGCCGACGCGTTCGGGGTGCCCGACGGCACCGAACTGCTCTGCCGGCGGCACCTGGTCCGCACCGACGAGTCGCCGGTCGAGGTGGGCGCCTCCTGGTTCCTGCCGGCCGACACCACGGGCACCTCACTGGAGCGGGCCGAGGCGTTCGGCCGCCCGCTCTACCAGGAGGCCGAGGAGGCCACCGGCCGCCGGTACGTCACCGCGACCGACACGATCAGTGCCCGCCAGCCCAGCCGGGAGGAGGCGGAGATCCTGCAGATCCGGCCGGACACCCCGGTGCTGCACCTGCTGCACGTCGCCTACGACGAGCGGCGCAAGCCGATCGAGGTCGCCCAGGCCACCTGGCCCGGCCCGATGACCACGCTCACCGAGGAGTACAAGATCCCCGCCCCGGCCGAGCAGCCCGACCCGGACCCCGGCCTCGTCCTCGGCTGAGCCCGCCGCCCGTCCCGGTCCGGGCCGAGGGTCGCCCTCGAACATGGATGTAGTGGCCTCGGCCGTACGGGGAGGCCACCACATCCCGGATCGAGCACGATCCTGCGCGCCGGGATGACGGCGCGGCCTGGGCCGCGTCGGGTCAGAGGCGGATGCCCAGGAGCGCGTCGACGGTGTCCGCGAAGAGCTTCGGGGCGGCGTTGTCGTCGGCCACCCCGGCGAGGGCCTGCGCGACCCAGGCGTCCGCCACGGCCAGGGCGCCGGGGGTGTCCAGGTCGTCGGCGAGGCGGGCGCGCACCCCGGCCAGCAGCTCGTCGCCGGACGGCCCGGCCGGCGCGGCCGCGGCCCGGCGCCAGCGGGCCAGCCGCTCCTGCGCCGCGACCAGCAACTCGTCGGTCCACGAGCGGTCGGCCCGGTAGTGCCCGCTCATCAGGGCCAGCCGGACGGCCATCGGGTCGACCCGGTCCGCCCGCAGCCGGGACACGAAGACCAGGTTGCCCCGGGACTTCGACATCTTCTCCCCGTCCAGGCCGATCATCCCGGCGTGCACATAGTGGTCGGCGAACGGCGCCTGGCCGGTCAGCCGCTCGGCGTGCGCCGCCGAACACTCGTGGTGCGGGAAGAGCAGGTCGTTGCCGCCGCCCTGCACGGCGATCCGATCACCGAGCAGGTTCAGCGCGATCACCGCGCACTCGATGTGCCAGCCGGGACGCCCGGCACCCAGCTCGCCGCCCGGCCAGGACGGTTCCCCCTCCCGGGCCCCGCGCCACAGCAACGGATCCAGCGGGTCCCGCTTGCCGGCCCGGTCCGGGTCGCCGCCGCGCTCCGGGAAGATCTCCAGCATCTGCTCCCGGGACAGGTTCGACTCGTAGCCGAACTCCGGGGCCGCGCTGATGTCGAAGTAGACGTCGCCGGTGCCATCGTCGAGCCGGTACGCCGCGCCGTCCTTGAGCAGCACCAGGACCTTCTCGGCGATGTCCGGGATCGACTCGACCGCGCCGACGTAGTGCTCCGGCGGGATGATCCGCAGCGCCTCCATGTCCTCCCGGAACAGGGCGGTCTCCCGCATGGCCAGGACCTTCCAGTCCTCACCGTCGCGCTCGGCCCGCTCCAGCAGCGGGTCGTCGATGTCGGTCACGTTCTGCACGTACCGCACGGTCAGGCCGGCGTCCCACCACATCCGCTGCACCAGGTCGAAGGCGATCATGGTGGCCGCGTGCCCGAGGTGGGTGGCGTCATACGGGGTGATGCCGCAGACGTACATCGAGGCGACCCCGTCGGGCTGACTGGGCTGGAGACCCTGCCGTGCCGAGTCGTACAAACTCAGTGGCTCGCCCCGGCCCGGCAGCCGTGGCACCTCGTGTCCCGCCCAAGACTCCATGCCCGCCAGCCTAACGATCCGTCAGGCGCTCGGGGTGCGCGCCGCGGGTGATCAACACGACAACGGCTCACATGGGCGGCCAGGGCATCGCCGGCCAGTCCTCCGGGGGCAGCGGGAACCGCCCGCTCTCCCGCAGCCGGTCCACCCGGGCCGCCACCGCGGCGACCTCGCCGACGGTGAGGTGGTCGGCCAACTCGTCGCCGAGCGTCCCGGTGAGCTGCCCGGCCAGCCCGGCCAGCATCTCCACCGCGTCCGGCGGCAACTGCCGGCCGGCCCAGCCCCACAGCACCGTACGCAGCTTCTCCTCGACGTGGAAGCAGACGCCGTGGTCGACCCCGTAGATCCGGTCGTCCGGGCCCACGATGACGTGACCGCCCTTGCGGTCGGCATTGTTGAGCACCGCGTCGAGGACGGCGAGCCGGGCCAGGCGCGGGTCGTCGGCGTGCGCGAGAGCGTACGCGGCGCCGTCGTCGTCGCGGGCCGCGGCGACCGGGAACCAGCGCGGCGGCAGGGCCTCGGCCGGGACGAAACCGACCAGCGGCTCGACGTCCTCCGGCTCGTCGATCCAGAGCTGGCAGGAGCCGGGGCCGAACGGCCCGTCCCGCAGCACGGTGGGCGGCACCAGGTCCCACCCGCTCGCCCGGGAGACCAGGTACGCCGACACCTCCCGGCCGGCGAGCGTCCCGTCCGGGAAGTCCCAGAGCGGACGCTCGCCGCGGACCGGCTTGTAGACGCAGCGCGCGGTCGCCCCGTCGAGAGTGAGGATCCCGCGCAGGGTGGTGTTGGAGGCGTCGACCAGCCGCCCCTCCAGGGTGAGCTCACCGTCGGTGAGCAGCCGCAGCGCGGCGGCGCCGTCCTGTCGGGGCTGGAGTTCCGACGAGGTCACCGGTGATAACCGTTGTGCCGCGGGCAGAGGTGCCCGGCGGGGTCCAGGGGCTGGCCGCAGAGCGGGCAGGGCGGACGGCCGGCATTCACCACGCGGCGGGCCCGCTCGATGAACGCGCGGGTCGCCTCGGGGGTCAGCCGCACCCGCAACCGGTCGAGGTCGTCGTCCGGCTCATCCGGGTCCTCGTCCTCGTCGTCGTCGGCCTCGCCCAGCGCGACCTCGACCTCCGCCTCACCGGCGGCGATCGCCTCGATCACCACGGTGGCGCTGTCGACGTCGAAGGCCAGGCCCAGCGTGCCGACCCGGAACTCCTCGTCGACCGGGGTGTCCAGCGGGTCGTTGTCGCCGACCACGACGGACGCCTCGGGCAGCTGAACGCCGAACCGGCGCTGCGCCTCGGCGAGCAACTCCTCCAGCTTCTCGGCGAGCAGGGACACCTGGACCTTCTCCAGCGCGACGCTGACCAGCCGACCACCGCCGCGCGCCTGCAGGAAGAACGTACGCTCCCCCGGCGGGCCGACGGTTCCGGCGACGAACCGCTCCGGCGGCTCGAAGGCGTGCACCTGGTGGGTCATACCCACGACCCTATCCGGAGGGCGGAACCGCCGTGCAGCGCACCGACGCTGAATCCGCCCAGGGCGAAACACCGGCACCCACAGGGGCTGTTCCCGGGCGTGGCGGGGCGGCTCATCGGTTCACCTTTGTCCGCGACTGCGGGGCTCGCAGGACCGGCTCACTCCTCGCGCTCACGGGGCCGCTCCCGCGCCGCCGCCCACCGCCGCGTCCGAGTCCGTGGCCCGCGCCGACCGCCGGCGGCGCTTTCGCGGCGGCGGCACCAGCCCGGCCAGATCACCGCCCGTGTCGTTGAGCCGGACCAGGAACGGCCGCAGCGGCGTGTAGCGGATCGCCGTCACCGACGCCGGGTCCGCGACGATCCGCTGGAACAGATCCAGGTGTACGCCGAGCGCGTCCGCCACGATGGCCTTGATCACATCGCCGTGGCTGCACGCCAGCCAGACCGCCTCCGGCCCGTGCTCGGCGGTGATCCGGGCGTCCCAGGAACGCACCGCCGCGACCGCCCGCGCCGCCATCGCCGCCATCGACTCCCCCTCCGGGAAGACGGCCGCGCTCGGGTGCTGCTGGACCACCGGCCAGAGCGGCTCCTTCGCCAGCTTCTTCAGCGGCTGCCCCTCCCAGCTGCCGTACCCGCACTCGATCAGCCCCTCCTCCACCACCGGCTCGGCCTGCGGGAGGGCCAGCTCCAGGGTCTGCCGGCAACGGACCAGCGGGCTGGTCACCACCGCCGCCAGCGGCAGCCCCGTCAACCTCTCGCCGACCGCCGTGGCCTGGGCGCGCCCGGTCTCGTCCAGCTCAACCGGCTGCCGGCCGGCCAGGCCGCCGTCGGCGTTCGCGGTGGTCCGGCCGTGTCGCAGAAGCAGAAGGGTCGCCACGCTGACCACCCTAGGCGGTGCGACGCCCGTTCTCCGCGCTGCGCCCCTGGCCGCCCCGTGCCGATTGGACCTTGATCGACTCCACGTACGGGATGTGGCGGTATCAGCGGCTGTCGTATACCGCCGTTTACGCGACGTGGAGGTGGATCACCGGAGGTTCGTGCACCCGGTCAGGTGGCCGATGATGTCCGGTTTGCCGGTGGCCGGCGGCATCCCCCGGCCGGAATGGTGGGCGGCCAGGGGGCGTTGTACATGGGTGCACGGCCGAGGAAGGCGCCCTGTGTCAGGGCTGCCGGGTGAGCCCGGGTCGGAATGACGGTGGGCCGCCGGTCGTTGAACATGGTCCCGGCCGCCGCGGAGAGGCGATCCCCCGTCGCCCCGCTGGCCAGCCGGTCGAAGACTTCGCCCCGACGGTCACCGACTCGTAAGTCTCGGCGGCCTTTCAAGCACCTGACGGTGCTTGCGTGCCCCGCCCGACCCCCATGGGCTGTTTGGCACGCCAACCCCCGAATGGAGCTTTCGTCATGAACACGATGCTGCGTAAGAGCGTGCTGGGTCTGGCTGGTCTGGCGTTCGCCGGTGGTCTGGCGGCCGGTCCGCTGCACCACCAGGACACCACCCCCACTGCGACGTCCGGGCTGATCCCGGCCGCCGTCGTGCAGGCCGACAAGCCGGACATGGGCAAGCTGATCCCGCATGGTGTGCAGGGCGCCCAGTCGAAGATCACCCTAAACGACGAGCAGGTCGGCAACGCGAAGGCGATCATCGCCGCCACCAAGAAGGCCGGCCTC
>NZ_JBUEGB010000070.1:0-35386 GCF_054963695.1 Micromonospora sp. RTBAU3-60 | reverse complement strand
TCGATGCCCTGTGGACAACGCCGGGATCCGCCTGGCCCTCAGCCCTTCCAGAGCGCGAGCATCATCGCCTCCACCGCGATCCGCGGCTTGACGTTCGCCTCGATGGCCGCCCGGCACTCCAGCACGGCCTCCAGCCGGCGCAGCGCCCCCTCGGCGTCCCATTTCTGCGCGCCGGCCTCGGCCAGCGCGGCGGTGTCGGTGTGCACCGGGGCGACCGGCGCCCGCAGCGCCGCGGTGAGCGCGTCCCGGTAGAAGCCGGCCAGGTCCACCAGGGCCCGGTCGAGCGCGTCGCGCTGGGCTCGGGTGGCCCGCGACTTCTGTCGCTTCTCCAGGTCCTTGAGCTGGCCGGCGGCGCCCCGCATGGCCCCCGCCGCGCCCCGGCCGGTGCCGCCCGCGCCGAGCGCGGTCTGCAACGCGGCCCGTTCCGCCTCGTCGATCTCGGCGACCGCCGCCGCGGCCTCCGCCTCGGCCGCCTCGATCAGCGCGGACGCGGCGTCGAATGCCGCGCCCACCCCGGTCAGCCGGCGCGGCACGGCCAGCACCGCGTCCCGGCGCTGCCGGGCCTCCGGGTCGCGGGCCAGCCGCCGGGCCCGGCCCACGTGCCCCTGCGCGGCCGCCGCGGCCCATTCGGCCACGTCGGGCGCGATGCCGTCCCGGCGGACGAGTACCTCGGCCACCGCGCCGGCCGGCGGCTGGCGCAGCGGTACGACCCGGCAGCGCGACCGGATGGTCACCGAGATGTCGTCCGGGTGGGTGGACGGGGCGCAGAGCAGGAACACGGTACGCGGCGGCGGCTCCTCGATCGCCTTGAGCAGCGCGTTGCCGGCCGCCTCGGTGAGCCGGTCGGCGTCCTCGATGATGACGATCTGCCACCGCCCGCCGGACGGGGTGCTGGCCGCCCGGAGCACCAGGGCGCGCATCTCGCCGACGCCGATGGACAGGCCCTCGGGCACCACCAGCCGGACGTCCGCGTGGGTGCCGGTCAGGGTGGTGTGGCAGCCGGGGCACGCACCGCAGCCGGTGCCGTGCACGCACTGCAACGCGGCGGCGAAGGCCCGCGCGGCCACCGACCGCCCCGAGCCGGGCGGGCCGGTGAAGATCCAGGCGTGGGTCATCCCCGCCCCGGGATCGCCGCCGGCCGCCGTCGCGGCCGCCGCACCCGCTCCGCCCGCCGGGTCGGCGGCCGGCCCGCCCGGGGTCGGCTCGGCGTCGAACTCCTCGGCGAGCGCGTCGAGTTCGTCGTGGTCACGCGGCCCGGTCGCCACCTCGGCGGGGCGGGCCGCGGTCCTGGCGGCGGCGCGCAGCAGGGCGGCGGCCGAGGCGGCGGCGCGGCGCAGCGTCGCCACGGCCTCGTCCTGCCCGACCAGGTCGGCGAAGACGTCCGCCATCAGGTGGGGCGCTCCGTGGTCACCAGCTCAGCGTCGGATAACTCGGGCTGGACCGTGGTGTCCGGGCCCTGGGCCGGGCGGGGGTGCACGATGCCGGCCGGGTTGCCCAGCACCTCCTCCACCCGCCGGGCGACCGCCGCGGCGATCTCCTCGACCGGTCGGGAGGCGTCGAGCACGAGGTAGCGCTTGGGGTCGGCGGCGGCCAGGTCGAGGAAGGCGTACCGGACCCGCTCGTGGAACGCGATCGACTCGGCCTCCAGCCGGTCGGCGCCCTGGCTGCGGGAACCAACCCGGGACAGGCCGGTGTGCGGGTCGACGTCGAGCAGCACCACCAGGTCGGGCTTGAGCCCGCCGGTGGCCCACGAGGAGAGCCAGGAGACCTCCTGCGCCGGCAGCGTACGGCCGGCACCCTGGTAGGCCAGGGACGAGTCGACGTACCGGTCGCTGATCACCACCGCGCCCCGGGCCAGCGCCGGCCGGACCACGGTGGCGACGTGGTGCGCCCGGTCGGCGGCGTAGAGCAGCGCCTCGGCGCGCGGCGACGGGGCCTCGGCGCCGGCGGTCTCCAGCACCAGCGAGCGGATCCGCTCGCCGACGGCCGTCGCCCCTGGCTCCCGGGTGACCACGACGTCCCGCCCCTGGCCGCGCAGCCGTTCGGCGAGCGCGGCGAGCTGGGTGGATTTGCCGGCGCCCTCGCCCCCCTCGAAGACCACGAACAGGCCGCTGGAGACGAAGGGCTCGGCGGGCATCAGCGGGCGGCCCCGGATCGAGCCCCACAGATCGGCCAGGACCGGTACGCCCTTCTTGTCGTCCATCTGGCCGAACGCGCTGATCCCGGCGAAGATGCCGGCGGCGCCCGCGACGAGCAGCAGCAGGCGGGTCGAGGAGACCGAGATGCCCAGGTCGGCGATGGCCAGCCGGCGCGAGCCGCCGACGCCGACCAGGAGGCTGCTCAGCGCGATGGCCAGGATCAGCACCAGCCGGGTGCCGATCTGCACCACCGCGAAGACCCGGCCGCGTACCTCGTCGGCGACCTCGCCGCCGAGCAGGGTGGTGCCGGCCAGGAAGGCCATGCCGGCGCCCGCTCCGACCAGGATCGCGCCGAGCATCGCCATTGAGAGGTGGATGGCGAACGCGAGCACCAGCACGGACGCGCTGGCCAGCACGATGCTCATGCCGAACCAGCGGCGCCGGGACATGTCCCGGACGATCATCGGTCCGGCCCCGATGCCGATCGCCAGGCCGATGAAGATCGCGCCGAAGAGCAGGAAGAACGCGGCGTCACCGGCGCCCAGCGAGGCGGCGAAGAACTTGGCGGTGCCGACCACGATGCCGCCGCCGGCGAACGCGCCGAAGATGCCGAGCACCAGGCCGCGGACCAGCGGGGTCTGGCCGATGAACCGCCAGCCCTCGGCGAACTGGCGCAGCATGCTCTGCTCGGTGGGCTCGCGCTCGCCGGTGCGGGTCCGGCTGATCTCCCTGATCCCGAAGACGACGACCAGCGCGGTGGCGAGCCGGGACAGCGAGTTGACCCAGAGCGCGAGCTGGGCCGGTTCGGCCCAGTTCGGCAGGTCGCCCCCGACCAGCCCGCGCACGCTGCGGTCGAGCACCGCGGCGACGACGGCGGCGGCGATCGGGGTGATGCCGTACGTGGTGATCAGGGTGAGCTGGTTGGCGGTCTCCAGCCGGGCGCGCGGGATCAGGTTGGGGACCGCGGCCTCCTTGGCCGGGATCCACATCAGGGTGATCGTCTCGATCAGGAAGGTGGCGATCGCCGCCCAGGTGACCACGAGGGCGCCGCTGGCGCCGGTCAGCGCGTAGAGCGGGATCGAGGCGAAGAGCACGAAGCGCAGGAGGTCACAGATGACCATGGTCCAGCGCCGGTCGAACCGGTCGGCGAAGACGCCGGCCACCGGGCCGAGCAGCAGGGCGGGCAGCAGCCGGATCGCGATCAGCGTGCCGAACGCCGCACCCTTGGCGGTGTCGCCGGAGACCTGGGCGGCGGCGAAGACCGAGGTGGCGAGCAGGCCGAGCCAGTCGCCGAAGGAGGCGACGCCGAGCACGATCCAGAGCCGGCGGAACGGCCGGATGCGCAGCACCGAGCGGATGGCGGCCGCCGCGGACAGGTCGGCCTGCGCGGCGGGCGACGACACGCCGGGCGACTCGCCGTTCTTCTGGCTTTCGATGGCCGTACCTCCACGTGCCGGCCCAGAGTTGGGCATCCCCGGTGCAACACTCTAGTCGCGGCGACGAAGCGCCCCCTCCGCGACATTCGCCTGCTCGCCGAGCCTAGGCCGCGGGCGCCATCGCCCGCAGCCCGGACATACGCGAGGGTATTTCGCATTGACGCCCAGACAGTTAGCGTGCAGCCGTGGCCACCGACAGTGACAGACTTCGCGATCGCCTCGACCGGGCGACCGCCCACCTCGACCCGCCGTACGCGGTGGTCGACCTCGCCGCCTTCGACGTCAACGCGGACGCGCTCGCCCGCCGGGCCGTCGGCAAACCGGTCCGGGTGGCCAGCAAGTCGGTCCGCACCCGGGCCCTGCTCAGCCGGGTGCTGGAGCGCCCCGGCTGGCGCGGCGTGATGTCGTTCACCCTGCCCGAGGCGATCTGGCTGGCCCGCGCCGGGGTCAGCGACGACGTGCTGGTGGCGTACCCGACCGCCGACCGCGGCGCGCTCGCCGAACTGGCCGCCGACCCGGTGCTCGCCGACGCGGTGACGCTGATGGTCGACGACAGCGGCCAACTCGACTTGGTCGACGAGGTGTGCCCGCCCGGCCGCCGGCCGCCGCTGCGGGTCTGCCTCGACCTGGACGCCTCCTGGCGACCGCTCGGCGGGCGGGTGCACGTCGGCGTCCGGCGCTCCCCGGTGCACAGCGCCCGGGCGGCCGGCGCGTTCGCCGCCGCCGTCGCCGGGCGGCCGGGCTTCCGGCTGGTCGGCCTGATGTCGTACGAGGCGCAGATCGCCGGACTCGGCGACGCCCCGCCCGGGCAGGCGGTGCTGGGTACCGCGATCCGGGTCGCCCAGCGTGGGTCGTACCGGGAACTACTGGCCCGCCGGGCGGCGGCGGTCGCCGCGGTACGCGAGCACGCCGACCTCGAGTTCGTCAACGGCGGCGGCACCGGTAGCGTGGCCGCCACCAGCGCGGATCCCGCGGTCACCGAGGTCACCGCGGGATCGGGCCTGTACGGGCCGACGCTGTTCGACGCGTACCGTGCCTGGCGCCCCACCCCCGCGGCGTTCTTCGCCTGCGCGGTGGTCCGCCGGCCGGCGCCCGGGCTGGCCACCGTGCTCGGCGGCGGCTGGATCGCCTCGGGCCCGGCCGCCGACAGCCGGCTCCCCCGGCCCTGGTTGCCGGCCGGGCTGCGGCTGCTCGGCGCCGAGGGCGCGGGTGAGGTGCAGACCCCGGTGGCGGGCGCGGCCGCGACGGCCCTGCGGGTCGGCGACCGGGTCTGGTTCCGTCACGCCAAGGCCGGCGAGCTGTGCGAGCACGTCAACGAACTGCACTTGGTCGACGGCGACTCCGTGGTCGCCACCGTGCCCACCTACCGGGGTGAGGGCCGGGCGTTCCTGTAGGCCCGGCCGGGTGACGGCGGGCCCCGGCGCACCTCGGGCGCCCGCCGTGCGTCTTGCCGCCCGGTCGCACCCCGGACGTCTTCCCGTCGTGCCGCCCGGTCGCACCCCGAGCGTCTTTCCATCCCGGTCGCACCCCGGGCGTTTCCCGTTGTGCCGCCGGCCAGGGCCGGCGGCGTCCGCTCAGCTCTGCTGGGCGGCCTCGGTCCGGGCGTTGACCTGCCGGTGCAGGTACTCGCGGATCAGCGCCTTCGCCTCCGACATCACCCGCTCGTCGCCCTCCGGCCGGCGCCGGAACGCCAGCTTGATCAGGGCGTCGGCGGCCTCGACCGCGATCTCCAGATGGAACCGGAGGTCGGGCACGGCGGCCAGGCCGAACCGCTCGGTGAGCACGCGGGCGAGCTGATCGGCGATCACCCCGTTGTTGTCCCGCTGCTCGTCGAGCAGGTGCAGGTCGACCACGTCGCCGAAGTGCAGGGTACGGAACCCCGGGACCGTGCGGTGCATCGAGATGTACTCGTCGATCGCCGCGTCGACGCCGTCCCACCAGTGGGTCAGGTCGTCGGAGGCGAACCGCTCGTCGAGCCGCTGGAGATAGGACTCCATCGTGCGCAGGGTCAACGCCTGCACGATCGCCCGCTTGTCCGGGAAGAACTGGTAGACCGACCCGATCGCCACCTCGGCGCGCTCGGCGAGCAGAGTCGTGGTCAACCCCTCGTACCCCACCTCGTCGACGAGCTCGGCACAGGCATCCAGCATCCGCTGGACCCGCGCGACACTTCGACCCTGCACCGGTACCCGACGCAGCGGCCCGGTCGTGGCGGCTGGTGTGGACACTCGGCGCCACCCCCCTTCGACGGATGAACATATCTGCACGTCACTGGACCGTGACTACCGGTACAACGAGCGTGCCCCGATTGCGGTATTTACCAGGCACAACGTTCCTGATATGAATTCAGTTCATTTTCATGTCGAGGAGCGTCCATGGCCGGTACGCCAGCCGCCTGGTCCAACTGGGCCGGCAACCAGCGCAGCACCGCCACTCTCGTGGCGCGTCCCCGGACCGTCGACGAGGTCGCCGCGGCGATCCGCGCCGCCGCCGACACCGACCGGACGATCCGGGCGGTGGGCAGCGGTCACTCGTTCACCGGGACGGCCCTCACCGACGGGCACCGGCTCGACCTGACCGAACTGGACACCGGCGTCAGCGTCGACACCACCCGCCGACTGGTCACCGTACCGGCCGGGATGACTCTGCACACGCTCAACGGCGTGCTCGCCACGCACGGGTTGGCACTGCCCAACCTCGGCGACATCGACGCGCAGACCGTGGCCGGGGCGCTCTCCACCGGCACCCACGGCACCGGCGGGAAGCTCGGCTGCCTGTCCACCTTCGTCACCGGGCTGACCCTGGTCACCGGCACCGGCGAGGTGCTGCGCTGCTCCGCCGACGAGCACCCCGACGTCTTCGCCGCCGCCCGGGTCGGGCTCGGCGCGGTCGGGGTGCTGGTCGAGGTCACTCTGCGCTGCGTCGACGCCTTCGTGCTCCGCGCACACGAGCGACCGGCGGCGCTGTCCGCGGTGCTGGCCGACTTGCCCGGGCTCGTCGAGCAGCACGACCACATCGAGTTCTACTGGTTCCCGTACACCACGCGGGTGCAGGTCAAGACCAACGACCGGGTGCCCGCCGACGACCGGCCGCTGCCCCGCTGGCGCGGCTGGCTGGACGACGAGTTCCTGGCCAACACCGTCTTCGCGGGGGCCTGCCGGCTGGGCCGCGCCGTGCCGGCGCTCGCCCCCGGGATCAGCGCCGTCTCCGCCCGGGCGCTCACCGAACGCACCTACACCGGCCGCTCCGACCGGGTCTTCTGCACGCCACGCCGGGTCCGCTTCGTGGAGATGGAGTACGGCCTGCCCCGGGCCGTCCTACCGGCCGCGCTGGACTCGCTGCGGCGCATCGTCGACAACCTGCCGTTCAAGGTGCTCTTTCCGGTCGAGGTGCGGTTCACCGCCGCCGACGACATCTGGCTCTCCCACGGATACGGGCGGGACTCCGCGTACGTCGCCATCCACCAGTACGTGGGCATGCCCTTCGAGCCGTACTTCCGCGCGTTCGAGGAGGTGGCCACCGATCTGGGCGGGCGGCCGCACTGGGGCAAGCTGCACTACCGGGACGCCGGCTCACTCGCCCCGGCGTACCCGAAGTTCGGCGACTTCCTGGCGGTGCGGGACCGCCTCGACCCGGACCGCCGCTTCGCCAACCCCTACCTCAACCAGGTCCTCGGCGGCTGATCGCCGCCGGGTCGGCCGTCAGGTCCGACCCTGACGAAAGTCAGTCATCGGACCCGCAGGCCGGCGGCGTGGTTGCTGGCGGTGCCCGTGGCGGTCGGGGTCGCCGGGCTGCGGTTGGCGGGCGGGGTGCACTACCCGCACGACGTGATCGCGGGGCTCACGCTCGGCGCCACCGTGGTCGCCGCCTGCGTGGTGGCGCTCGCCCCGGCCGCGGAGCGGCTGGCGGCGCCGGGCTGCGTCGCGCGGCCGGCCGCGCGGCTGCCCACCCCCGACCGGTCGCTGCCCAGGCGCTGACCGACTGCGGTCCCGGTCGGAAGCCCCGGCCGGGACCGCAGGATCGTCACTCGGTCTCAGTGCTCGCGGTGGCCTTCTTGGGGGCCGCCTTCTTCGCCGGGGCCTTCTTGGCCGTGGTGGCCTTGGCGGTCGTCGTCTTCTTGGCCGTGGTGGACTTGGCGGCGGCGGTCTTCTTCGCCGCCGTCTTCTTGGCCGGGGCCGCCTTCTTCGCCGCCGCCTTCTTCTTCGGCGCCGGACCCTTCGCCCGCTTCTCGGCGAGCATCTCGGAGGCCTCCTCCAGGGTCAGCGCCTCCGGGGTCTGCCCGCGCCGCAGCGACGCGTTGGTCTCCCCATCGGTGACGTACGGCCCGAACCGCCCGTCCTTGATCACCAGCGGCTTCTCGGTGAGCGGGTCGGCGCCCATCTCCCGCAGCGGCGGCGCGGCGGCCCGGCGCTGGCGGGTCTTCGGGGCGGCCAGCAGCGCCAGCGCCTCGTCCAGCGTGACGGTGAACATCTTCTCTTCCGAGTCCAGCGAGCGGAACTCGTCACCGCGCTTGACGTACGGGCCGTAGCGGCCGTTGTTGGCGAACACCTCGACCCCGTCCGGGGCGACCCCGACGAGCCGGGGCAGGCTGAGCAGCTTCAGCGCCTCGTCGAAGGTGAGTGTCTCCGGCGACTGCGACCGCAGCAGCGAGGACTTCCGCTCGCCGCTGGCCACGTACGGGCCGAACCGGCCGGACTTCAGCACGATCGGCTCGCCGGTGGCCGGGTCGTCGCCGAGCTTGCGCTCGCCCCCGCCGCCGAGGAACAGCTCGTGCACCTTCTCCGGGGTCAACTCGTCCGGCGCCAGCCCCTCGGGGATCGGTGCCCGGTCGCCGTGGGCAGCGGCCTCCTCGCCCTCACCGGTCGGTGCGGGCTGCTCGCCCGGCAGGGCCCGCTGGAGGTACGGGCCGTACCGGCCGACCCGGACGACGACCTCGCGCCCCTCCTCGTCGGTGAAGAGCGGGATGGAGTTGACGCTGCGCGCGTCGATCTCGCTGAGGTTCTCCGTCACCAGCTTCTTGAGGCCACCGGCGTGGGCGATGTCCCGGTCGCCGGCGCCGTTGGCGCTGCCGAAGTAGAACGCGGTGAGGAAGTCGACCGCGGCGTGGTCACCGCCGGCGATCTCGTCCAGCTCGTTCTCCATGCTGGCGGTGAAGTCGTAGTCGATCAGGCGCGGGTAGTGCCGCTCCATCAGCCCGATCACCGCGAACGCCAGGAACGACGGGATCATCGCCTGGCCGCGCTTGGAGACGTACCCCCGGTCCTGGATGGTCTGCATGATCGACGCGTACGTCGACGGGCGGCCGATGCCCAGCTCCTCCAGCGCCTTGACCAGCGACGCCTCCGTGTAGCGGGCGGGCGGCTGGGTGTGGTGGCCCTGCGCGGCCAGCTCCTCGGCGGTCAGCGGCTGGTCCTTGACCAGGGTGGGCAGCCGCCGCTCGGCGTCCTCGGCCTCGGCGTTCTCGTCGTCGCTCGACTCGACGTACGCGCGCAGGAAGCCGGGGTCGGTGATCGTCTTGCCGGTCGCGCCGAAGTCGGCTTCCTCCTGCGCCGCGGAGACGGCGCGGATACGCACCGAGACGCTGGAGCCGACCGCGTCGGTCATCTGCGAGGCGATGGTGCGCCGCCAGATCAGCTCGTAGAGCTTGAACTCCTCGGCGGACAGCTCCTTGGCCACCTCGCCCGGGGTGCGGAAGTTGTCCCCGGCCGGGCGGATCGCCTCGTGCGCCTCCTGCGCGTTCTTCACCTTGCCGGTGTAGCGGCGCGGCTCCGGCGGCACGCTGCGCTCGCCGTACAGCTCGACGATCTGCCGGCGGGCCGCCGCGATGGCGGTCTCCGACAGGTTCACCGAGTCGGTACGCATGTAGGTGATGTAGCCGTTCTCGTACAGCCGCTGCGCCGTGCGCATCGTCTGCTGCGACGAGAACCGCAGCTTGCGGGCCGCCTCCTGCTGAAGGGTGGAGGTGATGAACGGCGCGTACGGGCGGCGGCGGTAGGGCTTCTCCTCGACCCGGGTGACGGTGAACGGCCGCCCCTCCAGCCGGGCCGCCAGCCCGCGGGCCCCGCCCTCGTCCAGGTGGACCACGCCGGCGCCCGGCTTCACCCGACCCGTGGTCGGCTCGAAGTCCTTGCCGGTGGCGATCCGGTCGCCGTTCAGCGCGATCAGGGTGGCGTTGAACGCCCGCGGCCCCTCGCCGGGCTTGGCCACCGCGAGGGTGGCCAGGATGTCCCAGTATTCGGCGGTGCGGAAGGCCATCCGCTGCCGCTCCCGCTCGACCACGATCCGGGTCGCCACGGACTGCACCCGGCCCGCCGAGAGCTTCGGCATGACCTTCTTCCACAGCACCGGGGAGACCTCGTAGCCGTACAGCCGGTCGAGGATGCGCCGGGCCTCCTGCGCGTCGACCAGGTCGCGGTCGATCTCGCGGGGGTTGGCCACCGCGGCCTGGATGGCCGGCTTGGTGATCTCGTGGAAGACCATCCGCTTGACCGGGACCTTGGGCTTGAGCGTCTCCACCAGGTGCCAGGCGATCGCCTCGCCCTCGCGGTCCTCGTCCGTCGCCAGGAAGATCTCGTCGACCTCCTTGGCCAGCTTGGTCAGCTTGCTGATCTGCTGCTTACGGTCCGGCGAGACCACGTAGAGCGCGTGGAACCCGTTGTCGACGTCCACGCCGAGCCGCGCCCACGGCTCGCCCTTGTACTTGGCCGGCACGTCGGCGGCGTTGCGGGGCAGGTCCCGCACGTGGCCGAAGCTGGCCTCCACGACGTACCCCGGGCCGAGGTAGCCCGAGATCGTCTTGGCCTTCGCCGGTGACTCGACGATGACCAGACGGGTGGTTCCAGCGTTGCTCGGCACGTCTCTCTCCGACCTCACTCCTGCTCTATGCCCGTTTCGGGCCGTGTTGCACCACGCGGACCACCGGCGGTCCGGATGTCCAACGTAACGCGCCGTCCGCGTTCCGGGTTTCGTGGGCGGCAAACCCTCAGTTCGAGCGACCCACCGCCCGGTTCGCGCGGCGGCACCCGCCGAACGGCGCCACCGTACACCGTGCGTAGGGCGTCGAGCAGGACACTGTGACGATCACGCACCGACGGCGGAGGAGGCACCCTCCGTTTTTCCTGGACGAACGACCGCGCGGAGGTGTCCGGGATCGGACAGGCGGCGGGGTTGCGCGCCGCTGGTTCAGCCTCCGGCGCCCGGCCATCCGCCCGCCGGCGCCGCCGGTGGCCGGTCACCCACCAGCTCGGCCAGCCGGGCCATCCGCCGCCGGCCGGTGATCCGGTACGCGGGTCCGCCGTCGGCCGGCTCCACGAACGCCGCCGGCAGCCCCACCGCGGCCAGCGCGGCGCGTACCCGCGGCCAGCACTCCTCGTCGGCCGGGCCCAGGCCGAGCTGGCAGCCGGCCGGGTCCACCGCCCCGGCGGCGGCGAGCCAGAGCCGCAGCCGGCGACCGTTGAGGTGGAAGCCGGCCGGGGCCTGCTTGGCCGTGCCGGGCAGCCACGCCGTGGCGAGCGGGGCCAGAGTGGTCGCGTACGCGGTGCGTACCCGGTGCCGCCCGTCCTCGATCGGTTCCCAGCTCGCCGGCACCCCCCGGGCGGCCAGCTCGGCCACCAGCACGTGCACCCGCCAGGCGGCGTCCACCACCACGGCGACCCGGGCGGTGCCGCCCATCCGCACCACTTCCCCGGGCCCGGCGAGCAGACCGGCGAGGTCCGCCAGCGACGGGTCCGCCGCCTCGGTGGAGAACAGCGAGGGCTGGCGGACCGGGTCGGAGGAAGGGTGCGTCAGCGACACTCCGGGACCTCGTCGAAGGCCTCTTTGAGCTCTGGCGAGTTGAGCTTGCTGGTGTCCAGCGCGCTCGCGTCGTACTCCTTGTTGAGCGTGTCCACCGCGGCCCGCACCCCGTCGTAGAAGGGCCCGGCCTGTGCGGTGTCCAGGCCGTCGATGGTGTCCCGGGCCCGCCCGTACGCGTCCCGCACCTTGCTCAGCGAGGCGCGGAACCCGGCGGAGACCTCCGCCCCGTGGTCGGTCTCCGGCACACCGGCCTGCTCGACCTTGCGTCGGGCGGTCTCGCTGGCCTGCTCGGCCCCGGCGAAGAG
This sequence comes from Micromonospora sp. RTBAU3-60, assembly GCF_054963695.1. Lineage (NCBI taxonomy): Bacteria > Bacillati > Actinomycetota > Actinomycetes > Micromonosporales > Micromonosporaceae > Micromonospora > Micromonospora sp. RTBAU3-60. The sequence continues at coordinate 23,713 of NZ_JBUEGB010000070.1, read as the reverse complement.
GCGGACCAGGTTCTCCTTGGCCTGCGCCGGGGTGGTCTGCGCGGTCATCTGCTGCTGGGTGCTGCTGGTCAGCTTGTTGATCTCGGCCCGCCACGGGGTGAGCGCCTGGCAGACCGTGGCCGCCCAGGCCCGGGGGCTGGGGCCGCCACAACCCACGACGACGAGGCTGAGCGCGGCCAGGACCACCGTGAGCTTTCCGGCGGTTACCGCCCCGCGGGTACGCATGCGAAGCAGCGTACGGCCTCCCGGTGGAAGTGCCACCGGTCAGGTTTCGGGCAGGGACCGCCGGACGGACCGGTTCCCGGCCGGCGCGAGGCCGACCGGGAACCGGCACCAACTCGTCCAGCTCAGGCGCGGACCGGCTCCGCCCGCTCCTCGGCGCTGCCCGCGGTGTCGCCGCCGCGGTCGTCGTCGCCCATGGCGACGCCCTTGCGCTTGCTGAACACCACGGCCGCCACGATGACCAGCGCGGCCACCACGGCGATCGTGATCCGCAGGGCGGTGTTCTTGTTCTCGCCCACGCTCCAGGCCACCACGGCCGGCGCGATCAGCAGCGAGACCAGGTTCATCACCTTGATCAGCGGGTTGATCGCCGGACCGGCGGTGTCCTTGAACGGGTCGCCGACGGTGTCGCCGATGACGGTCGCGGCGTGCGACTCGGAGCCCTTGCCGCCGTACGCGCCGTCCTCCACCAGCTTCTTGCCGTTGTCCCAGGCGCCACCGGAGTTGGCCAGGAAGACCGCCATCAGCGTGCCCGCCCCGATGGCACCGGCCAGGTACGACGCCAGCGCGCCCGGGCCGAGGCCGAAGCCGACCGCGATCGGCGCCATGATCGCCAGCAGGCCGGGGGTCATCAGCTCCCGCTGCGCGTCCCGGGTGCAGATGTCGACCACCTTGCCGTACTCGGGGCGCTGGGTGCGGTCCATGATCCCGGGCAGCTCGCGGAACTGCCGGCGTACCTCCATGACCACGGCGCCGGCCGAGCGGGAGACCGCGTTGATGGCCAGGCCGGAGAAGAGGAAGACCACCGCCGCGCCGACGATCAGGCCGACCAGGTTGCGCGGGTTCGCCACGTTCAGCAGGTTGGTGATGGCGTCCTCGACGTTCGCCACCTTCGCGTCGCCGAACGCGGTCTTCAGCGTGTCGGTGTACGAGCCGAACAGCGCCGTCGCGGCCAGCACCGCGGTGGCGATGGCGATGCCCTTGGTGATCGCCTTGGTGGTGTTGCCGACCGCGTCCAGCTCGGTCAGCGTCCGCGCGCCGTGCTCGTCGATGTCGCCGGACATCTCGGCCACGCCCTGGGCGTTGTCGGAGATCGGGCCGAAGGTGTCCATGGCGACGATCACGCCGACGGTGGTGAGCAGGCCGGTGCCGGCCAGCGCGACCGCGAACAGCGACAGGGTGATGGAGCTGCCGCCGAGCAGGAACGCGCCGAACACGCCGGCGCCGATCAGCAGCGCCGAGTAGACCGCCGACTCCAGGCCGACGCTGATGCCGGCCAGGATGACGGTGGCCGCGCCGGTCTGCGAACTCTTGCCGATGTCCTGCACCGGGCGCCGGTTGGTCTCGGTGAAGTAGCCGGTGAGCGCCTGGATCGCGGCGGCCAGCACGATGCCGATCACCACCGCGCCGATGGCCAGCCCGCGGGGGCCGAACGGCGGCTCGCCGTCGGTGACGTTGAGCGTCGCCCGCCAGTTGTCGCCGAGCAGGTCCGCCCAGGTCGGCTTCAGGTAGCCGAACACGGCGATCGCCACCAGCACCGCGGAGACCAGGGCGGACAGGTAGAAGGCCCGGTTGATCGCGGTCAGCCCGTTGCGGTCGGAGGCGCGCAGCCGGGTGATGAAGACACCGACGATCGCCACCAGCACGCCGATCGTGGAGATGATCAGCGGCAGGACCAGGCCCTCGTTGCCGAACGCGGCCCGGCCCAGGATCAGCGCGGCGACCAGGGTGACCGCGTACGACTCGAAGAGGTCGGCGGCCATGCCGGCGCAGTCGCCCACATTGTCGCCCACGTTGTCGGCGATGGTCGCGGCGTTGCGCGGGTCGTCCTCGGGGATGCCCTGCTCGACCTTGCCGACCAGGTCGGCGCCGACGTCGGCGGCCTTGGTGAAGATGCCGCCGCCGACCCGCATGAACATGGCGAGCAGCGCGGCGCCGAAGCCGAAGCCCTCCAGCACGGTCGGGGCGTCGCCCTTGTAGAGCAGGACGACCAGCGCCGCACCGAACAGGCCGAGGCCGACGGTGAGGAAGCCGACCACGCCGCCGGTGCGGAAGGCGATCCGCATGGCGTTCTCGCGCCCGCCTTCGCGCTCCCGCGCGGCCGCGGCGACCCGCAGGTTGGCCCGGGTGGCCAGCCACATGCCGGCGCCGCCGATGAACGCGCTGAACAGGGCGCCCACGACGAAGAACGCCGACCGGCCGATCTTCACCAGGGTCTGGTTGCCGTCGGTGTCGTGCACCGGCAGCAGGAACAGCAGCACGACGGCGATCACCACGAAGATCGCCAGGGTGCGGAACTGCCGCAGCAGGTACGCGGACGCGCCCTCCTGCACCGCCCCGGAGATCTCCTGCATGTTGGTGGTTCCCGTACCGGCTGCCAGCACCGCCCTGGTCAGGGCGGCCGCGAAGACGAGCGCCACCAGCGCGATGACCGCGGCGATGACGACGTACGTCACGTTGGCTCCGGTAAGGGACAGTGCGCCGCCGTCGGCGGCCAAGGTCCCGGACATCTATGTCCTCCTGTACCGAACACTCGCGCCGATTCGTGGAGACGCACGGACCGACGCCTGGATGCGGACTCGCAAGCGCGCGCCAACCCACCCCGGCGGACCAGCGATGAACACCCATTCCCGCTGGCTGCGGGACGGGTCACTTGCTGACAACCCGGGTACTGTAGCCCTCCGACGTGTTGCGGGTCACAGGGAGGGGGCACCCCGCCCCGATGATCTTCGTCGCTGTGCTATGCGAAGAAATCTGATATATAGGGCGGTCAGCACGACGAGGCCGCGTTCCCTGGTCGGGAACGCGGCCTGCGGGGGTGGTGGGTCAGGAGCGGTCGACCGGCCAGACCATCCGGACCTCGGTGCCGACGCCCTCGTCGACCGGGCGTACCTGCAGGTCCTCCACGAAGCCGGCGAGCAGGGCGAAGCCCACGCCGGTGGTCAGCGCGTCCTCGCTGAGCGACTCCTTGGCCAACTCGTCCGGGGGCAGCGCGGCGAGACCGATGCTCGCCTCGATCGGGGCGCGGTCCACCACCCGGACCGAGTACGCCCCGCTGTCCGACATCTCCACCAGCACCGGATCGGCCAGCCCGTACTGCCGGTGCAGGGCGACCGCCCGGGTGCACGCCTCGCCGATCGCCAGGCGCACCTCGTCGAGCAGGTCCTCCCGTACGCCGGCTCGGCGGGCCACGGCGACGCCGACCAGGCGGGCGGTGCGCACGTGCACCGGGGCGGGCGAGAAGGAGAGCTTGACGGTCGCCATCATTCGCCGGCGCCGGTCGGATCGGCGCTGATCGCCGCGTCGACCGTGGGATGCAGCGGAAAGACCTGGTCCAGCGCGGTGATCCGGAAGATCTTGAGCAGCGGTTCCTTGTCGCAGACCAGGGCGAACGAGCCGCCGGCCGAGCGGAGCCGCTTCAGGGCGCCGACCAGCACGCCGAGCCCGGTCGAGTCGAGGAAGTCCACCCGGCCCAGGTCGACCACGACCCGGCGGGCACCGCCGTCGATCAGTTCGAGGAGCCGTTCCCGCAGGCGTGGGGCGGTGTAGACGTCCACCTCACCGCCGACCTCGAGCACCGTGTGCTCCCCCACGGTGCGGGTCGCCAGCGACAGCTCCATCGGTCCCTCCTCGGTAAGCTCTCCTGGGCATCTAACCATCCCCGCCGAAAAGCCCCGGTGGGTCACCGGCCGAGGCTCAACCCCCTTACCCAGGCTCCCCGCGTTTCATTTCCCGATCGTGTTCCGAAGGTGCAGGACGTGACCCACGACAGCTTCAGCTCGGCGCGTCTACCGCCGCGCCACGACCAGAAGCCGTCGGCAGCCACCGTGCCCGCGATCAGCGGCCCCGGGCGACCGCCCGGCGAGCTGCTGCGCCGGCTGCGCGCCCGGCACTGCGCCGACCCGGTCACCCACGTCGAGCGGGTGCCGGCCCGGGCCGGGCAGCCGGCACCGTGGCCGGCCTGGGCCCCGGAGGAGCTGCGGGCCGCGTTCGCCCGGCGCGGCGTGGTCGCCCCGTGGCGGCACCAGGCCGAGGCCGCCGAGCTGGCGTACGCGGGGACGCACGTGGTGGTGGCCACCGGAACGGCGTCCGGCAAGTCGCTGGCGTACCAGCTCCCGGCGCTGAGCACGCTGCTGGCCGACCCGCGCGCCACCGTGCTCTACCTGGCCCCGACCAAGGCACTCGCCGCCGACCAGCTGCGCGCCGTCGCCGGGCTGGAGCAGGAGGGGGTACGCCCCGCCTGCTACGACGGGGACACCCCGCGCGCCGAGCGGGAGTGGATCCGGCGGCACTCCCGGTTCGTGCTGACCAACCCGGACATGCTGCACCACGGCATCCTGCCCGGGCACGCCCACTGGTCCGGGTTCCTGCGCCGGCTCGCGTACGTGGTGGTGGACGAGTGCCACACCTACCGGGGCGTGTTCGGCTCGCACGTGGCGCACGTGCTGCGCCGGCTGCGCCGGCAGTGCGCGCGCTACGGGGGTACCCCGGTCTTCGTGCTGGCCTCGGCGACGTCGGGTGACCCGGCGACGGCGGCCGGGCGGCTCACCGGGCTGCCGGTCACGGCCGTCACCGAGGACACCTCGCCGCGCGGCGGGGTGACCTTCGCGCTGTGGGAACCGCCGCTGCTGCCCTCTTCCGGGGCCGCCGCTCCCGACACCGACCTTCTCCAGGTCCGCCGGTCGGCGCTGCGGGAGACCGCCGACCTGCTCGCCGACAGCGTCGTCGAGGGGGTACGCACCCTCGCCTTCGTCCGGTCCCGGCGCGGCGCCGAGGTGGTCGCCGCCAACGCCCGGCGCGCGCTGGACGAGGCGGTGCCCGGGCTCGGCGACCGGGTGGCTGCCTACCGGGCCGGCTACCTGCGCGAGGAGCGGCGCGAGCTGGAACGGGCGCTGCTGCACGGCGACCTGCTCGGGCTCGCCTCCACCAACGCCCTCGAACTCGGCGTCGACCTGGTCGGGCTGGACGCGGTGCTGATCTGCGGCTGGCCGGGCACCCGGGCGTCGCTCTGGCAGCAGGCCGGCCGGGCCGGACGCTCCGGCGACGAGGCGCTCGCCGTGCTGGTGGCCCGGGACGACCCGCTCGACACCTACCTGGTGCACCACCCCGAGGCGCTGTTCGGGCGGCCCGTCGAGGCGACCGTGCTCGACCCGGCGAACCCGTACGTGCTCGCCCCGCAGCTCGCCTGCGCCGCGCACGAGGCCCCGCTCACCCCGGCCGACCTGGAACTCTTCGGGGAGGGCGCGAAGGAGGCGGTCGAGGAACTGGTGGCCGCGGGGGCGCTGCGGCAGCGGCCGACCGGCTGGTACTGGCGGCACCGGGAGCGACCCGAGGTGGACCTGCGCGGCGAGGACGGGGCGCCGGTCTGCGTGGTGGAGGAGTCCACCGGTCGGCTGCTCGGCACGGTCGACGGCGGCTCCTCGCACTTCCTCCTCCACGCCGGCGCGGTCTACCTGCACCAGGGCGTGTCGTACGTGGTCGACGCGCTGGACCTGGCGGACGGGTGCGCGCTGGTGCACGCCGAGGAGCCGGACTGGTCCACCCACGCCCGGGACGTCACCTCGCTGTCGGTGGTGTCGGTCCGGTCGTACGTGGACGCCGGGCCGGTCGGGCTCTTCCTCGGCGAGGTGGACGTGACCAGCCAGGTGGTGTCGTACCAGCGGCGGCGGATCGCCACCGGCGAGGTGATCGACACCCGGCCGCTGGACCTGCCGGCCCGGGAGCTGCGTACCGTCGCGGTCTGGTTCACCCTCTCCCCGGAGTCCCTGGCCGCGGCGGGGATCGAGGCCCCCGACGTCCCGGGCGCGCTGCACGCCGCCGAGCACGCCGCGATCGGCCTGCTGCCCCTCATGGCGACCTGCGACCGCTGGGACATCGGCGGGCTGTCCACCGCCGTGCACCCGGACACCGAGGCACCCACCGTCTTCGTGTACGACGGCCATCCCGGCGGCGCGGGCTTCGCCGAGCGGGCGTACGGGACGGCGGCGGCCTGGCTGCGCGCCACCCGCGACGCGATCGCCGAGTGCGGCTGCGAGTCGGGGTGCCCGTCCTGTGTCCAGTCGCCGAAGTGCGGCAACGGCAACAACCCGCTCTCCAAGCCGGACGCGGTCAAGGTCCTCGACGTAGTGCTCGCCAACCTGGCGATGGTCGGTGGCTCTCCCCGCGCGGCGTCTTCCGGCGCAGCGGCATCCGGCGCGTCTTCCGGCACCGCGTTTTCCGGCGTGGCGGCTGATGGGTCTCGGGGCGCAGTCGGGGCGGTCGTGCCCCGGCAGGACGAGCGGTCGGTGGAGCGCTCGGTCGCGGGGGGCGGCGCTCCGGAAACCGCCTGAGCGGCCGGGAGCACCTCACCTCCGTCGGACGGGCCGGTCGGGCCGTCGGGGGTGTGGAGACGAGGGACGCGCTGTGCGAGACTCCGGCGTCCCCCATTGAAGGAGATCGTGTGCAGCCCGACAGCTTGCAGACCCAGCACCAGTTCATCGTCCGTCAGCGGATCCGGATGATGGTCAACCAGTACGAGGTCCACGCAGTGGCACCGGACGGCTCGGAGGGCGCACTGCTCGCGTTCGCGCAGCAGAAGCGGCTCGCGTTCAAGGAGCAGGTGACCATCTACACCGACGACTCCAAGCAGTACCCGCTGCTCGGCTTCAAGGCCCGTCAGCGCCTCGACCTCGGTGCCACGTACGACGTGACCGACCACGCCGGCACCCCGATCGGCCTGTTCCGCAAGGACTTCGCCCAGTCGCTGCTCCGGTCCACCTGGCACGTCGAGCAGGCAGGCCTGCCGCCGATCACCGGGCAGGAGCGCAGCCTGCCGGTGGCGCTGCTGCGCCGGTTCGTCGACTCGCTCTCCTGGCTGCCCTACCACTTCGACTTCCTCGCCGGCGGCCAGCCGGTGTTCTCGGTCGACAAGAAGTGGGGCCTGCGCGACCGGTACGTCGTCGACATCCAGCACCCGCAGATCGACCGGCGGCTGGTCATCGCCATGGCGGTCGGCCTGGACGCCCTGCAGTCCCGCTGAGGCCGGGTGCAGGACCGGGTCCTTTTCGTCCACCGCCCGCCGCCCCGGTCACCGCTTCCCGGGCACGCGCCGCGCCTCCGCCGACGCCGACCGGGCCCGACTCCGCACCGCCGCGGCCCCCGACCGTCCGGCGGTGACCGGTGATCGCGACCAGGGCGAGGACGAGTCGGGTGACGTCCGCCCCGGCCGGCTTCCACCTCAACGGTCGCCCGGTCGGGCTGGGCGGTCGGGGGTATGCCCCCGTACCGCCCAGCCGGACCGGGTCCCGTCCCCGTCCTGGGCGTCCCTCGGTTGCCGGGCGCGCCGCCCGACCAGGCGGTGAGGGACGCCGTCAGCCGCGGACCGGGCCGGCTCGGGAGGTCGCGGTGGCGGTGCGGGCCAGCCACGGCAGCGGAGCCACCTTGACCTCGGTGGTGACGAGCACGTCGAGGCCGTCCAGCCGACAGGCCACCAGCCGGCCGCCGTTGGCCCGGGCCAGCTCTTCGGCCCGTCCGCACGCGACGCCGTCACCCTCGAGCGCCCGCCCGGCACCCGCCAGCGCCCCGAAGTCGGCCGCGTTCTGCGCCTGATGACGGGCGGCCCGGGCGGCACCGAGCGCCGCGTCGAAGAGTCCGACCAGCACGAACACCAGACCGACCGCGAGCAGGCAGACGGTTGCTCCGCCGCGGTGGCCAGTCGGCTGGTCACCGCGGCCGGCTCGTCCGGCTGCGCCGGCTGCCGGGCGCGGGCATGATCATCGGCTGGTTTTCAACGCGAGTCACGGGCGAGTGAAGGGCAGCGGCTTGGTGTGCAGGATGACCAGCTCGGCGACGGCCCGGGTCAGGGCGACGTAGAGCCGGTTCATGCCGCGCGGCTCGGCGGCGACGATGTCGGCGGGCTCCACCAGGACCACCCGGTCGTATTCCAGGCCCTTGACCTGGCTGACCGGGAGGGCGTTCAACGACGCGGCCAGATGGTCGGGTGCGATGACCGCGCCGCTCTCCTGGGCCACCGCCGCGGCCAGGTCGTCCACCTGGCGAATCTCCAGCGTGCCGCCGGGCCGGAAGGAGCGGGTGGGCTCGATCCCGGGTGCGAGGGCGAGCGCGGCGAAGTCGGCGATGACCTGCGGTACCCGGTATCCGGTGGGCAGGTCGAGGGTCCTGACCTCGCGCTTGCCCAGCCGCTGCACCAGCTCCGACCACGACTCGGCGGCCAGCGGGTGGGTGGCCTGACCGAGGTCGCCCACGATCGTCATCGAGGCGTGGGCGGCGCGCCGGGCGATCATCCGGCACTCCATCGGCGACAGATCCTGCGCCTCGTCGAGGATGACGTGCAGGTATACGTCCTCGACGGGCTCCTCGGCCTCGGCGACGGGCAGCGGCTCGGCGAGCACCGGCACGTACCCCTCCTCGCCGTAGGGGTCGAAGCCGTCGATCCAGCTCGTCACCTTGTGCCCCTCGCGCAGGAGGATCCCCGACGCCCAGCGCTGCGCCGCCCAGTAGCCGTTGTGGTCGATGGACTGCCCGGACTGCGCGATCGGCGTGGAAAGTCCGGGCGCGAACAGTTGCCAACCGTCGTTGAGGCTCCAGCTCAGCACGAAGGTCTCCGCCAGGCGGACACCGCTGCTCAGCTCGCGCGCCTGCCACTCGGGCGTCTTCGTGGCCGCCTTCTCGGGCCTCCCCAGGATCTCGGCGAGTTCGTCGAGCAGCGGGACGTCGTCCACCGACCACTCCCCGTTCTGCGCGGGCAGCACGTCCTGCGGGGTCAGCGACGGCCACCACGCGTTCAGGAACGCGTCCGGGATCTCCTTGCCGTTCAGCAGCTCGGAGAGCACCTTCGCCGCTTCCGCGCGGGCACCGTTGGGCTTGATGCCCTTGGCCTCGCAGCGCTTCCTGATTGCCAGCCGCGCCTTCGCCAGGTCGTCGGCGTTGAGGGTGCTCAGCCGGTCCGGCGCGTTCGGCGGGATGTCCCAGGCCAGCTCGGTCAGCACCCGCACCATCTTCAGGTCACCCTTGGACCTGGCCACCTCGGCGGAGTCACGCCGGGTCGCCACGACACCCTCGAACAGCTCGCCGAGCGCTCGCAAGTGGACGCTGTCCTCGCCGAGCCCGGGCAGCACCCGGCCGATGTATTCGGTGAACACCGTCGACGGGCCGACCACCAGGACGCGGCCGTCGGCGAACTTCCCCCGGTCGGAGTAGAGCAGGTAGGCGGCGCGGTGCAGGGCGACCTGGGTCTTGCCGGTGCCCGGGCCGCCCGTGATGAGGGTGACGCCGTGCGCGGGAGCCCGGATCGCCTCGTCCTGCTCGCGCTGGATCGTGGTCACGATGTCGCGCATGTGCTCGCCGCGTTCCCTGGTCAGCGACGCGAGCAGGGCACCTTCGCCGACCACTCCCTCGATGTCCTCCTCGGTCAACACGTCGTCGTCGAGACCGATCACCTTGGGGCCGGCGCAGGTGATGACGCGGCGGCGCTCCACACCGAGCGGCTCGCCGGGGGTGGCGCGGTAGAACGGCGCGGCCGCCGGCGCACGCCAGTCCACCACCAGTGGCTCCCGGTCCTCGTCGCGCACGCCGAGACGGCCGACGCGATAGGTGTAGCCGTCGTCGAAGTCCAGCCGGCCGAAGACGACGCCCTCCTCCTGACCGTCGAGATCGGACATTCTGGCGGCGGCGCGCAGCACCATGGCATCGCGCTCCACCAGACCGGTGAGCGGACCCGACGTGGCGCGGTTGTGTCCCTCCTCCTTCAACTCCTTCGCCTGCTCACGCATCACCTCAAGGCGCGCGTAGACCTTGTCGACTACCTGCTGTTCGATGGCGAACTGCTGTTCTGCTTCGGACACGGTGCTCCCTTGCCGGTCGCCTGGGCACGCCCCGCCTGCGGGCTGGTCGAGAATATGTGCTGGTCAGGGGCACAAAATCGGCATCCAGGACGATTCGAACCGCTTGACCGACCGATACGATGGAAAGGGCAGAGGATGAAATCTCCACCCGTTCGACGGTCGACCGGATGAAGAGCTCGGCCGGCACCTGGCGAGCCTCACCAAGGATCCGGCGGGAATCCGACCGGCGGCGCACCGACTGGGTTGTCCCGTCGATCCTTGCTCGCGGATCCGGCCCTCCCCCTGGAGCCGTAACTGGCGGAGTTCGGCCCCATCGGCGAGGTGCGCCAGCCGGAGTGGTCCAGCGAGATCATGCGTCACGACTACTGACGGGGAGAGCCCCTGACCTGCTGCGGTGCAGCGCTCCCAGATAGGGACGACCCCCGTCGGGGGGATGCGGACCGAAGTTGTCGGATGTTGTCCGCTTCTAGCGGATCATGCTGGCGAGCAGGTGGGGATCGCTGTCCTTTGGCATCCGGCACCGAGTCGGATCGAGGCTTCTGCTGCCTCCTCGCTGCCTCGCGGCTGCCCGACGTCTCGCTTACAAGAGGAACATGCCGCTGGCGCGGCACCCCAGCTGTCTGGAAGTAGCGGACACTGGTCCATCTCACTCAACGTCTCGGGCTACTTCCGTCTGAGTTCTGTGCATCCCGATCGCACACGTCCGGCAACGGCTGCACCCACTGAGCCTCATCTGTGCCAGCACTCTTCAGTGCGCTGCCGTCCGGGCTGTTGCTAATGAGAGTTACCAGGTCGGTTGCGGCAGACTCGGCTGCGGTAGCCGCTGGGGAAAGGTCCCCTCACGAAGTCGGGCATCCGTGCGCAACGGCAAGCTGCTCCTCAGGTGGCTTTCGCGATCTCCCGCCGCTCGCTCACCGGCTCCTCATCACCGCGCTGATCCTGGCTGCGCTTGACTAGCCGATCCAACTCCCACATGGCGCGCACCCGGGCCGGCGTCTGCCACCACCGACCGTCGAGGATCATCGCAATCTGTTTCGACAGGTCATGAATCAGGCGCGCCTTGTCGTGGCGGGTACGGGCCGACAGCATGACTCCCTGCACGGCACTGATGTACGACATCACCAGCTTCATCGATGGGCCGAGAAAGGTGCCGGCATGCCGGTCCATGGAGTCAACGAGCACCTGCGCCTGGTCGCGCAGCCGCTCGTATTGGCGTTTCCGCTCGGCGAGCAGACTGTCCCTCACCTCCCCAGTGACGTCTTTCGGCATGTCGATGCAGAGGAAAGCGGCGGGCAGAGCAATACCCGTGATATGGCCGCCGACACCTCACGTCGGGAGCGGAGAGCCCCGAGAATCCGTTCCTTGCGGGCTTCGAGACGTGGTTTGCCGCATACTCGACGGCAAGCGTGACCAGGAGCGCGGTCACGGCGGAGATCATCACCATCGACGGCGGGGAGTCCGCCGGCTGACCTTGACTGACCACCGACCCTCAGCCCTCAAGTCGCCCGGCTCGGCCCGTGGCTGTGAATGACCAGTGGAGCAGTTTGGGCGCGGACAGCTCGTTCGGAAGTGCGGCCAGCAGGTGGCCGAGCGGTGGCCAGCTTGTCCCGTATCGGACCGGCATTCGGGTTTGGAAAGTCCTGGTGTAACGACATCTGGGAGGGTAACCCACTCGCCAACCAGTGGACTTTGACAGCACCGGCGGCTCGTGCTGCCAGAGCGGGGAACGGGGGGAAGCGTGCGGCTCGACCAGATCAATATCCTGCAGGGAGACGCCTTCGTTGTAAGCGACCGGCAGGGCGACATCAACCCCGCTCCCAACGTCCCGGACGGGCTGTTCTATCGCGACATGCGGCACCTATCTCGCTGGCAACTGCGCCTCAACGGCCACGAACTGGAGGCGCTGAGCGCGGACAACCTCGAGTACGACGAAGTTGTCTTCTTTCTGATCGAGCCGACCGGAACGATCTACAGGAACCCGTCTCTGTCGGTCACACGCCGCCGTGAAGTGGCGACTGGCATGAGCGAGCGCCTCACGGTCCACAACTTCGGCAACACACCGGTCGCCTTCGAACTCACGATGATCTTTGACGGTGACTTCGCCGACATCTTCGAGGTCAAGGACCAGATGTCGAAAACCGGCCATCTGTACCGCCGTCGGCGCGACGGCGGGATCACCTTGGGCTACCGCCGCGGCGACTTCTGCCGCGAAACGCACATTGACGCTCCCGGCGCCTTCGTCACCGAAGAATCGCTCACCTACCGATACGAGCTACCACCGGGACAAGAGTGGGGCACCGACATCCAGATCCGGATTGGGGTCGAAGTGGACACGGCGCTAAAGCGCCACCACCACACTCCGGACATGCCTTACAGCATTCGAGAATGGCTGGACGCGTCACCCATCCTGGACACGGATTGGGACGACCTGATGCACACCTACCACCGCAGCCTTCTCGACCTTGCCGCGCTGAGGTTCTACCCCTTCGCTGGAGATCAATCATCTCTGCCCGCCGCCGGGCTGCCCTGGTTCATGGCGGTGTTCGGCCGCGACAGCCTCATGGCCAGCTATCAGATGCTGCCATTCCACCCCGAACTTGCCTATACGACGCTGCGGGCACTCGCCGAGCGGCAGGCGATCCATGAGGACGACCATCGCGATGCCGAACCAGGGAAGATCCTGCACGAGCTGCGCCACGGGGAACTGGCCCATTTCGGCGAACGTCCGCAGTCCCCGTACTTCGGCGCCGCTGACACCACCCCGCTGTTCCTGATCGTCCTAGACGAGTACGAACAGTGGACCGGTGACAGGAAGACCGTCCGAGACCTCGAGCCCGCGGCCCGCTCGGCGTTGCGGTGGCTGGAGACGTACGGCGATCTCGATCACGACGGCTACATCGAATACCAGACTCGCAACCCGCGCAGCGGTCTCGTCAACCAATGCTGGAAGGATTCCTGGAATTCCGTCGTCCACCCCGACGGCAGCCTCGTCAAGCTTCCCCGGGCCACCTGCGAGATTCAGGGCTATGCCTACGACGCGCGCCGTCGAACGGCGCGCCTCGCGCGGGAGATTTGGAACGACTCCGACCTCGCCGAGCGCCTGGAACGCGACGCCGAGGAACTCTATCGCCGGTTCAACACCGACTTTTGGCTACCCGACCTCGGCTATTACGCGCTCGCGTTGGACGGGGACAAGAAGCCGGTGACCACATTGACTTCTAACATCGGACACCTGCTGTGGAGCGGGATCGTGCCGCCCGAACGCGTTGACGCGCTCGCCGCGCTGCTCTGCGGACCCCGGATGTTCACCGGATGGGGCGTGCGCACCCTCGCTGACGACCAGCCAGCCTACAACCCGCTTGAGTACCACAACGGCACCGTCTGGCCGCACGACACCGCGATCGCAGCAGCGGGGCTGGCCCGGTACGGACACCGCGACGAAGCCAACCATCTCGCGATGGGGCTGTTGCAGGCCGCCCATCATCTGCACCACCGACTGCCCGAGGCACTCGCAGGCTACCCACGAAAGAACACCCTGGTGCCCGTGCTTTACCCCACCGCCTGCTCCCCGCAGGCGTGGGCAGCTGGTGCACCGATGATGCTGCTCCGCATGATGCTCGGCATCGATCCGGAGCCCGACACCCTGGCCGTGCGCCCACACCTACCTACGGAGGATCTCCGCCGCCTGGCACTGCACGGAGTGCGCTTCCGCGGCACCCGGGTCGAGGCCCTCGGGGGCACCGCCGCACACGACCTAGATCGAATGAAGCCGATACCGGGCGCCCGCGAGCTTCAGTAAAGAACACGGCACTCGCGATCGAGATCACCGTTGGACGGCAGCTGCCGCCGGTACATCCTTGCCCCTGAAATCGGCGGCATCTTCCCGGTCAGGCTTACGTGTACCTCGATGGACGCTTCAATGGGCAGGCCCCCGTCAGCCGCTTTGATCAACAATTGGCCAAAGGCCGGGCTAGCCATCCGTGGCGGTCCGGGCGGCGCCCTGCCTGCGCCGGGTGGCGATGACGGTGGTGGCGACGAGGGCGGCGAGGAGCAGAGCGGTCAGGCGGGACGGTGCGGGCGTGAGCGGTGTGAGCAGCACGAGCGCGGTCGTGGCCCAGAACGGCACGGTCATCTTCAACTGGCCAAAGGGGCGGATGTGCAAGGTCCAGACTGCGATCAGGTAGATGGCGACCGGCGCGGCCACGGCGTACCCGGCGGCGACGCGCCCAAGGTGCGCGTTGCTGGTTTGGTAGTCGACGTCGGTGGCGAGGCCGGCGCCGAGCGCGGCCGCCGACGCGAAGATCAGGTACTGGCCGTATCCCCACAGCAGCGCCACGCGCGGCGAGGCCGCCAGGTGGTGAACCGGGCGGTCGAAATACAGCCACCACATCGCGAAGACGATCACGACGCCGGCACCGGCGATGGACAGAAGAGTGCTCGCGTCGGTCCCCCTGTCAAAAGCGGTCTGGATGGCCAGGCTGGCTGCGAGCACCGACTCGCCGAGCACGATGATGGTGAACAGGCCGTACCGCTCGGTTATGTGGCGTGGGTGCCAGATGATCGGAGCGGGGCGCCTCGCCCAGAACGGTAGAAGCAGCTCGGCGAGGGCGATCGCAAGGAAGCCGGGCAACAACCACCCGTCGGGCAGAGCCAGCCGGGCGATCCAGGCCGCCTGCAGCACGACGATGCCCACGACATAGCGTAGTGCCGTGGCCCGCCGCGGCGGGTCGCTGCGGGCCACGCGCAACCATTGCGCGACCATCGCCAGCCGCATGATCACATACCCGTACGTAATCACGGAGAAGTCGCCGTGATCGAAGGCGCGAGGCACGCCACCCGCGATCACCAGCGCCCCGACGATCTCGACCAGCGTGGTGAGGCGGTAGACGTCGTCCTCGGGGTCGTACGCGGAAGCGAACGTGGTGAAGTTCATCCACGCCCACCAGATCGCGAAGAACACCGCCGGGTAGACGCCGATCCCGTGACCGACGTCGGCCTCGCCAAGGTTGTGGTGCAGTCGGTCGGCGGCCTGCCTCATCGCGGCGACGAAGCACAGATCGAAGAGCAGCTCCAGTGGAGTCACCCTCCGGTACGGCTCGTCGGTGGGGCGGGCGACCATCGGCCGGTACCAGGCACGCGAGGGAATCCGCGGATGACTCGCGGTGTCGGACATGGCAGCACCTCGGACGGCTCGCGCAACGAAGATTCCCTGAGCCGATCATTCCGAACACGACCCGTCCCGCGCGGACGCTCACCAAAGTTCCCATGAACGGGTATGGAAGTCGGCTCAACAGGCCGAACGCGAGGCGACTCGAACTGGAGCGTTGACGCCGTGGACAACCCTGCAGGACGGCAGCGCCGCCTGGAACCGCAACCGGCTACTGCCCCGCATCACCGCCGCAGACAGCACGGGCCCGGCGTGGCCGGCACTGCGCCGCACCGTACGAGCCGAAGCCGGGCTGCTAGCCGCCGTCATCGCCACCATCGGCGTGCTGATCACCCAGAGCCCCGTTGACGACAACGGCCCCGCTCCACCTCCCATTGACCGCCCGGCATCAGTCGAGCTCAGCGCACAGCTCGGCAACCACCGGGCCGTCATCGTGCTGACCCCCGGCACGACCGGCGTCAACGCGCTGCAACTCACCATCCTCGACGACGACCGCCGTCCGGTCGAGCCGGTCACCGCGCCCGAGCTCCGATTCAGCCTGCCCGCCCAGATGTCGGCCCACTCGAACGCCCCGTCTCCCGCACCGCGCCCGGCCGGTACGAGGCCGTCGCCGAGTTCCCCCTGCCCGGCCAATGGATCATCGAGGTCGGCGTCCGCACCTCCAAATACCAGAGCCCGGTCGCGCGAACAACCCACCGGCTGGAAAGCGACGACCGACCCCGGCCGGGTCACCTGGACCGGACCCGGGCTCGATCCCGGCACCGAAGCCGCCTTCTCCCTCACCACACGGCTGACCGGAACGATCGGACAACCACTGCGCTTCCCCACCGTGCAGCGCTGCGCCAACGGCCAGGCATACGAATGGACCGACCCGCAACCCGGCGACGCACGCCCACAGAACGCACGCCGTTTGCCATCCCGTCTGCCGCCGACCCGCCCTCCGGGGAGCGGGCCGCCGCCCGGTCCGCCACGTCAAGACGGCCTTGACGGCTCGTACGGGCGCTGGCGGGCCGGGCGGTGGTCTGCTCGGCTTGCCCGGGTCGGTGGCTGGCGGGATGGCCCTGCGCAACCACCCACGGACCGCAAGGCGCGGACGGAGCCCCGGCCATCCTGGAGTCGTTGCGCCCCCGCCGGAGGCGCAGTGACCGCGACCGGTCCGCCGCCGCGACCCGCCGCACGGCCCCGGCGTGCCCTTCCCTGCGCCGCGCTGCTCGGGCGCGGCGCGGCCGGCTGCCGGCGACGAACCTCCACCACTCTCCCCGCTATCCCGTCTGCGGCGCGGCCCCGGGCTCCCCGCTCTCCGCGCCAGCCGCCGGGCATCCGGCGTGACGGCCGCAGAGCGACAGCGGCAGCGGCCGGCGCGCGCCCAGGCGGCGGCGCGTGCGGCCCGTCAAGGGCCGCCTTGAAGACGTACAGAAACTTTGAACAACTTGCCGGCAGCCGGCCGCCTAGGCTGCGTCTCTCACCTCGTAGGGATGTGTGTCGGCCGGGTCGTACGGCTGGTCGGCCAGCTCCACCGCCTGCGAGTACTCCAACGCGTAGTAGACATGCGCGCACCGCGGCTGCACGGTGACCAGGTCTCCCGGCTCAAGCGTCAAATCCGCTCGTTCGCCGGAGTCCAGGTCGTGATACACCGCCCGGACACGCCCGCTGATCAGATACAGCAACTCCGTCTTGTGAGCATGGAAGTGGTTGCCGCGTGGCTTGCTAGCGTCCGGCCGGAACTCCACGTAGGCGAGGAACTTGTAGCTGTCTCCGTTGACCACCTGGGCCAGCTCGCCCGCCGGCGACTGGATCCGCCCGCCCCCGGGTGGGATCGGAGGCATCAATACCGGGAGCCGTCGCAGCTGCATCTTCTCCACGGCCTCATCGTAATTCCTCGCCCCAGGTTCACTGGCCAAGCAAGGTTGCTCTATGTCAGGCCAGAAGTTCCTTGGCCAGGTGTTCAAGGTCGACGTGATCGGAGCCTTCCCATAGCTGCTCAACTGCTGCGAGGTACTTGCCGATCAGGGGCGTTGGTTCGTCCGGGTCGAACTCGTACTCGTAGACGGGCGAGTCGGCAGCGTCGACTAGCGGCAGGTACGGGATCAGGCGTAGCCACCCGTCGACCAGCAGGATGTTCAGGCTGGGCAGTCCGGGATAGGTCCTGGCCTGCACGTGTTCGACCGGGAACCCCTGCTGAGTGGCGCGTAGCCGATGCCTGGCGCAGGTGTAGAGGACGTCGTCGATTTCACCGGCCTGCCTGATGCTCGGGCACAGGCGCCGGGTCAACTCGGGCTCCTTCATCAGCGGCCCGCGCGGGTCCGACACGACAACCCGCAGCGTTGCGCCCTGCGTGATCGCGTCACGCACTGCAGGCTGGTACTGCGAAACCATCGCGTTGTAGCCGGTGTGCGCTGCGAAGAAGATGCTGCGCGCCGTTCTAATCCGTTGGGCAACACCTCGGTTGTCTTCCTCAGTCAGGTCCAGATGGATTCTGAGTCCTTGGGTGCTCAGGCTTGCATCGCCCGTGGCGCTGGCTGGGTGCGCGGTGATGGTGGGCACACTCGGCTCTGACTTGCACGGCTCGAAAAGCTGCTCGGCAGTCCACTCCGGAAACATTGCCTCTAGGACCCGGCAATGGTCCGGGTACGACAACTCGCCCCCACCACGGTCGCCAAGTGCTACCAACTGCTGTCGATGATCCTCCGGACTGCGGTCCAGGCCCGTTTTATCGCCGCCAACCCGGCCGAGGGCGTGAGGCTGCCGCGTGACCGGTCGCGGGACGTCAAAGCGGTGACGATCAGCCGGGAGGACTTCTTCGGCAAGCTGCTCCCCGCCGTACCGCCCGGGCATCGGACGATCGTCTCCGCAGCCGCCGGGGCGGGCCTGCGCTGGGGAGAATGCGCCGGGCTGACGTGGTCGTCGGTGAACCTCGACCGGGCCGTGCTGCGCGTGGTCCAGGTCGCCGAGGAGACCCACGGCGGCATCCTGCTCCGCCCGTACCCCAAGAGTCGGGCCGGTGTCCGCACCGTGCCTCTGCCGGACTTCCTGGCGTCTGCGCTGCGCCAGCTGCACGCCGAAGCCGGCGACCCGGACCCACGAACGCTCGTCTTCCGCGACCGGGTCGGGCGCCCACTGCGCCGGTCGAACTTCCGCCGCCGCGTGTGGCTGCCCTCGCTGGTCCGCGCCGGCCTGCTCGGCCAGGTCGTCAACACCGGCCCACATCGCTACCGAGCAGTCTGGCCCGACCGGGAGGGCGTCGAGTGGTCGGCCGAGTTCACCACCGAGCGGGAAGCAGTCGCCTGCGTGGCGGCCAAAGCGGTTGGCGGAATGCGGTTCCACGACCTGCGGCACGCCTACGCCACCTGGCTGGTCACAGACGGGGTGCCGATCAACCTGGTGCAGCGGGTCATGGGCCACGAGCAGGCGTCAACCACGCTCAATCGTTATACGCACACCCCGGACGACTACGCGGCCCGCGTCCTGGCGGCCTTCGACAGCTCTGCTGCCTCTCTGCTGCCTCAAGACGAGGAAACCTCGACGGAAAGTGCCCCGGACGAGGACGAGGAGGGCTTGTGACCTGCTGCTGTGCAGCGCTGCCAGATAGGGACGACCCCCGTCGGGGGGAGACGGGGGTCGTCGTGAGGTTCGGCTCCGGGGGGGTCGAGCCGAACCCGCTCAGCGGCCACGGGGGGTGCAACCGCCGAGGGCATTTCAGACGACGAGAGGTGAACTCTCATCGCGAGCACAAGCATGCCGCAGCGGACCCGTATACGTCGAGTGGTGTCGGCTCCACACACCGCTAATTCACGTTCGCAGAGTGTGACCGCCATCACTCCGCGACGGACCCGGCGCATCTGGCCGCCGCCGGGGTGTCCCCGGGGGGCCGCGCTGGCCGTCGCCCCTCGGGCTAGACTTTCGCGCCGTGGGCCGAAGCGCCGCTTTCTTCGATCTGGACAAGACCGTCATCGCCAAGTCGAGCGCACTGGCGTTCGGTCGGCCGTTCTACCGGGACGGGCTGATCACACGGCGTGACGTGGTCAAGTCGGCGTACGCGCAGCTGATGTTCCGGCTGGGCGGCACCGACGAGCAGACCATGGCCCGGACCCGGGACTATCTCGCCACGCTCTGCAAGGGCTGGCAGGTGGAACAGGTCCGCCAGATCGTCGCGGAGACGCTGCACGAGCTGATCAACCCCTACGTGTACGCCGAGGCCGCCGCCCTCATCGAGGAGCACCAGGCCGCCGGCCGGGACGTGGTGCTGGTCTCCGCCTCCGGCGAGGAGATGGTCCGGCCGATCGGCGAGCTGCTCGGGGTCACCGACGTGATCGCCACCCGGATGGCGGTAGAGGACGGCCGTTACAGCGGCGAGGTCGAGTTCTACGCGGCCGGCCCCAGCAAGGTCGACGCCGTCGGCGAGCTGGCCGTCGAGCGCGGCTACGACCTGGCCGACTCGTACGCCTACTCCGACTCGTACAGCGACCGGCCGCTGCTGGAGTGCGTGGGGCACCCGACCGCGGTCAACCCGGACCGGGCCCTGCGCAAGCTGGCCGTGGAGAATTCCTGGCCGGTGCTGGAGTTCCGGCACCCGGTCCCGCTGGGCCGGCGGCTGCGGGAGCGTCCCGCCGTGCCGGTTGCCGCAGCGGCCCTCGGCGTCGGCGTCGGGGTGGCCATCGGCATCGCCTGGTACGGCCGGCACCGCCGTACTCGCGCCACCACCCCCACCACCTGACCGCACCGCCAGTGACCGGGAGGCCGGGAGCGCGGGGTCAGGTGGCGGCGAGGATCTCGTCGCCGATGAGGGCGATCTGGTCCGCGCCGACCTCGACCGCGGTCATGTAGTGGCGGAGCCAGGAGCGCAGCCCGTCCGGGGTGCCGGTGGCGAAGGCGCCGGCCGCGCCGACGTACTCGGGCTCCCGCTCCCGGTGGCCGACCTCGACGGCGACCAGCCCACGCGGGTCGAAACCGGTGGAGATGAGCACCAGTCGGGCGGCGGCCCGGGCCACCACCCCGGAGGGGCCGGCGAACGGACGCAGGTTCAGCAGCTCGCCGTGAACCACGGCGGCGAGCACCAGCGGCGGCACCTGGGTGCCGCCGGCGACGAGCCCGGCCAACCCGTCGAGACGGGCCGCGACCACCGGGTCGGACACCGGTCGGCCCAGCTCCGACTCGGCGACGACGTCCCGGGCGGCGAGGACGTGCAACCTCGCCAGGACCTGCCGGGGAGCCTTCGGCCAGAGGTCGCTCAGCCCGGGCAGCGCCCCGGCCACCCGCAGCGCCCCCTGCAGCAGCGGGTCGGTGACCGTGCCGGCGCGTACCTCCTCGCGGTCGTGCACCCGGCCCTCCAGCGCGGCGCTGGCCACGGCGGAGCGGAGGCTGACCTCGGCGGCGACCTGGCCACCGTGGCGGCGCAGCGCGCGGTGCCGGTGCGCCTGGTCGACCCGCTCGCGGGCCCGCTCGACGGCGGGCGCGATGTCGGCGAGCGCGAGCAGCGGGGCGAGCGGATCGGTGGTCACCCCGCCACGCTAGCGACCAGTCGGCCGCGCGCGACCACCAGCCGCCGACAACGCGATGCGAACCACCCGGCGTAACAGGGCACTCGCGGTGAGAGGGGAACCCTTCGCTACCGAAGGCGTCAGGAAGGGGCTCTTCCTGACAACTCAGCGCGCGCCGGGGGCCGCTGGGCGCGCGAGGTCGGACCGGGTTGTCGCGGGGCGGCGACCGCGCGACTAACCTCAGCGGCGTACGAGACGCAGGTCACGCGACGAAGGAGCACCGCATGAGCGAGGCACTGGCCAACTTGCTGAACGAGACGCGGCAGTTCCCGCCGCCGGCCGAACTCGCCGCGAACGCCAACGTCAAGGCCGACGCGTACGCCGAGGCGGCGGGCGACCGGCTCGGTTTCTGGGCGCGCCAGGCCGGCCGGCTGACCTGGGCGAAGCAGTGGGACCAGGTGCTCGACTGGTCGAACGCGCCGTTCGCGAAGTGGTTTGTGGGCGGGCAGCTCAACGTGGCGTACAACTGCCTGGACCGGCACGTGGAGGCCGGCCGGGGCGACAAGGCGGCGATCCACTGGGAGGGCGAGCCGGGTGACACCCGCACCCTCACCTACGCCGACCTGCACAAGCTGACCTGCCAGGCGGCCAACGCGCTGACCGACCTGGGCGTCACCGCGGGCGACCGGGTGGCGATCTACCTGCCGATGATCCCGGAGGCGGCGGTCGCCATGCTGGCCTGCGCCCGGATCGGCGCCACGCACAGCGTGGTCTTCGGCGGCTTCTCCGCCGACGCGCTGACCAACCGGATCCAGGACGCCAGTGCCAAGGTGGTGATCACCGCCGACGGCGGTTACCGGCGGGGCAAGCCGTCGGCGCTGAAGCCGACCGTCGACGAGGCGGTGGCGAAGTGCCCGTCGGTGGAGCACGTGCTGGTGGTCCGCCGCACCGGCGAGGACGTCGCCTGGTCGGAGAAGGACCACTGGTGGCACGAGACGGTGGAGGCCGCCTCGCCGGAGCACGCCGCGCAGCCGTTCGACGCCGAGCACCCGCTGTTCATCCTCTACACCAGCGGCACCACCGCCCGGCCGAAGGGCATCCTGCACACCACCGGTGGCTACCTGACCCAGACGTCGTACACCACGCATGCGGTCTTCGACCTCAAGCCGGACACCGACGTCTACTGGTGCACCGCCGACATCGGCTGGGTGACCGGCCACTCCTACATCGTCTACGGTCCGCTCTCCAACGGCGCCACCCAGGTGATGTACGAGGGCACCCCGGACACCCCGCACAAGGGCCGGTTCTGGGAGATCGTCGACAAGTACAAGGTCACCATCCTGTACACCGCGCCGACCCTGATCCGCACCATGATGAAGTGGGGCGAGGACATCCCGGCCGGCTACGACCTGTCCTCGCTGCGGCTTCTCGGCAGCGTCGGTGAGCCGATCAACCCGGAGGCGTGGATCTGGTACCGCCAGCACGTCGGCCGGGGCCAGCTGCCGGTCGTCGACACCTGGTGGCAGACCGAGACCGGCGCAATCATGATCTCGCCGCTGCCGGGTGTCACCGAGGCCAAGCCGGGCTCGGCGATGACCGCGCTGCCCGGCATCGTCGCCGACGTGGTGGACGACCAGGGCCAGTCGGTGCCGAACGGCGGCGGTGGCTACCTGGTGCTCACGGAGCCGTGGCCGTCGATGCTGCGCACCATCTGGGGCGACGACAACCGGTTCATCGAGACCTACTGGTCGCGGTTCGGGGCCGGTGCCAACGCCGGCGACGAGTGGGTCTACTTCGCCGGTGACGGGGCGAAGAAGGACGACGACGGGCACATCTGGCTGCTCGGCCGGGTCGACGACGTGATGCTGGTGTCCGGGCACAACATCTCCACCACCGAGGTGGAGTCGGCGCTGGTCAGCCACCCGGCGGTGGCCGAGGCGGCGGTGGTCGGCGCGACCGACCCGACCACCGGCCAGGCGATCGTCGCGTTCGCCATCCCGCGCGGCACCGCGGAGACGTCCGGCGAGGCCGGCGAGCAGCTCATCGCCGATTTGCGCAACCACGTGGCGAAGACGCTCGGCCCGATCGCCAAGCCGCGGCAGATCATGCTGGTGCCCGAACTGCCGAAGACCCGTTCCGGCAAGATCATGCGCCGGCTGCTGCGGGACGTCGCGGAGCACCGCTCGCTCGGCGACGTGACCACGCTCCAGGACTCCTCGGTGATGGAGCTGATCTCCTCCGGCATGGGTGGCGGCAAGTCCGACGAGGACTGACGGCAGGCGTACCCGGGATGGGTGACGGCCAAAACAGGCCGTCACCCATCGTCGTTTCGGACGTACGCGTGGTGAGTTCGATGGAGGCACCGCTCCGACGCCGGCGTTCGCCGATGCCAAGGGTTGGTGCCCGGGCATCGAGATCCGCAGCGGTGCGCATGCGCCGAGACGGCGGCGCTTCCGTTGCAAACCCCTCGGGGGCCACGCAAAGAACACGACCCGGATGGTCATGATGGCGACAGCCACACCGACAGCGCATCCAGATCGTCAGACGCAGGATGGATACATCCTCTCGATCGCCGCACCCAAATGAACTGCTACGCGCCCAAGACTTCGGGCCGTCTTGACATCGGGCGGGTTGTCGCGTCGCTGGCGGACCTTGGCGCATGGTGTTTCGGCTCGCTGCTGGTCCGGAACTGCGCTGTAACCGGCGTCTCGGCATGCCACCTTTCCCGCGACCGTATTGACGGTGGCGGTGTTCCTGTCCCTGGCCGCCCAGGTCGTGGAGGCGGAAGCGTCTGTCATCGGCTGGGTTGCTGCCGCGCTGCCGGCGCTCGGCTTCCTGACGATGGTGAAGATTGCCCTCGGCCGCGCCGACCCCGCCCCACCCGACCACACCGCCCGCATGCGGGCCGTGCCGGAAGCGGCGTCGGTTCGTGGCGTTGCGGTCCCGGACAACCGCGAGCCGGTCCCCGGGGGCGTGTCAGATGGTTTGTGTAATTGATCGGCTTC
>NZ_JBUEGB010000069.1:0-35485 GCF_054963695.1 Micromonospora sp. RTBAU3-60 | reverse complement strand
TCCTCCCGGAAAGGCAGCCGGCGATGAAACAGGAAACCTCACGGGCGACCGTGAGACTCCCGGCCCTTCAGGGCCGGGAGGATGTCAACTGCAGCGGGTGGAACACCGCGTCGTCGTAGGCCGTGGCGGCGAAGGCGTCGGTGACGTGGTCCCGCAACTGCTGGCGGCCGACGAGCACTCCGGTGGTGGCGGCGTCGTGCGCCGACGTGGCCACCTGCAGCACCATCCGCGCATAGCCGGACGTGTCCGGTGGCTGCGACACCTGATATGCCAGGCCGGCCCAGAGCCCGAGCAGCGCCGTGGCCGCGATGATCAGCCGGTGGGTCGGTTTCACTCGGCGCTCTGTACCCAGGTGGTGCGGGCCGCTAATCCTGCGGCGGCCGGTCGCCGCCGGGTCGGTCGTCGGACGGGCGCCGCGCGCCGGGGTGCCCCGGCCGGATCCGGCGGCGTACGGCTGCCGCTACGGTGGACGCTCCGGATGGCACACGTCACCATCCCGAACCTGGCCGCTGTCGTCAGGTGTGCCCGCGAGGTGCGGGACGAACGCCAGGTGCGGTGAAGGAGGGCACGGAAGGTGGCCGGACACGGGGAGTCCTTGCCCGGGCGCGCGGGAGCAGTGGTCGCTGTGGCGGTCCTGGTCGTGGCGTCCGTTCCGGGTCGGGCGGCGGCAGCCCCGTCTCCGGCGCCAACCGCCAGCGCGTCATCGACCCCCGTGTGCCAGGTGCGAGACGGTCGGTTGACCGAGATCTCCGGGATGGTCGCCACCGGCACGGGGTTCGTCGTGGTCAACGACAGCGCCGACGAGGAGCCGCGCCGCCGGATCTTCTTTCTCGACGCCGACTGCGACGTCGTGCGGACGGTGCGCTATCCCTCGCGCCCGAGGGACACCGAGGACCTCGCCGTCGACCCCGACGGGACGCTCTGGGTCGCCGACATCGGCGACAACGATCGCACCCGGAAGACCGTCGCGCTGTGGAAGCTGCCACCGGGCGCTGAGCGGCCGGTGCTGCACCGCATGACCTACCCGGACGGCCCGCACGACGCCGAAGCGCTGCTGATCAACGGCGGCCGGCCCGTCATCGTGACCAAGCAGGGCGACGCCGCCGGCCTGTACGCCCCGACCGGCGACCTGAAGCCCGGTGCGACGGTGCCCCTGGAACGGGTCGGACAGGTGCGACTGCCGCACACCACCACGAGCAATCCGTTCGCGTTCCTCGGCGGACTGGTCACCGGCGCGGCCACGGCGCCGGACGGGCGCCGCGTGGTGCTGCGCACCTACGCCGACGCGTTCGAGTTCGACGTCGACGGCGACCTCATCGCTGCCCTGACGAGCGGCACCCCGCGAATCGTGCCGCTGCCCGACGAACCTCAGGGCGAGTCGATCACCTACAGCCGGGACGGCCGCTTCCTGCTCACCGTCTCCGAAACCGCCGACCAGCCGCCGGGCACGAAGCCGACCATCCTTCGCTATCCCGTGCCGGTGGTCGCCTCCGCGAGCGCTGAGGTGGCAGCGCCCACTCCCACCGCCGCGAAGGTCGGCGACCCACCGGGCAGCCGCGGGAAGGCGGCGATGGTCGGCGCTGTGGGGATCATCGGCCTGGGCCTGGCCGTCGCGGGACTGATCGGGATGACCCGGTCGCGCCGTACCGGAAAGCGGTAGCAACCCGCTGGTCGGTTCGCTGCCGGATTCGGCGCGTGGAGCGTCTGGCAATCCTGATGGGTGGTCATCCTCGTCGCTGGCGGCAGTTGCCTGACCCGCCTTCCTGCGGTGCCCGATCGGTCAGGTTGCTCCGTCCTCCTTTTGGCGTGGTGGCAGCCGGCGGAAATTGACCGGTAGGCGACTGAGATATCTGTCACCACGCCGATGTGGTGGCCGGAAGATGTGCCTTGAGCAGGGACTTTGCCGGCGATCGGTCGACTGGCTGACAGATCGGAAAGGGTGGAATCCGCTGACGGGAAATTCACTGTCAGCTAGCCGTCCGCCAATTCGCTTTTCCTGCGGCGGCGCGTGCCGCTCACTGTAGGCACTCATTTTGATGAAACGGAGTCAACCGTGTCCACCACCAATGTGACCGGGCAGGCGATCGTCCTCGGCGGCAGCATCGGGGGCCTGCTCGCCGCGCGGGTGCTGAGCGAGTCGTACGCGAAGGTGATCGTCTTCGACCGGGACGAGCTGCCGGCGGAGGCCGTCGACCGCAAGGGTGTGCCGCAGAGCGGGCACGCCCACGGCCTGCTCGCCCGGGGTCGCCAGATCCTGGAGGAGCTCTTCCCCGGCCTCACCGCGGACCTGACCGCCCAGGGGGCGGCCGCCATCGACATCCAGCGTGACTGCGTCTGGGTCAACGACGGACACCGGATCCCCCGGGTCGCCTCCGGGCTGGAGGGGCTCTGCGTCAGCCGGCGCGCCCTGGAGGCGTACGTGCGGGAACGGGTCCGCGCCCTGCCCAACGTGGAGGTCCGCGACGGGTGCGAGGCGTTGGGGCTGCTCACCGACGCCGACGGCGGCGCCGTCACGGGCGCGCGGATCCTGCCCCGTGGCGATCGGGAGGAGCGCCACGCCGCCGACCTGGTCGTGGACGCGACCGGCCGCGGCAACCGCGGCCCCACCTGGCTCGCCGAGCTCGGCTACCAGCCGCCCGTCGAGGACCGGGTGGACCCCCAGACCGTGTACGTCTCCCGCGACTACCGCCGCATTCCGGGCGAGACCAACTTCGCCGCCGTCGTCTGCAGCCCGTCGCCGGCCGCCCCGTACGGCGGTGTCGCCATCTCGGCGGAGGGCGACCGGTGGATGATCACGCTGCTCGGCGTCGGCGCGGACCAGGCCCCGCCGGTCGACCCCGAGGGTTACCTCGCCTTCGCCGGGCGGCTGCCCGCCCCGGAGCTGCACGCGCTGCTGAGCCGGGCGGAGCCGCTCGGCCCACCGAAGCGGATGCGGCTGCCAACCAGCGTGCGCCGCCGCTACGAGCACCTCGCCCGCCTGCCCGAGGGCTTCCTCGCGGTCGCCGACGCGATCTGCAGCTTCAACCCGGCGTACGGGCAGGGCATGACGGTGGCCGCGGCGGAGGCGATGGTGCTGCGCGACTGCCTCCGGCAGGGCCGGCGGGAGCTGCCCCGCCGCTTCTTCGCGGCAGCGGCGAAGGTGGTGGACGTGCCGTGGGACATGGCCGTCGGCGGGGACCTGCGTCATCCGACAGTCGTCGGGCCGCGCAGCCGCCGGACCCGGTTCCTCAACGGGTACGTCGCCCGGCTGCACGCCGCCGCCGCGCGGCACCCCGCCGTCGGGCGGCGTTTCCTGAGCGTCGCCAACCTGATGACGCCGCCGCCGGGGCTCTTCGCCCCCGGGGTCGTCGCCCGGGTGCTCTGGTCAGGCCGTCGTGCCACGCCTCCGGTGGTCCCCGTGGCGCCGCCGGCGCGGGTCGAGGAGTTGGTCGCCCCATGACCCGGGCATCGCGGGTGGGTGGCCGGGGGTAGCCCGTAGGGCCTGCCCGGCGGATGGCACCCGGTCCAGCCGGACCGGGTGCCATCCGGTCCCGGTCAGCTGGAGATGTTCCGGACGGTGTTGTACAGGTCCGCCACCTGTTTGCCGTAGTACGGCGAGAACATGTACTGCGGCAGGGTGTTGTACTTGAAGTCGTTGTGCCCGTTGAGGTAGCCCCAGTTGCCGTCGAACGACATCAGCCAGCCGCCGCCGGACGAGCCACCGGTCATCGGAATTGCGGCGTGGAAACCCGGCCGTTTACGGCCGGGAGGAAACGCCGCCCCTCCCTTCGGTGATCGTCTCATATGGACAGCTGCTAGAATGTGAGGAATGGGTGATGCGGTGAAGCGGGCGTACAAGTACCGCTTCTACCCGTCTCCAGAGCAGGCTGAGCAGTTGAACCGCACCTTCGGGTGCGTGCGTCTGGTGTACAACCGGGCGTTGGAAGCCCGCACCCGGGCGTGGGCGGTCGACCGTCAGCGCACCACGTACGTGCAGTCCTCGGGGTGGCTGACCGAGTGGAAACGCACCGATGAGCTGGCGTTCCTGAACGAGGTCAGTTCGGCCGTTGCAGCAGACGCTGCGGCATTTGCAGGCCGGGTTCGTGGCGTTCTGGGACAAGCGGGCCCGGTACCCGAGGTTCAAGTCCAAGCGCAAATCCAGGGCGTCGGCGGAGTACACGCGCTCCGCGTTTCGTTGGCGTGACGGTCAGCTCACCCTGGCCAAGATGACCACGCCGCTGGACATCGTGTGGTCGCGGCCCCTGCCGGAGGGGGCGGAGCCGTCGACGGTCACGGTGTCCCGGGACGCTGCCGGCCGCTGGTTCGTGTCCATCCTGGTGGAGGACCCGATGGTGAAGCCGCTGCCGCCGGTTGCGGCGGAGGTTGGTGTGGACGCGGGTATCACCAGCCTGCTCACCCTGTCCCAACCGATCCCCGGAATGAGCGACGAGCACGGCAAGGTGGCCAACCCGCGTTACGGGCAGGCCGACCAGCGGAAGCTGGCCAAGGCTCAGCGGGACCTGGCCCGCAAACAGAAAGGCTCCGCGAACCGGGCGAAGGCCCGACTGAAGGTGGCCCGGATTCATGCCCGTATCGCCGACCGGCGGCGGGATCACCTGCACAAGCTGACCACTCGACTCGTCCGTGAGACCCAAACGGTCGCGATCGAAGACCTCAGCGTGCGGAACATGCTCCGCAACCGGCGCCTGGCCCGCGTCATCTCCGACGCAGGCTGGGGCCAGTTCCGCAGGATGCTGGAGTACAAGGCCGACTGGTACGGGCGTGAGGTGATCCCCGTCAACCGGTGGCTGCCCACGTCCAAAACCTGCTCGACCTGCGGACGGATCAACACCGCGCTCGCCCTCAACGAGCGCTCCTGGACGTGCCCGGGTTGCGGGGTCGAGCACGACCGGGACATTAACGCTGCCAAGAACATCCTCGCCGCCGGGCTGGCGGAGAGGTAAAACGCCTGCGGAGCTGACAGAAGACCTCAAGGGAAAATCCTCCCGGAAAGGCAGCCGGCGATGAAACAGGAAACCTCACGGGCGACCGTGAGAATCCCAGCCCTTCAGGGCCGGGAGCATGTCAAGTAGTTGAGCATGTAGGTGCCACCGCCCCCGTCGTAGGTGGGGCCGTTCTCCGCGGTGAGCACCTCACCGTTGAACGGGGACGCCGCCGGGTAGCCGAAGGCGTAGTCGTACTGGCCGATCGGGTAGTTCCAGGCAATTCCCTGGCCACCGAGGTAGTCGGTGATCCGCCAGCCGTTGCTGCGGGCCATCACCGCCGACCCGACGTCGTTGGCGAAGTCGCCGTTGTTGTTGAACCAAGCCGTGGTCGTCCACAGCTGTGTGGCGTACCAGTAGCCGTAGGGGGCCGATCCATTGTTGTAGTTCGGGACGATGGTCCAGTTGGTCGCCCACGCCCGGTTGCCGGTGAGGCAGTGACCGGCGGTCCACACCTCGGACTTGCCCTCGGTGTTCACGATGGTCGCCGAGCAGACATAGTTGCCGCCCGTATATGTATTAACCGTCGTCTCTTTAAGATCAAGTAGTAAGATGACGGAAGATGTGACGAAATCGGTCGATCATTTGCGCCAGTGCATTGACTATTACGGATGATTGTGCAGGGGTTGCCGCGTCCTGAGAGCGGCATCAGCGGTTGCCTGCTGGCTGGGACGGTGCGCCGGCGTCGGAGCGCGGCAGGTGGGTGCAGTGGACCACCGTGGCGTCATCAGGCATCGAAGCATCGGGGCCTGCGGAGGTGCGGGCTTCGGCCTGCCGGACGCGGCGGATGATGTCGGCCGGCCCGTTGGCGCTGAGCAGGTCCAGCACGCCGGGCCAGTCGGTCAGGGCGTACGGGCTGACGATCCGGCTGGCGCCGTTGCTG
Organism: Micromonospora sp. RTBAU3-60; assembly: GCF_054963695.1. Classification (NCBI taxonomy): domain Bacteria; kingdom Bacillati; phylum Actinomycetota; class Actinomycetes; order Micromonosporales; family Micromonosporaceae; genus Micromonospora; species Micromonospora sp. RTBAU3-60. The sequence continues at coordinate 29,620 of NZ_JBUEGB010000069.1, read as the reverse complement.
AGCAGCGCGACGCCGGCCAGGTCATGCAGGGGCCGGCTGCCGGTCACCGCTTCCGCCGCCGCGTGCGGGTCGTCCTTGGCGATCCAGTAGCCGCCCGGCCGGTTCCGGCGAGCCCGCAGCGCCTCGACGCAGGAGTCTCGGATGCGGTCGTACTCCGGCGTTCCCCGAGGAACGCCTTCCAACGGCGCCGAGCAGATCCGCCGAGCGGTGACCTCACGCTCGTCGGTGATGACCTGCGGGCCACCGCGGACCTGGTCGAGGACGAGGAAGGAATCCGCGAGCAGCAGATAGTCCAGCCGGCCTCGGTGGGCGCGGACCATCACCACGGTCGCCTGGGGGCTGCTGGGGTTCGTGATGTCGCAGGTGTCCCGGTGATCGGCGGCTATCTCGGCGATCGTGGTGGCGAGGATCGCCGGGAGGTCGCGCCCGTCGTCCCGCGACAGCCGCCCGAGCAGCGCGCCGCCGAGACGGTGGGTGTACCAGGCGACACCGTGGGAGCAGATCGACTCGGTTCCCGGGATGCCGGCGCCGTCCAGCAACACAACGGCGCCGGGAACAGCGCCGGCGAAGTCCTCGTTCGGCTGCCCGGCCGCACCGGGGCTGGTCGCCATGCTGACACGCACTCGTGGGCTCCTTGAGTCAGGGACAGCAGCCGTTGCTGTCCTATCCTGCGGCGATTCCGCTGCGCACGCGCACCTGCCACCGCGTGCAGGCCATCCCCGTGCCGCACCACGCCGCTACCCGTGCGGAAGGGCTCACCACGAAGACAGATCACCTCCGCCCAGTTCCGGTTTCCGGGTAGGGAGCGGCATGCGGGTTGGTATGCCTGTGGGGTGTCGGAGCGAGCGAACGACGAGCAGCCGGCGGCGGGCGGCAGCGGGCCAACCGAGGACGGTGGGACCGCGTCCCAGACGTCGCTGGCGGGTCCGCCGAGCGCGGGGAAAGCGGCCGGGCTGACCCTGCTGCTGGGTGCGCTGGGTGTGGTGTACGGCGACATCGGCACCAGCCCGCTGTACGCGTTGAAGACGGTCTTCACGCTCGATCGCGGCCTGGTGCCGAACGACCGTGACGTGTTCGGGGTGATCTCGCTGGTCTTCTGGTCGATCACCCTGATCGTGTCGATCAAATACGTGATCTTCATTCTGCGGGCCGACAACGACGGCGAGGGCGGGGTGATGGCCCTGGCCGCTCTCGCCCGACGGGCGCTGCGCAACGCCGGTGGCCGGCGAGCCGCCACCGTGCTGGCGCTCGGGGCGCTCGGCGCCGCCCTCTTCTACGGCGACAGCGTGATCACCCCGGCGATCTCGGTGCTGTCGGCGGTCGAAGGGTTGGAGGTCTCCTCCCCGCAGTTGGCGGTGGTCGTGCTGCCGCTGTCGGCGGCGATCCTCACCGTGCTGTTCGCCGGGCAGCGCTGGGGCACTGGACGAGTCGGGAACGTGTTCGGGCCGATCATGCTGCTCTGGTTCGCCTGCCTGGGCGTGGTCGGCGCGGCCGAGGTGCTGCGTCACCCGAGCATCCTGGCCGGCCTGTCACCGACGTATGCGGTCCTGTTCGTCGTGGAACATCCGGTCATCGCGTTCGTCGCGATGGGTGCGGTGGTGCTGGCGATCACCGGCGCCGAGGCGCTCTACGCCGACATGGGTCACTTCGGTCGCGCCCCGATCCGCCGGGCCTGGTTCGCGATCGTGTTTCCCGCGTTGACCCTCAACTACCTCGGCCAGGGCGCGCTCATCCTGCGCGCGCCGGACAGCCGGGCCAATCCGTTCTTCCTGCTGGTGCCGGAGTGGGCGCGGCTGCCGATGGTCGTCCTGGCCACCGTGGCCACCGTGATCGCGTCCCAGGCGGTGATCTCCGGGGCCTTCTCTGTGTCCCGGGAGGCGATGCGGTTGGGTTTCCTGCCCCACCTGCGCATCCGGCAGACCTCTCAACGGGAGTACGGGCAGATCTACCTGCCCGGGATCAACTGGAGCCTGTTCGCGGGGGTCCTGGTGGTGGTGTTCGCCTTCGGTTCGTCCACGAAACTCGCCGCCGCCTACGGGGTGGCGGTCACCGGCACGTTCCTGATCACCACGACCCTGGTCCTGGTCGTCGCGCGGATGCTGTGGCGCTGGTCCGCTCGGCGGGTGGTGCTGTTCGGGGTGGTCTTCGGCAGCATCGAGCTGGTCTTCTTCGCCGCGAACCTGGCCAAGGTCAGTCACGGTGGCTGGCTGACGCTGTTCATCGCGGTCGTCCTGTTCACCATCCTGGTGACGTGGCGGCGTGGCGCCGCGCTGGTCACCCCGCGACGCGCCGAACGGGAAGGTCCACTGGCTGAGTTCATCGACACCCTGCACCGCGCGAACATCCCGTGGGTGCCGGGCACGGCGGTGTTCCCGCACCCGAACAAGGAGACGACGCCGCTGGCACTGCGCGCGAACGTCGCGCACAACCACGTCCGGCACGAGCGAATCGTGCTCATCTCCGGTCGTACCGCGAACGTCCCACACATTCCCTGGGAGCAGCGCCTGACCGTCGACGACCTCGGCGACCCGAATGACGGCATCCTCCACGTCAGCGCCGTCTTCGGCTTCCAGGACCCCACCGACTTCCCCGAGGTGCTGCGCCGCGTCGCCAGCCACCCCCTGGCCAGCGGGATCGCCCTCGACCAGGTCTCCTACTTCGTCTCCAGGATCACTCTGCGGTGCACGCAGCAGCCCGGGATGGCCACCTGGCGGAAACGCCTGTTCATCGGGCTCGCCCACAACGCCGCCAGCCAGGCCGAATTCCTTCACCTGCCCCAGGAACAGACCATCGTGCTGAGCGCCGAGGTCCCCGTCTGAACCACGCCGGGCGCCGCGCCCGACAGTGGTGCGGTTCGCTGTCGTCCACGTCGGACCGGCAGGCTCAAGAGTCCCTCAATTTCCCCGCCCGCAGTGCGCCCACGCGCGGTGACCGGCCTAGGTTCAGCTCACTTCGATGGAACACGGCGACGTGCAGCACCAGAGGAGCACCCATGGCCCCCACTCCGCCCACCGATGCCGAGCTGAACGTCCTGATCCGGGCTCGGCTGGCCGCACTCGGTATCGATCTCGACCAACTCCCGCCCGGCAGCACCCCCGACCCGGAAACCGGCTCGCCCGGGCAGGAGTCGGTGCTCGCCTCGCTGCGCTCGTTCCTGCGCGGCACCGTGGCGGCGCTGGCCGCGTACCAGATGCCCGCCCCCGGCACGACGGACCCCGCGGTCGGGAAAGCGCTGTCGCAGCAACACGTGCCGATCCTGTACCCCTCGAACAGCGCAGAATGGCGGAAGGCATGACCGTCGAACCACTCGACCGCTCGATCGACCGCCGGGCGTTCCTGGCCCGCGCTGCCGCGCTGGCCGTCGCCTCTGCCGCAGGCGCCACCGTCGCCGCACCCTCGATGGCGGTGGCGAGCAGCGCCCTGACCGTGAACCCGGGGACGCGGAACCAGGCCCTGGACCAGCCCAACGCCTACACCCAGCCCCGGCCGGAGGCCGTCGCCGATCCGACCGAGCTGACCATCGCCGAGGCAGCCTGGCTCATCCGCGCCAACAAGCTGACCCCCGAGCAACTGGTCGAGGCGTACCTGGCACGCATCTCCACGTACGACGGCACGTACCAGGCCTTCAACCTGGTGCTCGCCGACGCGGCCATCGCGGCAGCCCGCGACGCCGCCCGCGCGCCGCGACCCGGTGCGCTCCACGGCATACCCCTGGCGATCAAGGACAACTACTACACCGAAGGCGTCCTCACCACCGCGAACTCCTTCCTGTTCAAGGACTTCGTGCCGCCGTACGACGCGACCGCGGTGGCCCGGCTCAAGGCGGGCGGCGCCATCGTCCTCGGCAAGACGCAGATGGGCCCGCTGGCCACCACCCGTGCCACCACCCCGGCCGGCGTGGTCACCACGGTGAACGCCTGGACGCCGACCAACCGCAACACCGACCCCGGCGGCTCATCCACCGGCACCGCCACCGCGGTCGCCGGACGGATGGCAACCTCCGGCATCGGCACCCAGACCGGTGGCTCGATCACCGCCCCCTCGAACGCGCAGAACCTGACCGGGCTCAAACCGACCATGGGGCGGGTCTCGGCCGCCGGCGTCATCCCGCTCAGCTACACCCGCGACCATCCGGGCCCGCTGGCGCGCGACGCCAAGGACGCCGCCATCATGCTCACCGCGATGGCCGGTGCGGACCCGGCGGACCCGCGCAGCCAGGGGCTGCCCGACGTGCCCGATCTGATCGACGCGGCCACCCCGGTGTACCGAAGGAACCGGGTCAAGCTGCGCTGGAACACCAGGATCGGGGTGCTGCCCGGATTCACCAACGGCACCTCGGCCACCGCGGCGGCCCGCCAGGCCTACCTGGCCCAGCTCGCCGAGCTACCCGGCGCCACCCTCGTGGACGTTCCGCTGCCCGAGGGGTGGAACCAACTGACCGGCGGCACCTTCAACAACATCCGGCTGCCGGAGCGCAGCGAGCCGTTCATGCCGTACCTGCGCACCGACCTGCGCGGCTTCGGCGTGTCGGTGACCAGTTGGCTGCAGGGAGCGCTGCTGGGCGGCAACGAGTTCCTCACGGGCCAGCGAGCCAAGCTGCTGCTGATGGAACGGGTCCTCAACGACCTGTTCGACCTGTGCGACGTGGTGGTGCAGACCGACCCGGTGCCGTTCGACATCCTCGGCCTGCCGGAGATCGCCTTCCCGATCGGGTTCACCGCCGCCGGCGTGCCGATCGGCACCATCCTCGGCGGCCTGCCGTACGCCGAGGACCGACTGTTGTCGGTGGTGGCCGCGTACCAGGCGACGACGGACTGGCACCTGCGGCGCCCCGCCGACCCGCCCGCCCCAACCAGGGCACGCGCGGAAGCACCGACACAGGAGCTTCGGCTGACGGCCGAGCAGGTCGCCGAACTCACCCAGTAGCCGGACGGAGGGCGGGAGGCGGCTCCCGCCCTCCGTTGTTCCACGCTGGATCGCGAAGCGAATATCTGCGCTGCGGTCGCGGAAAACCTCGACCGCAGTTCTCCCGTGCCGTTGAAACGACGCCCTGCGTTCACCTACCTCCCCGGGCGGGGGAGACGAATTGCGGCGAGACCGCAGCGGGGCAAGCGGGGTTCTCCTGAGCCGCCCCGCTGCTGGTCCGCGTGCTGTCGCCGCAGCCAGTCCGGCTGGGGCCGGCGACATCAGCAAGGCTCAAGATTTGCTCAATTGCCGCGGCGGGCGTTCCTGAAAATGATCGAAGCCGGTTGAATCGATCTCACCCGATCTGGTGCGGCCGCCCCTGTCGGACCCTTTTCCGTTGTGCACTGTGCTGTGAAGGGGTGTCAGGTGAAACGAAGACTGTCGCGGACGGCGCTGCCGGTCGCCTGCGTACTGACGTTGATCGGTACGCCGGTGCTGACCTCGGGAACCGTCGCCAGCGCGGGGGACCGCGTACCGAAGCCGGAGTCGGTGATCGGGTGGGTGCCCTGCGCGGACTACAAGTTGGCCACCTACGAGCAGATCGCCGACTACTACCGGGCGCTCGACAAGGCCAGCGACCGGATGAAGCTGGTCGAGATCGGCAAGACCAGCGAGGGCCGGCCGCAGTTGATGGCCATCGTCTCCTCCGAGAAGAACCTCAAGGACAAGGACCTCGAGCGCTACCGCCAGACCTCGGTGAGGCTGTCCCAGGGCGACACACTCTCCGAGTCGGAGGCACGGGACCTGGCGAAGAACAGCAAGGCCATCGCCTGGGTCGACTTCGGCATCCACTCCACCGAGGTGGCCGGTCACCAGACCGCCCCGCAGTTCGCCTACGACCTGGTGACCAGCGAGACGCCCGAGGCACGCGCGATCCGGGACAACGTCATCACCCTGCTCGTGCCGAACGTCAACCCGGACGGCGGCACCAAGGTGGCCGAATGGTACCGGCAGAATCTCGGCGGTCCCTACCAGGACGCCGGCTATCCGGAGCTCTACCAGAAGTACGCCGGGCACGACAACAACCGTGACTGGTACATGTTCAACCTGCAGGAAACCCAGAACATCGGGCGTCAGCTGTTCCACGAGTGGATCCCGCAGGTCATGCACAACGTGCACCAGACGGCGGTCTTCCCGGCGCGGATCAGCATCCCGCCCTACGAGGATCCGCTGAACCCGAACATCCACCCCCAGGTCGTCCGCGGCGTCAACCTCGTCGGCGACGCGATGGGACAGCGGCTGGAGCGGGAGGACAAGGGCGGCGCGCTGGCGCGCCAGTCGTACGACATCTGGTGGAACGGCGGCGCGCGGACCGCGCCGTACTACCACAACCAGATCGGCATCCTCACCGAGACGGCGCACGCCTCGGCGACGCCGCGGGTCTACGACCCGGCGACCTTCCCGAAGACCTTCGCGGACGGCACCTCGACCAGCGAGCCGTCGGTGTTCTACCCCAGCCCCTGGAAGGGCGGCGAGTGGCACCTGTCGCAGAGCTGCGACTACATCAAGACGGCCTCGTGGGCGATGCTGCGGGTGGCCAGCGACGACCGGGAGTCCCTGCTCTACGGGGTGTCGCAGATGGCCCGCGACGGGGCGCGTGACGGCAGCAAGACCACCTACGTGATCCCGGCCGACCAGGCGGACTTCCCGACCGCCACGAAGCTGGTGGACAAGCTGCGGTGGAACAACATCCGGGTCGAGCAGGCGGTGAGCTCGTTCACCGTCGGCAACCGCACCTACCCGGCCGGCAGCTACGTCGTCCGTGAGGCGCAGCCCTACCGGGCGGCGGTCCTGGACCTGCTCAACGCGCAGAAGTACCCGGACCGTCGGCTCTACCCCGGTGGCCCGCTGGAGCCGCCGTACGACATCACCGGTTACACCCTGTCGTTCCAGATGGGCGTCACGGTCGACAAGCTGAACCAGCCGGTCGCGGCCACCACCCGCCAGGTGGACTGGCCGACCGTGCCGGCCGGGGTGGTGGCGGGCGCACCGAAGTACGCCTACGCCCTCGACTCACGCGTCAACGACAGCTCCGCCGCCGTGAACTCGCTGCTCGCGGCGGGGGAGAAGGTCTACCGCAGCGGCGGCCAGGTGACTACCCGCACCGGCACGCTGCCGGCTGGGACGTTCCTGGTCACGCCGGCGGCGGGCACCGACGCGCGGGTGACGTCGCTGGCCACCCGGCTGGGGCTCAGCATCGCGGCGGTGGACGTCAAGCCGGCGCAGGTGACGACGCTGGCCGCACCCCGGATCGGCCTGTACGACGGGTTCAACAACTACGACGAGGGTTGGACCCGGCTCATCCTCGACCAGTTCGGCTTCGGGTACCAGAAGCTGACGAACGCCGCGGTCCGAGCCGGCGATCTGCGGGCGAAGTTCGACACGATCGTGCTGCCCGACGCCACGTACAGCTCGATGCGCAACGGCCGCACGGCGGGGTCGCTGCCGCCGGAGTACACCGGTGGGATGACCGACGCGGGCGTGGCCAACCTCAAGAAGTTCGTCGAGGCGGGCGGCACGGTCGTGACGCTGAACAAGGCGGCCCAGCTGCCGATCAAGGCGTTCGGCGTGCCGGTCAAGGACGTCACCGAAGGCGTGGCGGACACCCGGTACAACATCCCCGGTTCCGTGCTGAACCTCAACGTCGACGCCACCGACCCGGTCGGCGCCGGGTTCGGCTCGTCCGCGTCCGCGTTCGTCGCCAACGGCCCGGCGTTCGAGGTCGACGAGGGCGCCCAGGGCGTCACCGTGGCGGCCACCTGGCCGAAGACGAACCTGCTGAAGAGCGGCTTCCTCCTCGGTGACGACGTCATCGGCGGGAAGGCCGCCGTGGTGACGGCGAAGGTGGGCGACGGGAACGTGGTGATGATCGGCTTCAAGCCGCAGCACCGGGCCCAGTCGCACGGCACCTACCGGCTGCTGTTCAACGCGATGTACCTCGGGGGCCAGGGCTGACCTGACCTCGATCGTGGTGGCCGGGCGCACTGCTGCGCCCGGCCACCACTGCGTCGTCGGCAGTTCTCACGACCGCGGGATGGGTAGTTCACGAAGCGGGTCGCCGCCGTCGATGAAGAGTCGGGCGTCCGCCGTCGTCGCCCTGGCGATCCGCCGCAGCACCCGCTGACCAGCCCGGGGATGCCGCCCGTCGAGGGCACCGACGCGGACGGCGAACACGAGAACGAACGGCTCTTCGTCAGCCTGCAGGACGAAATCTTCGGCGGCGACCTGGCGGACGCTCATGCGGCCGGACGCCGCCGCACCGGCTTCGGCCTGTGCGATGGCGGCAGCGGATCGGTCGATGGCCAGGATGTGGCCGGTGGTGAGCCGAGCCGCGACGGCTCGTGCCGCCGCCCCGGGCCCGCACCCGATCTCGAGGACGCGGGAGTGCGGCTGAAGAGGAAGGGCGTTCACGATCGCGGTGAGGCGGGGCGACAGCGGTGCCGGCATCCCCGGAGGCTAGCCGACGATCACGGTCGGGGCCGATGCGCCGCTCGCGTCGACCGGAGTGACTCAGGGCAGGTCGGCCAGTCGCGCCGCGACCTGCTGCTCGGCCAGTTGCTGCGCGAACTCCACCGGGTGGCGGTCGGGCATCGTCTGCACCTCGGTCACCCCGAGCGTCGCGTACTCGGCCACCTCGGCCACGAACGCGTCGACGTCGGCCAGGGGCGGGCGCATGACCAGCACGGTCTTCTCGATGCGGTCGTAGCCGCGGCCTTCGGCGGCACAGTGTTCGCGCAGCACGTCAAGCTTGTGCGCGACCTGGGCGCGGCTCTCGCCGAACAGGTTGCACGCGTCGGCGTAGCGGGCCACGAGCCGCAGCGTCTTCTTCTCGCCGCTGCCGCCGACCATGATCGGGGGGTGCGGTCGGCTGATCGGCGCCGGCACGCACAGCGTCTCGGTCAGCTGGTAGTGCTTGCCGTCGAACGGGCCGTTGTCGTCGCTCCACATCTGCCGGCAGATCTGCAACGTCTCCTCGAGCCGCTCGAAGCGCTCGCTGACCGGGACGACCGGTACGCCGAGGCCGCGTTGCTCGCGCTCGTACCACGACGCGCCGATGCCCAGCCGTGCTCGCCCGCCGGAGAGCACGTCGAGCGTGGTGACGATCTTGGCGAGCAGGCCCGGGTGGCGGTACATCACCCCGGTGACGAGGGCGGAGAGCGCCATCCGTTCCGTCTTCGCGGCCACGTAGCCCAGGGTGGTGTAGGCCTCGAGCATCGGCTCCTCGGCCGACGTCGTGAACTCCATCTGGAAGTAGTGGTCCATCACCGTGAACGTGGAAACCCCGGCCTGCTCCGCGATCTGGGCGGTTTCCGCCAGGACCGGGGCGATCTCCGACGGGTCGGCGGGCGTGGAGAAGTTCCAGTAGTGCAGGCCGAGCCTCATGCCCATCCCTCCAGTTCCTGGGTGGCTTCTCTCATCATGCCCGGCAGGCACCGGTTGTTCCGCCCATCCGGGCGATGGGAGGCAGCGGTGCGGCGTTGTCCCGGTGAGGCGGGAATCAGTCGCACTGCCTCTGGTTCGCTGGTCATTCCGTTGGTACTGTCGCCGGATGCCGACGGATTTCGTAGCTGGCGGAGTTGACCGCGCCCGCCTCAACAGCCTGCTGGAGCGCGAACGGGCCGAGTTCGTCGACCGGCACCCCCGGTCGGCCGCCGCGTACGCCCGCGCCGAGCACCTGTTCGGCAAGGTGCCGATGACCTGGATGAACAAGAACGCCGCAGGCTTCCCGGTCTACGTGGACCGGGCCCGCGGGTCCCGCCTCACCGACATCGACGGCAACGACTACCGCGACTTCTGCCTCGGCGACACCGGAGCCATGGCCGGGCACTCGCCCGCTCCGGTCGTCGCCGCGGTCACCCGCCGACTGGCCGAACTCGGCGGCGCGAGCACCATGCTGCCCACCGAGGAGGCGGCGACGGTCGGGGCCGAGCTCACCCGTCGATTCGGGCTGCCCGCCTGGAGCTTCACCCTGACCGCCACCGACGCCAACCGGTGGGCGATCCGGCTGCTGCGCGCCGTCACCGGCCGACCCCGCATCCTGGTCAACAGCTACTGCTACCACGGCTCGGTCGACGAGTCCCTGATCGTGGTCGGGCCGGACGGACGCCCGCGCAGCCGTGAGGGCAACGTCGGCGCCCCCTGCGACGTGACCGTGACCAGCCGGGTGGCCGAGTTCAACGATCTGGACGGGCTGGCCCGCGAACTCGCCCACGGCGACGTCGCCGCGGTGCTGATGGAGCCGGCGTTGACCAACATCGGCATCGTGCTGCCCGAACCCGGCTACCTCGACGGGGTCCGCGCGCTCACCCGGCAGCACGGCGTTTACCTCATCAACGACGAGACGCACACCTTCTCCGCCGGCCCGGGCGGCGCCACCGCCGCGTGGGGCCTCACGCCGGACGTCGTCACGATCGGCAAGGCCATCGGCGGCGGCGTCCCGGTCGGCGCGTACGGTCTGTCCGCCGAACTCGCCGCCGCGTTGACCGGCCGCGCGGACCTCGACCTGGTCGACATGGGCGGCGTCGGGGGCACCCTCGCCGGCAACCCGGTGTCGATCGCGGCCACCCGGGCCACCCTGCAGGAGGTGCTCACCGACGACGCGTTCGCCGGCATGATCGACGTGGCGACCGTCTTCGCCGACGGCATCCGCAAGATCATCGACGAATACGCGCTGCCCTGGTCGGTGAGCCAGCTCGGCGCGCGGGTGGAGTACCGCTTCGCCGCTCCGGCTCCCCGCACCGGCACCGAATCGGCGGCCTGCGCCGACGCCGACCTGGAGGACTTCCTGCACGTCTACCTGATCAACCGGGGCATCCTGATGACCCCGTTCCACAACATGGCGCTGATGTGCCCGCAGACCACCGTCGAGGACGTCGCCCGACACCACGAGGTCTTCGCCGACGCGCTCGCCGCGCTGCTCGACTGACCGGCGCGCTGCCATGGCGAGCCAGCGGATGCTGACCGCGGAACGGTCAGCTGCCTGCCCTCGCCCTGGCGTGCGGCCAGGGCGGCATGTCGTCGAGGTCTTCGCCCTCCTCCGCCTTGACCCACCAGCCGGTGTCGTGGATGTAGTGCTCGAGCCACCGCCGGAGACTGGGTGAGTCGATCCACCAGGCGGCGTCCGGATCTCCCGGGTTGGGTTCGAAGAGCAGCACAGTCCCCTCGTCGCTGCGGCAGTCGACGCACGCGTACATGCCGCAGCCCCAGGTGAGGATCGGCAGGACGCCTTTGGGCCAGGCCCACTCGGTGCCGGCGTGCGCGGTGCGCGCTTCGGTGTAGCAGTCCACCGCCTGCTCTTCGGTCGGGCCATCGATCAGGCTGAGCAGCTGGTAGTCGGGGCCGAAGCCGCCGTTGGCGACATCGCGGTAGATCGCGGCCAGCAACGGGTGCAGCGGGAAGCCCAGACGCTGTTCGGCCTCGGCGATCCTGGCGGGCGAGAGCGGAGCGGGCAGGCCACCCCGCAGCGGTACGGTGGGTTCGTCCTCGCCGGCCCGGCGGGCGAGGCGGCCCAGCAGCTCGTGATAGTCGGTCACGGTCGCAGATCATGCCGCGGCGGTCCGACAGCCGCGTCGCGGCGTGGCTCGACTCCGCCGCTCCGCACCCGATCACCTGGCAGGATGGACACCTGTGGATCGGAAACAGGTGACAGACTGGCTCGCGGCCTACGAGCAGGCGTGGCGCACGCCGGGGACCGAGGTGCTCGCCACGATCTTCACCGAAGAGGCGAGCTACCTGCAGGGCCCCTACCGGGCACCGGTCATCGGCCTGCCGGCCATCGCCCGGATGTGGGAGAAGGAGCGCGACAGCCCCGACGAGGTGTTCCACATGACCAGCGAGATCGTCGCGGTCGACGGCAACACCGCAGTGGCGCGCGTGGAGGTCCGGTACGGCGACCCGGTCGAGCAGGAGTACCGCGACCTGTGGGTCATGCGCTTTGCCGAGGACCGGCGGTGCAACTCGTTCGAGGAGTGGCCCTTCCGACCGGCGTAGCCGACCACCCTCCGCTGGCCCACCGGTGAGTCGCATAGGGAATCACCGGACTCGGCGTGAACGCCATCGGCACGTCCGGCCTCCGGTTCGCCGCGCCGCCCATCGTGACTGACCAACGGCTCCGCGGCCGGCCGGGTCGGACTGCCGCTGGCCGGACCGGCCGTCAAATGCCGTGGATCCACACTGGTCCTGACCGTGCGAGCCGGCGAGGGCATCAACATGTCGGAACCGCTGGCCAAGGCGATCGAGAAGGTACTGCAGGTCAGCATCCCCGCAGCGGGCCAGGCGGGTCACCTACGGGCGCCCACGGCATCGCTCGCTCGGGCGGGGTGAGCACTGCTGATCCCGCCGCGCAGCGCAGCAACCGCCACCCCCACGATCCAGATGACGGCGAGCAGCCGCCACAGGACTTCCGCCTTCACGAACGGCGACCAGCCGATCGAGATGATCGACAGGGCCAGCAACGGACCGGCAACGCGGCCATAGTGGAACACCCACCGGGTACGCGTGCCGGACCGCAGGGCGACGACGGACGAGGCGGTGACGAGCAGGGAGAGGCCGAGGAGATGCACCGGGCCGCCGGCGAGCAGGGTGGCCTTTCCGAGCGCCGCGACGACCGCCGCGCCCGCGGATGGCGCGGCCACCAGGAGCAGCAGCGAACAGACCACGGAGAGGAACAGAAATCCGGCGGCTGCCGTCGTCCCCGCGGTCGCGACGGCGGCTTCCCGCCGGCCGGCGGCGGGCTCAAGGGCCGCCCCGACCCGGCGGCCGAACTGGTACAGGGCCACCGCCGCCACCGCCTGCAACGCCGACTGGACGAGCACTGCCGCAAGGTTGTCCTGGTAGAAGGCGCGTAACTCCGCCGCCGACGCGTCCGGCAGGTAGAGGGCCTTGCCGGCCAGGAGGGCGTTGCCGGCGGGGATGCTGGCGATGAAGGCGAGCACGAACAGTATGCCCCACCAACCCCATCGCCGGTCGCTGCGCGTCACCATGCTGGTCACTCCTTCCGAGGTAGCTGCCAGACACGGCGCCTGCCGCGGGCCGTCCCGGCACCGATCCGAAAGGCATGCTGCCCGCCGCAGCGCCGCCGGCCATCCCACCGGAAGCGACACCTGAGCTACGCGCGGCAACGTACGGCCGGTACGCGGAACGCCGTACCGCGGTCGGGTCGGGCGTCAGCGCACGATGACGAGGTTGGCCATGTCGACCAACGGCCGGTAGCCGAGCCTGGCGTAGACCTTGTTGGAGGCCGGGTTCGCCTGGTCGGTGAACAGGCACACCCGCGCACCCTCGTCCTGGATCCGCCGGGACACCTCGGCGACCGCGTTGCTGGCCCAACCGCGCCCGCGCTGAGCCGGCGGCGTGTACACCGGGCCCACCCGCGCGACCCCGAACGACGGCGGGTTCGCCCCCGTCAGGTGCACCGGCTTCCCGTCCTCGTCGACCCAGAACCACATCCGCCCAGCCCGGAGCCGGCGCAGCAACTCCGCCCGTTCGGGCACCTCGTGCGCGCTGACCCCCCGCGGGCGGCCCGCCTGCTCGTCGGCGTCGCCCATGAACGCGCCAAACCATTCCGTCACCAGGTCCACGTCGTCCTCGGTCGCGACCACCAAGCCGCCCGGCACGGGCGCCGGCGGGACCAACGCCCCGAGCTCGTGCAGCCGCGTGTGCTGGCTGACCCGGACCTGGCCCCCATTGAGCCGGGCCAGCTCGGCCGCGCACAGCTGCACGGCGGGAAGAGCCCCGTTGACCGCGAGCACCTCCTCCCCACGCTCGTGCAACACGCGGGCCAGGGCCACGGCCGCGTCGTCCGGCATCGGCAGCAGGAACGGCGGGTACGGCGCGAACGGCGCGGTCCGCATCCCCGCACCGACCACCGCACCGGACTCGTCCCGGACCACCAACCACCAGTCGCGGTCGGGCGGCGCGATCCCCTCGGCCCGCCGCGCCGACATCCGGTGCGCGACACCGGCCACGACCGTGCTGATCACCGGATCGGCGGCCAGATGGTCACCGGCCGCGGCGAGAAACTCGGCCGGATCGGTGCAGAACTGCAGGTGCGAGGTGGCCATCGGGACAGCGGTCATCTGAGAAAACTACCTATCCAGGTGCCGCACCGGCACCGGAATTTTGCCTGGCGCTACCTGGGACGGCAGGAACGAGGCCGGTGGTCAGCGCCGCGCGCCGGGGCCGTCGTCGAGGCCGATGTTGTGGTACCAGCAGCCGTCGGACGGGGCGGTGTCGAAGCGGGCGGCCGCGACAGCGTTGCCGTCCCAGTAGTTGTCGTGGACCCACCCGGACTCGCAGGTACCGGTTCCGGCGATCTGCAGCCCGTGGGTCTGGGTCTGGTGGGGCTGGCTGTCCCAGACCCGGTTGTTGTGGATCGTGGGGCGGTAGGTGGCGGCGGCCAGGGTGATGCCCGCCCGGGTCGGTGGGGAGCCGGGTATCTGGTACGGGGCCCCGGGCGGTGGGGTGCGGTCCGGCCAGGCGGTCGGCGCGCCGGGGCGACGTGGCGCGAGCACCAGCTTGGTCGCGCTGTTGCCCATGACGATGACCCGCCGTCCGTCGGCGGTGATCCACTTGCCGCGATGTCCGTCCGGAACCCAGTTCGCGGACGTGTCGGTCAGCGACCGTTCGGTGTAAGTGACGGTGTCTCCCGCACCGGAGCATGCGGGTGCGGTGCGCCGGCCGTTGTTGCGGATGCGGTTGCCGGCTATGGCGACGTCGGCCAGCGACGAGTCGGCGAGGATGCCCTCGAGCGCGTTGTCCCAGAACTCGTTGTCTTTGATGATCATGTCGGTGGCGGGCTCCTGGGCGCCGCCGGCGAGGTTGTGCTGCCAGTAGCCGTAGCGGCCGTTACGGCTGATGCGGTTGCCTTCGACCGTGTACGGGCCGGGGGTGTTGCCGATGGCGACGCCGTCCCAGACGTTGTCCTCGATCACGCAGCCGGTCACGATGCCGCCCCGCCCGGCGACGCTGGTCGTGCCCAGCGACGACACGTCGTAGCCGGCCTGGTGGTTGCCGATCAGCGTGCAGCCGGACACGATGAGCCCGTCGGTGCCCCAGTCGGAGATGCCGAACCGGTTGCCCTCCGAATGGCAGCCGATCACGCGGATCCCGCGCGGCGGCGTCCAGTCCTTCCCCTGCAACTCGAAGAAGATGCCGCTGGTGCCGTTGCGGATCGTGGTGCACGCGTTGACGGTGCACCGCTCCACCGGCCCCCAGCCGCCGACACCGATGCCGATGCCGGCACCGCCCATCCACTCGCCGTTCTCCAGCCGCCCGCAGTGCTCGATCAACAGGTTGTCGACGAACGTGTCCTGTAGGAAGTCGCAGCCGAAGCCGGTGGCCGCCGTGTCGTGGATGTAGAGATCGTGGAAGCGGCCCCGCCACACGTACTGCAGGCCCAGGCCCTTGGCGAGCACGTCGTACTGGGACAGCCGCACGCCGGAGCCGTCGATCTCGAAGTGCGCGAAGGTGCAGTCAGCGATGTGGTTGTCACGGCTGGCGCCGTGCTTCTGCACAGTGAAGAAGGCGAGGGGAGTCGGGGAGGTCGGATCCCCCGGATTGGCCAGGGCGAACCGGGTGGCGGCCGGGCCCGCGCCGATCAGCGAGACACCGCTTCGCCAAACGGTGCCCTTGTCCCGGATCGAGTACAGGCCGGACGGGCAGTAAATGGTGCGGGGCTGGCCGTCGGCGGCGTAGCCGGCACCGAGCTCGTCGACGAGCCGCTGCAGCGCCGGCTGGTCGTTGGTGGCCCCGTCGCCGGCCAGACCGTGATCCCTGGCGTTGTGGACGAAGGGGTCTGCCGCGAGGCCCGCTGCGGGCACCGTGGTTGCACGAGGTGGACGCATGCCTCCCGGCTGGTGCATGGGCCCTCCAATCCGCGCGGCCGACCGCCGCCGGCGGCAGCCCGAGAGCGGATCGTGGTGGTGCAGGCGGCAGCCCCGGGTCGACGGCCAGCAGAGGGAGTATCCCACCGGCTCGTGCCCCCGCGGCCCGGCTTTCCCGGATGGGCGCGACCTCGTGAATCTGTCCTGATTCAGCCGACGGCGCCGGCCCGACTGGCGGGGCTGGCCGGCACCGTGCTGCCGTAGCGGGAACGCTTCACCCAGGGGGATAGGCGGCCCGGGCACGCTGGGCCTTTCGCGGCGCCGCGCCGTCATCCCAACGAATGAACGTCCGGATTCCGGGAACCCTGTCCCGTCTTCACGCCCAGACGAGAAGGGGTCGCCCTGATGGCAGGAAAGCAGCAGGACGTCGTGGACGTCCTTCTCGACCAGCACAGCCAGATCAAGTCGCTGTTCAGCCGGGTGGCCAGTGAGCCGAAGGGCACCCAGAAGCGCGAGCTGTTCCAGGACCTGGTCCGCCTCCTGGCGGTGCACGAGACCGCCGAGGAGGAGGTCGTGCACCCCGTCGCCCGCCGCCGGATCGACTCCGGCGAGCAGGTGGTCGACAGTCGCCGCAAGGAGGAGGACCAGGCCAAGCGCGAGCTGGCCCAGCTCTACGACATGGGCGTCGACCACCCGGAGTTCAACGCCAAACTGGCGAAGCTCAGCGAGGCGGTGGCGCAGCACGCCGACCGCGAGGAGGCGGAGGAGTTCCGGTCCCTCCGGCAGCAGGTGCCGCAGGAGCAGTTGATACGGATGGCCGGCGCGGTCCGCGCCGCGGAGCAGACGGCACCCACCCGCCCGCATCCGCACAGCGGCGAATCCGCACCGGCGAACCTCCTGGCCGGCCCGCCGCTGGCGGTCTTCGACCGGATCCGCGACGCCGTGCGGGACTGGCGGGAGACACAGCGCGTCCGCTGAGGGGCGTCGCCCACCGCTGAGCGTTCCTGCAACTGCCGCCCCGACTACGTCACGTAACCCACCACCCCTGGACCGGCGCCGTGCGAGCGGTCCCGCTCGTGGCGGGCGTCGCCGCCGCGGCTGCCCGGCTGGCCGGCGCGGCGGCCGTCGCCGGATACCGGCTCGTCGAGCAGACCCTCGAACGGTGACCCGGCCGCGCCGGCGCCCGTCCGCCGGCCGGTCCGCGGGGCGGGAATCCGGCGTTTGGCGCCTTGAGTGACGGGTACGGACGGCAGGTGCAGGCCGCACCAGGAGAGGTGGCAGGGCGATGAACATGAGCCGGATGAGTGATGTCATCGTCGGCGCGGCCGGCAACGTGGCCGGTGCTGTCGCCGATCCCCGGGAAGGACTCACCCGGCTCCGCGCGGCCGCTACCGGGCGTACCGCCACCATCGTGGCCGCCGGGCTGATCATCGGCTATCTCGCGGCTCGCCTTGGTCGTCGCAGGTGACGTCCCCACACGCGGGAACCGGCCCCGTGACGGGGGAGACGCCGGCTCATTTGCAGGTTTGCCGACACGAGCTCTGGTGACTACCGGAGACTCGGGACGTGCCGGTGACACTCCGGACGCGTCGGCACCCGGGACCAGGAGGTTCGACGTGCAGGAGATCGTAGGCGAGACCCTGGCCCGACGGCTGGTGGAGTGGGGCGTCGACACGGTGTTCGGTCTTCCCGGGGACGGCATCAACGGCCTGATGGAGGGCTTCCGCCGGCAGCGGGACAAGCTCAGGTTCGTGCTGGTGCACCACGAGGAGGCGGCGGCCTTCATGGCCACCGGCTACGCCAAGGCGACCGGGCGGATCGGGGTGTGTGCCGCCACCTCCGGGCCGGGGGCGATCCACCTGCTCAACGGCCTGTACGACGCCAAGCTCGACCACGTGCCGGTGCTCGCCCTCACCGGCATGCAGGAGACCTCGGTGCTGGGTTCGCACTACCAGCAGGAGGTGCACACGCCGCTGCTGTACCAGGACGTGGCGGAGGCGTACAACCTGATGGTCACCAACCCGCAGCAGCTGCCCGGGGTGGTCGACATCGCCATCCGGCACGCCCTGGCCCGGCGCAGCGTCGCACACCTGTCCTTCCCCAACGACGTGCAGGTCGCCGCGGCGGGGGCGGACCCGTACCGGCACGTCAGTCCCGGGGAGCCGCCGACGAGCAGCCCGGTGGTGTCGCAGCCCCCGGTGCCGGCGGCGCAGGCCGACCTGGCCCGCGCGGCGGAGGTGCTCAACGCCGGCAAGAAGGTCGCCATGCTGGTCGGCGTCGGCGCCCGTAGGGCGCGCGACGAGGTGCTCGCCGTGGCCGAGGCGCTGGCCAGCCCGATTGTCAAGACGTTGTCCGGGAAGATGGTGGTGCCCGACGACCACCCGCTCACCACCGGCGGTCTGGGCCTGCTCGGCACCAAGCCGAGCGAGGAGCTGATGGAGGAGTGCGACACCCTGCTGATGGTGGGCACCTCCTTCCCGTACGGGAAGTACCTGCCGTCGCCGGGCCAGGCGCGGGTGGTGCAGATCGACATCGACTCGAGCCTGATCGGTCTGCGTCTGCCGATCGACGCGGCTGTCACCGCGGACGCCAAGGTGGCGTTGCAGCAGCTGCTGCCGATGCTCCGGTCCCGGCCGGACCGGTCCTTCCTGGAGAAGTACCAGCGGGCGCGGGACTCGTGGCGCGCGGACATGGCAGCGTTGGAGGACTCGGGACGCGACCCGATCGCCCCGCAGTACCTGATGAGCTGCATCGACGAGGCCGCCACCTCGGACGCCATCCTGACCTGCGATTCCGGCACCATCGCCACGTGGGCGGCGCGGCACTGGACCATTCGCGGCAACCGGGAGTTCTACCTGTCCGGCAACCTGGCCACCATGGCGCCGGGTCTGCCGTACTCGGTCGGCATGCAGCAGGCGTTCCCGGGTCGGCAGGTGATCGCGTTCGTCGGCGACGGCGGCTTCGCGATGCTGATGGCTGAGTTCCTCACCGCCGTCCGGCACGAGCTGCCGATCAAGGTGGTGATCAACAACAACAACGCGTACGGCCAGATCCTGTGGGAGCAGATCATCCTCGGCTATCCCGAGTACGCGGTGCGGCACCGGCAGCCGGAGGCGGACTTCGGGGCCTGGGCGCGGGCCTGCGGCGGATTCGGCGTCAAGGTCACCGACCCGAAGGCGCTGCCCGGGGCGATCCGGGAGGCGCTGGCGCATCCGGGGCCGGCGTTGGTGGACTGCGACGTCAACCCCAACGAGCCGCCCATGCCCGGCAAGGTCCGCTACGAGCAGGCCAAACACTTCACCGAGGCGTTCCTGCGCGGCGAGCCGCACAAGAAGGCGACGCTGGCCAGCGTGGCCCGAGACAAGATCAACGAGTTGCGGTCATGACCCGGGTCACCGCTCGGCCGGTGGCGCTGCCCGACCCGGTGACCCGGTCACCCGCGCCTGCCACCGACGTTGACCTGGCCGCCCTGGCCGCCCGGCTGCGTCCAGTGGTGGACGGCGAGGTGCGGTTCGACGCCGGATCCCGGGGCGCCTACTCGACCGACGGCTCCAACTACCGGCAGCTCCCGCTCGGCGTGGTGGTGCCACGCACCATCGACGCGGCCGTGGCCACGATCGAGGTGTGCCGCCAGTTGGGCGTTCCGGTCCTGTCCCGCGGCGGCGGCACGAGCCTGGCCGGCGAGTGCACGAACACCGCCGTCGTGATCGACTGGTCGAAGTACTGCAACCGGCTGATCGAGGTGGACGCCGACGCGAAGACGTGCCTGGTGGAGCCGGGCATCGTGCTCGACACGCTCAACGAACTGCTGGCCCCGCACCGGCTGGAGTTCGGCCCGAAGCCGTCGACGCACACCCACTGCACCATCGGCGGCATGATCGGCAACAACTCCTGCGGCTCGACGGCGCAGCGCACCGGCAAGACGGTCGACAACCTCGTCGAGATGGAGGTGCTGCTCTACGACGGCACCCGGATGTGGGTCGGCGAGACCAGCGACGAGGCGTACGCCGAGATCCAGCGTCGGGGCGGCCGGCCGGCCGAGATCTACCGCCAACTGCGGGCGCTGCGGGACGAGTACCTGAGCGACATCCGCACCCGCTATCCGGACATCCCGCGCCGCGTCTCCGGTTACAACCTGGACAGCCTGCTGCCGGAGAAGAACTTCCACGTGGCGCAGGCCCTGGTCGGCTCGGAGAGCACGCTGGTCACCGTGCTGCGGGCCCGGTTGAAGCTGGTCCCGGTGGTGCCGGCCAAGGCGATGGTCTTCCTCGGCTACCCGGACATCGCCGCCGCGGCCGACGACGTGCCGCACATCCTGCCGCACCAGCCGGTCGCGCTCGAAGGCCTCGACGACAAACTGATCAACTTCGAGAAGCGCAAGCACCTGCACGCCGCCGCCCTGCACCTGCTCCCCGAGGGCGGCGGTTGGCTGATGGTGCAGATGGGTGGCGGCACGCCGGAGGAGGCAGAGGCCGCCCTGCAGCGGCTGCTGCACGCGCTGCGGCGCGAGAGCGGGCCGACCGTGCACCGCTTCGAGGACGAGGCACACGAGCAGCAGATGTGGGGGGTCCGCGAGGCCGGCCTCGGCGCGACCGCCCGGGTGCCGGGGGAGGCGGACACCTGGGAGGGCTGGGAGGATTCGGCGGTCCCCCCGGAGCGGCTCGGCGACTACCTGCGCGACCTGAACCGGCTCTACCAGGAGTACGGGTTCGAGCAGGCGTCCCTGTACGGGCACTTCGGGCAGGGCTGCGTCCACACCCGCATCCCGTTCAAGCTGACCACCGCCGAGGGTGTCCGGCAGTTCCGCTCGTTCATCGAACGCGCCTCGGACCTGGTGGTCTCCTACGGAGGCTCGTTCTCCGGCGAGCACGGCGACGGCCAGTCCCGGGGAGAACTGCTGCCGAAGATGTTCGGCGACCGGCTGATCCGCGCCTTCGGGCAGTTCAAGGCCATCTTCGATCCCGACGACCGGATGAACCCGGGCAAGGTCGTCGCCCCCTATCCGCTGGACAGCCACCTCCGGCTGGGTGTCGACTACAACCACGGTGACGTGGACACCCGGTTCCGCTACCCCGACGACTCCGGCAGCTTCGGGCGGGCCGTGCTGCGCTGCGTCGGGGTGGGCGAGTGCCGCCGGCCGCACGGCGGGGTGATGTGCCCGTCCTACATGGTCACCCGTGAGGAGGAGCACTCCACCCGAGGCCGGGCGCGGCTGCTGTTCGAGATGCTCGACGGCACCGCCCGGGGCGGTGTCATCGCCGACGGCTGGCGCTCCCACGCCGTCCGGGACGCCCTCGACCTCTGCCTGGCCTGCAAGGGGTGCAAGGCCGACTGCCCGGTCAACGTCGACATGGCGACCTACAAGGCGGAGTTCCTGTCCCACCACTACCAGGGCCGGCTCCGTCCCCGGGCGCACTACTCGATGGGCTGGCTGCCGCTCGCGGCGGCGGTCGCCGGCCGGGCGCCCCGGCTGGTCAACGCGTTTGCGCAGGCCCCCGGCCTGGACCGGCTGGCGAAGCTGGCCGGCGGTGTCGACCAGCGTCGGGAGATCCCGCTGTTCGCCGCCGAGAGCTTCCAGCGTTGGTTCGCCCGGCGTACCCCGGGCGGCGACGGCTCGCGCGGCGAGGTCCTGGTGTGGCCGGACACCTTCACCAACCACTTCCACCCCGGCATCGCGCAGGCCGCGGTCGAGGTGCTGGAAGCGGCCGGCTGGCGGGTGCGGGTGCCGGAGCAGGCCGTCTGCTGCGGGCTGACCTGGATCTCCACCGGGCAGCTCGGCGTCGCCAGACGGGTGATCCAGCGGACCGTCGACGTGCTGCGCCCGCACCTGCGGGCCGGCACCCGGATGGTGGGCCTGGAACCGAGCTGCACGGCGGTCTTCCGCAGTGACGCCCGGGAACTCTTCCCCGACGACGAGGACATCTCCCGGCTGCGGGAGCAGACCGTCACCCTGGCCGAGCTGCTGCACGACCACACCCCCGGCTGGCGGCCGCCCAGGCTGCCCGCGCACGCGCTGATCCAGACCCACTGCCACCAGCACGCCATCCTCGGCACCGGCGCCGAGCAGGCGGTGCTCGCCGCGGCCGGGGTGCAGGCGGACTTCCTCGACTCGGGCTGCTGCGGCCTGGCCGGCAACTTCGGCTTCGAGACGGGGCACTACGAGGTCTCCGAAGCGTGCGCCGAGCGGGTGCTGCTCCCATCCGTGCGGGACGCCGCCGACACCGACGTCATCCTGGCCAACGGCTTCAGCTGTCGTACCCAGGTCGAACAGGGCGCGTCCGGGGGACGGTCGGCGATCCACCTCGCCGAGCTGCTCCGGGCCGGCCTGCACGGCGACCCGGTGACCGCCCGTCCCGAGCGACAGTGGGCACGGCGCCCGGACCGGCCGTCCCGCGCCGCTCGGCTGCTCGCCACCGGCTCCGTCGGGCTGGCCGCGCTCGCTCCCGCCGCCGCGCTCGCCACCCGGCTGCGGAGGCGGTGACGGCGGCCCGGCGGGCCGCCGCGGCCCAGGGCGACGGCCACCGGACGGCCGGTCAGCTGGGTGGCGAACAGGGCACCGCCTGACCGAGCGTCACCGCGGTCTCCAACATCAGCGCGTGCACGAACGCCTGCGGCAGATTGCCGCGCAACTGTCGCTGCTGCACGTCGTACTCCTCGGTGTACAGCCCCGGCGGACCGCAGGCGACGCGGGTGCGTTCGAACCACCGGTTCGCCTCGACGACGTCACCGGCCTGCCACGCGGCCAGCGACGCCGCGTAGCCGCAGAGCAGAAAGGCGCCTTCCGCGTCCCCGAGCGGCCGCGCGTCGGGACGGAACCGGTACAGGTAGCCGTCACACTCCAACTCCCGCAGGACCGCTCGCCGGGTCACCTCGGTCCGCGGATCGCCCGCCGGCAGCGCCCCCCGGATCCCGGGGAACAGCAGCGCCGCGTCGACCCGCTCGTCGTCGTACGCCCGCTGCCAGCGCCCCGACCGGTGGCGGCCGCGCGTGGCCGTGTCGGCGAGGACGGCGTCGGCGAGGGCCACCCACCGCCCGCCCAGCCCGGCCGGCGCGACCCGGGCCGCCGCCCGCAGCCCGGCCACACACATCAGCTTCGAGTGGGTCCACCGGCGGGGCGACAGCTCCCAGATGCCCGAATCGGGCTCGCCCCAGCGGGCGCCGATCACCCGCGCGGCCACCTCCATCGCCCGCCACGCGGCGTCGTCCAGCCGGTCGTGCCGACCGCCGATCGCCAGCAGCAGCAGGACCTCCCCGAGCACGTCGAGCTGGAACTGGCCGCCGACCCAGTTGCCGACCCGCACCGGCGCGCCCGGATAGCCGGGCAGGAAGGCGAGTTCCTCCTGCGGCGGCACCGGACGGCCGTCGACCGTGTAGGCGGGGGCGAGCCGGTCCCCGTCCGCCAGCACCCGCTCAGTGACGAATGCGACCGCGTCGTCGAGCAGGTCGTACCGTCCGACCAGCGCGCCGGCCCGGCCGGCGAAGGACTGATCGCGCAGCCAGGCGTAGCGGTAGTCGTAGTTGCGCCCGGCCAGCGCCCGCTCCGGCAGCGACGCGGTCGCCGCCGCCACCATCCCACCGTCCGGCTGGGTCAGGCCGCGCAGCACCGCGTACGCGAAGACCGCGTCCCGCTGCGCGGGACCGCCGGCCAGGCCCGGCACCGCCTGCCGCCAGGCATCCTCGGTGGTCCGCCACAGCCCGTCGGGCTCGGGCGGCGCGTCCTCGAGCGGGCGGGTGGCGATCTCCAGCACCAGATCGTGCCGGCCGCCGGCCGGTACGATCAGCTCGCCGCACAGCAGGCCCTCGCTGCTCTGCCCGAGCATCTCGCCACCGGTGTGCCGCAGGTACAGCCCGCCGGTGCGAGCCAGCCAATGCCGTCCCGCCCGGCGCACCTCGCGTACCGGCTCCCGGCCGAAGTCGGCCCGCGGATCCAGCCGGACGTGCACGACCGCGTCCCCGTCCACCGCCTGGACCTGCCGCAGCAGCACGATCCGCTGCCGCTCGCCGGGGAAGAGCAGCGCCTCCCGGCACTGGATGATCCCGTCCGTGGTCACCCACCGGCTCACCCAGATCAGGGAGGCAGCCTCGTAGTGCCCGCCCCAGACGAACCGCCGGTTCGCCGGCGTCACCAGGTAGTCGCCCCGGCCGCCGAGCAGTCGGCTGAAGACCGGCGGATCGGCCCAGCCGGGGGCGCAGAGCCAGGTGACGTTGCCGTCCGGGCCGACGAGCGCGCCTCGGCGGCCGTCGGCGATCAGCGCGTACTCCCGCAGCACGTGCGGGCCCGCGACAGCCACGGCCGCAGCCTGGTTCGGCCCCTCGTCCTGATCCAGTGCCGCACCTCCCAGCAGGGTCGCAGGGCACTACCCGTCCCGTACGGCTGTACACCTGGATCCGGCACGCGTGGTTACCCGGGCAGGCGCCGGGGTAGCCGGTAGAGGACAGGCGACACCGGGAGGGTGACATGCGGCGAACCAGACGGGACGCGAAGGTTGCGGTGATCACCGGCGCGAGCGCCGGGGTGGGGCGAGCGACCGCCCGGCTGCTGGCCCAGCGGGGCATCGCCATCGCGCTCCTGGCCAGGGGGCGCACCGGCCTCGACGCCGCCGCCGCCGAGGTCCGGGCGGAAGGCAGCCGGGCCCTGCCCGTCGAGGTGGACATGGCCGAGTACGACCAGGTCGTCGCCGCCGGGCAGCGGGTGGCGGACGAACTCGGGCCGATCGACCTGTGGATCAACAACGCCTTCAGCTCCGTCTTCGCGCCCTTCCAGGAGACCCGGCCGGAGGAGTTCCGGCGCGCCATGGAGGTCACCTACCTGGGGTACGTGCACGGCACCCGAGTCGCGCTCGCCCACATGACACCTCGCAACGAGGGGACGATCGTTCAGGTCGGGTCGGCGCTGGCCTACCGGGGGATCCCGTTGCAGGCCACCTACTGCGGGGCCAAGCACGCCATCGTCGGGTTCACCGAGTCACTGCGGTGCGAGCTGATGCACGACCGGAGCAAGGTGCGGGTGACCATGGTCCACCTGCCCGCGGTCAACACACCCCAGTTCGACTGGCTGCTGTCCCGGCTGCCCCGCAACGCCCAGCCGGTGCCGCCGATCTACGAGCCGGAGGTGGCGGCCCGGGCCATCGTGGGCGCCGCGGACCGGCCCGGCCGCCGCGAGTACTGGGTGGGCGTCTCCACCGCCCTGACCATCCTGGGCAACCGCATCGCGCCCGGCCTGCTCGACCGCTACCTGGCCCGTACCGGGTACCAGTCCCAGCAGACCGACCAGTCGGCCGATCCGCACCGGCCGGCGAACCTGTGGCAGCCGGTCGACGGCCCGGACGGCCACGACTTCGGCGCCCGGGGCAGCTTCACCGGCCGGTCCCACAGCCACAGCCCCCAGGCCTGGCTGTCCCGGCACCGGCTCGTCGCCGCCGCCGGTTTGACCGTGGCGGCGGGCGCCATCGGCACCCTGGTCGCCGCCCGCGACTGATCCGCCGCCGCGCGGCCGGGGCAGCGCGACCCTGGGCCCGTGCCCCTACCAGGTCACCGGCAGGGCCGTCGGGCCGAGGATCGCGTGCCCGGCCTTCCACCGCACCTCGTCGGCGGGCACCGCGAGCCGCAGGCCGGGGAGTTCCCGCAGCAGCAGAGCGATCGCGGTACGGACCTCCAGGGCGCCCAGGTGCGCGCCGATGCAGTAGTGCGGGCCGTATCCGAAGGAGAGGTGCGGATTGGGATCGCGGTCGAAGTCCATCCGCTCCGGATCGGGGAAGACGTCCGGATCGCGGTTGGCGGCGTCGTGCGAGGGAATGACGATGTCCCCTTCGGACAGCCGCGCGCCGCTCGGCAGCCGCACGTCCGCCATCACCCGGCGCGGCATCTCGTCGCCGTTGGAGGTGGAGTAGAGCCGCTCCAGCTCGGTGACGGCGGAGTCCACCTTCTCCGGGTGGTCGAGCAGGTACTCCCATCCCGTCCGGTCTCCGGAGTAGGGACGGGTGCGCAGCACGTGGACGAACGTCGCGATCGAGCTGGCGGCGGTCTCCCAGCCACCCACCACCAGCGAGATCGGCAGCTTGATCTGGACGTCCATCGGCTGGTCCGCGGCGGTCGTCGCGATCTGTGTCAGCAGGTCGCCGGCGGGGCACTCCCGCCGCCGCTCGAGCTGGCCCCACAGGTAGCCGCCCATCTCGACGGCCGACCGGGCGGCCTCCTCGCGGCTGAGATCGCCCGCGCCGAGGAACATGTCGCCCCACCGGCGGAACTGCAGCCGATCCTCGCCGGGCAGGCCGAGCAGGTCGCAGATGACGTCCAGGGTGAACGGGATGGCGAAGTCCCGGACCAGATCGGCCGGGCGGCGAGCGGTGGTCAGCGCCACCAACTGGGCCTCGGCGGCGGTCCGCACCATGGCGCTCAGCTCGGCGACTGCCGGTTTGGTGAAGGAGTCCTTCACCGTGCCGCGTACCGTCGCGTGCTCCGAGCCGTCCATCCCGAGCATGGTTCCCGTCACGTCGATCTGGTCGGCGGGCGCGGCGGCGGCCCGGGAGAACACGTCCTGGCGGCGCAGCACCTCCCGCACGTCCGCGTAGCGGCAGATCAGCAGTGCCGGGACCAGCTCGCCGGCGACCTGCCGGACCACGGGTACGACGCCCGAGCCGGAGGCGGCGAGCCGGGCGTAGTGCGGGTGCTTCTCCGGGCCGGGCGGCCGGTTGACGCCATCGGCGTCGACGTAGAAGGGGTGAGGCAATCCAGCGTTGACGTCCGGGGCGATCATCGCCCCACGATCTCATCGGCAAACATCACTATGCAACTTGTTGATCACCCTGGGTGATGGCAGTCCGGGCAGGTGATTCAAGAGGCCCGGTCGGCGCCGGAAAAGTGGGGCCGTCGCGATCGGCGCCCTATCGAAGGACCAGCAGGTCCAGGGCATCGATCACCGGCCCCTGCTCCGATCGCGCGGCCCGGTGAAGCCGGGCCAGTCCGGCGGCGTACTCGTCGTCGGTGATCAGCTGCAGTGGCGTGTGCGCCTCCCGGCGCAGGTTTGCCGCGAACTCGCGCAGCGACGGCGAAGCCGTCTGGGGGACCTGCTCGAATCCGGTGACGGCGAAGCCGCACGCGCCGAAGGCCCCTTCGACCTCGCCCACGCTGGGATACGTGTCCAGGACGCGGATGGCCTCCGGGAAGAACCGGAACAGCCCGATCGCCTGGTGCCGGCCGGCGAAGGCCGACCGGATCAGCACCGGGCCGCCGCCGCGCACCACACGACGCAGTTCCCGCGCCGCGGCCGTCAGGTCCGGTACGTGGTGGACCACGGTGGACAGCCAGGCCGCGTCGACGCTGTCATCGGGCAGGGGAATGTCGGCGGCCTCGCCCGGGAGCAGGTGCGGATGGATGCAGCGGGCGCGCATCGCCTCGGCCGGCTCGACCGCGATGACGTCCAGGTCGTCGTACCAGTCGGTGAAGGCCGCGGCCCACATTCCGGTGCCCGCGCCGAGGTCGAGCATCCGCATGCCGGGTCTGGGTTGGAGGTGCCGGCTCACCGCCGCGCGCCAGGCGGCCAGTCCCTGGTCAGGCAGGTGGCGGGTGGCGGCGAACGCCGCGGCGTCCCGGCCGTCGTACGCGATGCGGGCCATGGTGTCGACCCAACCCGGTTGCCCTGCGCTGTGACAAGGATGGATGGCCCGATTCACATCCGCGCGGGACCGGCCGGGTCGGCGGACCGCCGACCCGGCCGGGGTCTCATCGCGGTGTCAGCGCAGGGCGGCCGCGGCTGCCGGCCAGCTGTCGGTGAAGACCTGGGCCGTCGTCGCGCTCCGGAGGGTGGAGCGGAAGTACGAGTCGACCGTCGCGGCCTCGCCGGCACTCGGGTAGGGGTTGGTGCAGCCGGTGCCGGCGCTGCCGCCGGACATCAGGATGGCGCAGTTGCCGTTGTAGTTGTCGGCCAGGCCGAGGATGTGCCCGATCTCGTGGGTCATGATCCGCAGCGGGGAGTACTGCTGCGCCTGGTTGTAGTCGATGACCACGTAGCCGTTGCCGAGGCTGTAGCGGACCGCGTACGAGCC
Organism: Micromonospora sp. RTBAU3-60; assembly: GCF_054963695.1. Classification (NCBI taxonomy): domain Bacteria; kingdom Bacillati; phylum Actinomycetota; class Actinomycetes; order Micromonosporales; family Micromonosporaceae; genus Micromonospora; species Micromonospora sp. RTBAU3-60. The sequence continues at coordinate 1,788 of NZ_JBUEGB010000069.1, read as the reverse complement.
GCCGCCGTAGGTGTAGTAGATCATCAGGTTCGAGCCGCACTGGGCCATGTTGATGTTGTTCGTGGCGTTGTTCCAGATCGTGGCGGCCTGGTTGGCATACCCGGCGAACGGTCCGGCCTGGCTGGTGTTGTAACAGACGTTGCGGACGGCGGCGGAGGCCGGGGCCGATTCGACGGCGACGACACCGAGCGCCGTCACCGTCGCGGCGGCGAGGGTGGCGAGGATCCGGGACATCCTGGGCAGGCGCATGTTCACGCTCCAAACGAGGACGGGTTGAGCGGGGACCAGGCGAGCCTATAAATAGACTAAGATCGATATCAAGACTGTCTATGTGATCGGCTGAAAGGTACTGATCAGCCCTCGGTCGAGAACCACCGCTGTGCGAGGTCCGCGGTTCGCCGGCGGACGCGGGCGATCCCCTGCGGGCTGTTCAGCGCCGCGAAAGCCGGCCACAGGAAGACGAAGGCGACGAGTTCCTCCGCCAGCAACGCGCGCCGCAGCGCCCGGCGGTCGCATGCCCGGGCGTCCAGGTACGCGTCGACCAGCGCTGGGGGGATGGTGGCGCCGGTGGGTGCGGCGCGGACGCTGAGAAACGCCAGATCGGAGCCGGGGCGACCGACGCCCGCCGCCTGCCAGTCGCAGAAGACGATGGCGCCGGCGGAGTGCACGAGGTTGGCCGTGTGGCAGTCGCCGTGGACGAAGGCCGGCGGCAACGCCCGTAGCTGCTCCATCAGCTCGGCGCGCCGGGCGAGGAGTTCGCCGAGCTGGGGGAGCGTCGATGCCCAGAAAGAGTCGATCTCGGCCAGGTTCGGGTCGGTCAGAGCTTCCTGGAGGGCATCGGGGCGCTGCCAGTCCGTGCCCGTCGGTATCGGCATGTCGTGCAGGCCGGCCAGGTCCCGGCCTAGGGCGGCCCAGGTGCCCGTTGTCCACTCTGGCACCCGTCGGGTCTCGCCCGCCGCCGCCAGTAGCACGGCCAAGCCGTCCTCGGCGTCCAGGCAGTCGAGCAGCGTCCCTGATCAGCTTAGCGATCCTGAGTCGGATTGAGTTTCCGGGATCGTTTCCCACCGTGGTGGGGTCGCGTGGGCGTGGAAGTGGAATCCTGCGCCCAACGCGGCTCCTCGTGGCTGGTGGCCGGTGGTGGGTGTGCTGATCGTTGTCACGCCCTGGTGTCGGTGGGCTGCGCGGGGCAGCCTTGGCCGGTCCGTTGGTGCGTGTCCCTCCGGACGCTTACCCGCCAGGCTGTGGGGCCGGGTGGGGGAGGGTGCCCTGCGTCGCCTGGGCGCGGGGCGTGGTGCCTTGCGCCGGGTGGGGCCGGTCTTCGACCGGTCCCCCCGGTGGCTTGTCGTGATGACCGCGGAGGCTTCAAGCTTGTCGACCACGCCGCGGATGACCATGTGCCCGCTGGCCTTGTCGATGACGGTCTTTGCCTGATGCGTCAGGCCGCGGGCGGCAATGCGCCGCCAGGCACCCTGGTCGCGGTCGCCCTGCCATCGGCAGGACTGGTGGGGGCAGACGGCCCACTTCCAGCCCGCCACCGTGGGCTTGTCGGGGGCCTTGCGATGCTGCAGCGGAGTCAGGCATTGCGGGCAGTGCTTCGAGGTGTTGCGGGCAGGCGTGGTGACGACGGCGATACCGGTCTCGGCGGCGAGGTGCCGCATCCGGTCGACGATCTGCCCACGGACCTGCTGCGACAGCCGCGTGTTCAGCGTGGCGCCCATGCCCTTGGCCTCCATCGACCGCAGGTCTTCGACGTAGATGACGCTCGCGCGGGAGGCGATGGCCTGGTCT
>NZ_JBUEGB010000068.1:0-36049 GCF_054963695.1 Micromonospora sp. RTBAU3-60 | reverse complement strand
AAGGACGCCTACCACTCGGTGGAAATCAAGGACGCCAAGGCTGACGACAAGCAGACCGACACCCTGCGCGCCGACATCGTCCGCACCATCGACGACGGCCGGGCCGTGGTCGCCAACATCGCTGGCACCGCCACCGACACCGACGGCAACACCCACTCCTTCGAGGGTGGCCACTACATCAGCGTCGTCGGCTACCGCGACGGCGGGAAGACCGTGACGATCGCCGACTCGGCGAACCCGAACATGGCCTCCTACCGGATCAGCGTGGACAACCTCGCCGACTGGATCGCCACCCGCGGCTACAGCGCCTCCTGACCCAACCCGGTGACAGGAGGAACCACGAAGGGCCGACCCCCACAAGGGGTCGGCCCTTCGTCACACCCACCAGCGGCCGACCCCAACCGAGGGGCCGGCCGTTCGGCGTATCCGGGGTAGGTCAGGCCGGCGCGTCGGCCTCGGCGAGTACGGCGAGGATGTGTTCGCCGTACTTCGCGAGCTTGTTCTCGCCGACGCCGTTGATCCGGGACAGCTCGGTCAGCGAGGCGGGTGCCTCGGTGGCGATCTGGCGCAGGGTCGCGTCGTGGAAGATGACGTACGCGGGCACGCCCTGCTCCTTGGCGGTGGCCGCCCGCCAGGCCCGTAGCCGGTCGAACACCGGGGCCGCGGCGGGGGTGAGGTCGGCGACGACGGTGGCGGCGCCCCGGGGCTTCGTCGACCGGGTGGACACCGGCTTTTCCGGCTCCCGCCGCATGGTGACCGTACGCCGGCGGCCCAGCACCTCGGCGCTCGCCTCGGTCAGGGCGAGGGTGCCGTAGTCGCCCTCGACGGCGAGCAGGCCCTCGGCGAGCAGTTGCCGCACCACGCCCCGCCACTCCGCCTCGCGCAGCTCGGTGCCGATGCCGAAGGTGCTCAGTGAGTCGTGGCCGTGCTGGTCGATCTTGTCGGTGCGCTTGCCGAGCAGGATGTCGATGCTGTGCCCGGCGCCGAACCGCTGGTTGCGTTCCCGGTCCAAACGGTAGACGGTGGAGAGCAGCTTCTGCGCGGCGACCGTGCCGTCCCACGACTCCGGGGGCGCGAGACAGGTGTCGCAGTTGCCGCAGCCGCCCGCGTCGGTCTCGCCGAAGTATTCAAGAAGCTGCGCCCGGCGGCAGCGGACCGTCTCGCAGAGGGCCAGCATCGCGTCCAGGTGGGTGGCGAGGTTGCGCCGGTGCGCCAGGTCGCCCTCCGAGGTCTCGATCATCTTGCGCTGCTGGACGACGTCCTGGAGCCCGTACGCGAGCCAGGCCGTCGACGGCAGGCCGTCCCGCCCGGCGCGGCCGGTCTCCTGGTAGTAGCCCTCGACCGACTTCGGCAGGTCGAGGTGGGCGACGAAGCGTACGTCCGGCTTGTCGATGCCCATGCCGAACGCGATGGTGGCGACCATGACCAGCCCGTCCTCGCGCAGGAAGCGCTGCTGGTTGGCGGCCCGGGTCCGCGCGTCCAGCCCGGCGTGGTACGGCAGCGCCGGGATCCCGTTCGCCACCAGGAACTCGGCCGTCTTCTCCACGGACGCGCGGGACAGGCAGTAGACGATGCCCGCGTCGCCCGGGTGCTCGTCGCGCAGCAGCGTCAGCAGCTGCTTGCGCGGCTCCCGCTTGGGCACGATCCGGTACTGGATGTTGGGCCGGTCGAAGCTGGCCACGAAGTGCCGGGCGTCGGTGAGCTGGAGCCGGGTCGCGATCTCGGTGCGGGTGGCCTTGGTCGCGGTGGCGGTCAGCGCGATCCGCGGCACCCCCGGCCAGCGCTCGTGCAGCATCGACAGGTTGAGGTAGTCGGGGCGGAAGTCGTGCCCCCACTGGGAGACGCAGTGCGCCTCGTCGATGGCGAACAGCGCGATCCGGCCCCGCTCGAGCAGGCCGACCGTGGCGCGGACGGCCAGCGCCTCCGGGGCGAGGTAGAGCAGGTCCAGCTCGCCGGCGAGGAAGGCCGCCTCCACCCGCCGCCGCTCGCCCGGCTCCTGGGTCGAGTTGAGGAAGCCGGCGCGGACGCCGACGGCGGTGAGCGCGTCGACCTGGTCCTGCATGAGCGCGATCAGCGGCGAGACGACCACCGCGACGCCGTCCCGGACCAGCGCGGGGATCTGGTAGCAGAGTGACTTGCCGCCACCGGTCGGCATCAGCACCAGCGCGTCGCCGCCGGCCACCACGTGCTCGACGACCTCCTGCTGGAAGCCCCGGAATGTGTCGTAGCCGAACACCCGACGGAGCACCTGCAGGGCGTCCTCGGTCCGCTGATCGGTGGGGGAGACCATCCGCGCAGTCTACGAGCGTTCCCCGACATCGCCCGGGCCCCGGCGAGCGCGCCGCCGGCGGGGCGGCGCGGACCGGCGGGCCGACCGACCTACGCGCGGACGTCGCGGACCGTGAGCGACCGCTGACGCTGTCGGAAGTACGACGGGTCCGGTCGGGACCGGCGGAAACCAGTGCCAAGACGACGACAAACCGGACAAGGAGGTGTTCCGGTCGTCACCCCGTGGAATCCCCGCCCGGGTCGCAGCCGTTAAAGTCGCTGACTGACCACGCGCGGCCGAACGGCCGCGGCGCCACGGCTTGGGGGGAACAGGTGAGCGAGGCGCGGACGCCGGGTGACCTGGTGCCGACCGATACGGAGACAGCCCTCGGACGGCCGGCACCGGCCGAGGCGGAGACCACCCTGGTGGTGGTGACCGGGCTCTCCGGCGGTGGCCGCAGCACGGTGGCCCGGGCGCTGGAGAACGTGGGCTACTACGTGGTCGACAACCTGCCCCAGGCCCTCATGCTGGACATGGCCGAGCTGGCCTTCAAGGCCGGCGGCGCGGCTCGGCGCACGGCCATGGTGCTGGACGTCCGCTCCCGCGCCTTCTCCACCGACCTGGCCGGGGCGATCCGGGAGCTGCGGGAGCGTGGCTTCCAGCCCCGGGTGGTCTTCGTCGACGCCGACGACGAGGTGCTGATCCGCCGGTTCGAGAGCGTCCGGCGTTCGCACCCGCTGCAGGGTGACGGGCGGCTGGCCGACGGCATCGCCGTCGAGCGCGCCCTGCTGGAGGAGGCCCGGGACCAGGCCGACGTGATCATCGACACCAGCCACCTGAACGTCAACCAGCTGCGTCGCCGGGTCGAGGAGCTGTTCGGCGGGGAGGACTCCCGTCGGCTGCGGATCACCGTGCTCTCCTTCGGCTTCAAGTACGGCCTCCCGCCGGACGCCGACTTCGTGATGGACGCCCGGTTCCTGCCCAACCCGTACTGGGTGCCGGAGCTGCGCGAGCACACCGGGCGCGAGGAGGCGGTCAGCGCGTACGTGCTGGGCCAGGAGGGCGCCGACGCCTTCGTGGCCGGCTACGCCGACCTGGTCAACGCCACCACCGCCGGCTTCGAGCGGGAGGGCAAGCGCTACCTGACCGTCGCCGTGGGCTGCACCGGCGGCAAGCACCGCAGCGTGGCGATCGCCGAGGAGTTGGCCGCCCGGCTGCGCCAGTCCGGCATCGCCGCCCACGCCCAGCACCGGGACCTGGGGCGGGAATGATCCCGACCAGGGTGGTCGCCTTCGGCGGCGGGCACGGGCTCTCGGCGTCCCTGCGGGCGCTGCGGCACTGCGTACCCGAGCTGGACCTGGACATCACCGCGGTGGTCACGGTCGGTGACGACGGCGGCTCCAGCGGTCGGCTGCGGGCCGAGCGCGGCGGGCTGCCGCCGGGCGACCTCCGGCAGGCGCTGGTCGCGCTGGCCGGCGATCACCCGGCCACCCGGCGCAGCGCGGCGTTGTTCCAGCACCGCTTCGCCGTCGCCGACGGCGGCGAGGCGGGCGATTCCCTGGCCGGGCACGCGGTCGGCAACCTGCTGATCAGCGGGTTGACGGAGCTGCTCGGCGACCCGGTGGCCGCGCTCGACCACGCCGGCGCGATGCTCGGCGCGGTCGGCCGGGTGCTGCCGATGACCTGCCAGCCGGTCGACATCGAGGCTCGGGTGCGCGGCGCCGACCCGGGCGAGCCCGACGAGGTATGCACGGTGCGTGGCCAGCACCAGGTGGCGGTCACCTCCGGCCGGGTGGAGTCGCTGCGGCTCACCCCGTCCGCGCCGGCCGCGTGCGCGGAGGCGGTCGCGGCGGTACGCGCGGCCGACTGGCTGATCTTCGGGCCGGGCAGCTGGTACACCAGCGTGCTGCCCCACCTGCTGGTGCCGGAGCTGGCCGACGCGATCGTCTCCAGCCCGGCCCGGCGGCTGGTCACGCTCAACCTGGTGGCGGAAAAGGAAACCCTCGGGCTCTCCCTGGCCGACCATCTGGACACCCTGCGGCGCTATCTGCCCGAGCTGAAGGTGGACATGGTGCTGGCGGACTCCACGGCGGTGGGTGACCCCGGGGCGGTGGCCGGTGCGGCAGAATCGCTGGGTGCCCGGCTGGTCCTCGCCCCCGTCGCCGTCCTGGACGGCACGCCCCGTCATGATCCAGCCGCCCTGGGCGCCGCGCTGGTGCCTGTCCTGGGCGCCGATCGTTAGACACGTACGTAATCACCGGCGACACGCCGGGAACCGGTCGTTGAGGGGGCGCACTTTATGGCGATGACGGCGGCGGTCAAGGACGAGCTGAGTCGGGTCGACGTGCCCAAGCCCTGCTGCCGGCGGGCGGAGATGGCGGCTCTGCTGCGCTTCGCGGGCGGCCTGCACATCGTGTCGGGTCGCGTGGTGGTCGAGGCGGAGTTGGACACCGGCGCGGTTGCCCGGCGGCTGCGGCGGGAGATCGCCGAGGTCTACGGCTATCCGAGCGAGATCCACGTGCTCGCCTCCGGCGGGCTGCGCAAGGGCAGCCACTTCATCGTACGGGTGGTCAAGGACGGCGAGGCGCTGGCGCGCCAGACCGGTCTGCTGGACGTCCGGGGCCGCCCGGTGCGCGGCCTGCCGCCGCACGTGGTCGCCGCCAACGTCTGCTGCGCCGTCTCCGCGTGGCGGGGCGCGTTCATGGCCCACGGCTCGCTCACCGAGCCGGGCCGCTCCAGCGCCCTGGAGATCACCTGCCCCGGCCCCGAGTCGGCCCTCGCCCTCGTCGGCGCGGCCCGGCGGATCGGCATCACCGCCAAGAACCGCGAGGTCCGGGGGGTGGACCGGGTGGTGGTCAAGGACGGGGACTCGATCGCCGCGCTGCTCACCCGCATCGGCGCCCACTCCAGCGTGCTGGCCTGGGAGGAGCGGCGGGTGCGCCGGGAGGTCCGGGCCACCGCCAACCGGCTGGCCAACTTCGACGACGCCAACCTGCGCCGCTCGGCCCGGGCCGCGGTGGCCGCCGCCGCGCGGGTCACCCGGGCCCTGGAGATCCTCGCCGACGACGCCCCGCACCACCTCACCTCGGCCGGAAGGCTGCGCCTGGAGCACCGGCAGGCCTCGCTGGAGGAGCTCGGGGCGCTGGCCGACCCGCCGCTGACCAAGGACGCCATCGCCGGCCGGATCCGCCGGCTCCTCGCGCTGGCCGACAAGCGGGCCCGCGACCTGGGCATCCCGGATACGGAAGCGGCCGTCACGCCGGACATGCTCGTGGTCTGATAGGACGGTGAGGCGTCACCCCGCCGGCGGTTTCCGCACCACCCGCCGCAGCGCGACGCCGCACGCTCGGATAAGGTCGCTGCGTACGGCAAGGGGGCCGGCACAGGCACTCCTCGCCGTGCTCACCGCCTCGGGCGGTCAGGTCTCCGAAGACCGCGGCGGGGCGGCCGAGATGAACCGTCAACGGCCGGCTCCAACGGTCGGCGCACACCATTCCGCCGGCCCAGGTCTGACGCCGGCGGACCAGAACGCGAGGAGATGGGACCTGTGACCATCCGGGTTGGCATCAACGGCTTCGGCCGGATCGGCCGCAACTTCTTCCGGGCAGTGCTGGCGTCCGGCGCTGACGTCGAGGTCGTGGCGGTCAACGACCTGACCGACAACGCGACGCTCGCCCACCTTGTCAAGTACGACAGCATCCTGGGCCGCCTTCCGCAGGAGGTGAAGGCCACCGACGACGAGATCAGCGTGGGTGGCCACACCATCAAGGCGTACGCCGAGAAGGACCCGGCCAAGCTGCCGTGGGGCGAGGTCGGCGCCGACGTCGTCATCGAGTCCACCGGGTTCTTCACCGACGCCACCAAGGCCAAGGCGCACATCGACGGCGGGGCCAAGAAGGTCATCATCTCCGCTCCGGCGAAGAACGAGGACGTCACCGTGGTCATGGGCGTCAACCAGGACCAGTACGACCCGGCCAAGCACACCATCATCTCGAACGCCTCCTGCACCACCAACTGCCTCGCCCCGATGGCGAAGGTCCTGCAGGACACGTTCGGCATCCAGCAGGGTCTGATGACCACCATCCACGCGTACACCCAGGACCAGAACCTGCAGGACGCGCCGCACAAGGACCTGCGCCGGGCCCGGGCCGCCGCGCTCAACATCGTGCCGACCTCGACCGGCGCCGCGAAGGCGATCGGCCTGGTCCTGCCGGAGCTCAAGGGCAAGCTGGACGGTTACGCGCTGCGCGTGCCGATCCCGACCGGCTCGACCACCGACCTGACCGTCACGGTCGGCCGGGAGACCACCGTGGACGAGGTCAACGCCGCGATGAAGGCCGCCGCGAACGGCCCGCTCAAGGGCATCCTGGTCTACAACGAGGACCCGATCGTCTCCGCCGACATCGTCACCGACCCGGCGTCGTGCATCTTCGACGCGCCGCTGACCAAGGTGATCGGCAACCAGGTCAAGGTCGTCGGCTGGTACGACAACGAGTGGGGCTACTCGAACCGCCTGGTCGACCTGGTCAAGCTGGTGGGTAGCTCCCTGTGAGTGCGAGGGGTGAGCTGGCGAGCCCCGCAGTCACGAACGGAGGGCTGGCTCTGTGAGCATCCGCAACCTCGACGACCTGCTCGCCGAGGGGGTGTCGGGTCGGCGCGTGCTGGTGCGCGCCGACCTGAACGTCCCGCTCGACAAGCAGACCGGGGAGATCACCGACGACGGCCGGATCCGGGCCGTCCTGCCGACCCTGAGCGCGCTGGTCGAGGCCGGTGCCAAGGTGGTCGTCTGTTCGCACCTGGGCCGCCCGAAGGGCGCGCCGGACCCGCAGTTCAGCCTCCGCCCGGTGGCCGGGCGGCTGGGTGAGCTGCTCGGTGCGCCGGTCCACTTCGCCGAGGACACCGTGGGCGACTCGGCCCGCGCCTGCGTGGACGGGCTCGCCGACGGCCAGGTCGCCCTGCTGGAGAACCTCCGCTTCAACAAGGGGGAGACCAGCAAGGACGACGCCGAGCGGGGTGCGTTCGCCGAACAGCTCGCCGCCCTCGGCGACGCGTACGTCGACGACGCCTTCGGCGCGGTGCACCGCAAGCACGCCAGCGTCTACGACGTGCCGGCCCGGCTGCCGCATTTCGCCGGCCGGCTGGTGCTGCGCGAGGTGGAGGTGCTCAGCAAGCTGACCGCCGAGCCGGAGCGGCCGTACGTGGTGGTGCTGGGCGGTTCCAAGGTCTCCGACAAGCTCGCGGTGATCGAGGCGCTGCTGCCGAAGGTCGACCGGCTGCTCATCGGCGGCGGGATGTGCTTCACCTTCCTCAAGGCCAGGGGCCTGGAGGTGGGCAGCTCGCTGCTGGAGGAGGAGATGGTCGAGACCTGCCGCAACCTGATGGAGCGCGAGCCGGGCAAGATCATGCTCCCGGTCGACGTGGTGGCCGCGGTCGCCTTCGCCCCGGACGCGGAGCACGACATCGTCCGGGTGGACGGCATCCCGAACAAGCGGGTCGGGCTGGACATCGGCCCGGAGACGGTGGCCGGGTTCGCCGCCGCCCTCAAGCAGGCGCGGACGGTGTTCTGGAACGGCCCGATGGGCGTGTTCGAGATGGCCGCGTTCGCCAACGGGACCCGCGGGGTCGCCGAGGCGATCGCGAAGTCCGGCGCGTTCAGCGTGGTGGGCGGCGGTGACTCCGCGGCGGCGGTGCGGACGCTCGGGCTCGACGAGTCGGCGTTCGATCACATCTCCACCGGCGGCGGCGCCTCCCTGGAGTACCTGGAGGGCCAGACCCTCCCCGGCATCGCGGCCCTGGAGAAGTGATGGCTAGCCCCACCCGCCGGCCGCTGATGGCCGGCAACTGGAAGATGAACCTGAACCACCTCGAGGCCAACCTGCTGGTGCAGAAGCTGGCCGCGAGCCTCACCGAGAAGCAGCTCACCGAGGTCGAGACGGTGGTCCTGCCGCCGTTCACCGACCTGCGCACCGTGCAGACCGCGGTGGACGGCGACAAGCTGCTGATCGGCTACGGCGCGCAGGACCTGTCGCCGTACCAGTCGGGCGCGTACACCGGGGACATCTCCGGGCCGATGCTCGCCAAGCTGGGCTGCACCTACGTGGTGGTCGGCCACTCCGAGCGGCGGCAGTACCACAACGAGGACGACGCGCTGGTCAACGACAAGGTCAACGCCGCCCTGGCCAACGGGCTCACCCCGATCCTGTGCATCGGCGAGGGGCTGGAGGTCCGGGAGCAGCTCCGGCACGTGCCGCACTGCTGCGACCAGCTCGACGGCGCGCTCCGGGGGCTCACCGGGGAGCAGGTCACGAAGGTCGTCGTGGCGTACGAGCCGGTCTGGGCGATCGGCACCGGCAAGACGGCGACCCCGGAGGACGCCCAGGAGGTCTGCGGCGAGGTGCGCAAGCGGCTCGGTGACAGCTTCGACGAGGCCACCGCCCAGCAGGTCCGCATCCTCTACGGCGGCTCGGTCAAGGCGACGAACATCGCCGCGATCATGGCGCAGCCGGACGTGGACGGGGCCCTGGTCGGCGGCGCCAGCCTGGACGCCGAGGAATTCGCGCAGATCTGCCGGTTCCCGGAGCACATCGCTCGCTGATCGCTCGCTATCCTTGACGCTGCCCGTCCGTCGGTCGGTGCCGCCGTGCCCGACTCCGACGGGCAGTGATCGCAACGAGAGGACAGACCCCCGCCATGCCGATCTGGTTCGCCTACACGATGATCGTGTTGCTGGTCATCACGAGCATCCTGCTCACGCTGCTGATCCTCCTGCACCGCGGCAAGGGCGGCGGGCTGTCGAGCATGTTCGGCGGGGGTGTCAGCTCCAGCCTGGCCGGCTCCTCGGTGGCCGAGAAGAACCTCGACCGCTACACCGTTCTGGTGGGGATCATCTGGTTCGCGTGCATCGTCGGGATCGGGCTCTGGCTCCGGCTCCAGTTGAGCAGCGGCGCCTGAGCCAGCGCGTCGAGTCGTACAATCTGCGCGCGGTCCGTCACGGACCGCGCGCAGTTTTGTTTCCGCTGCACCGCGTCGCCCGCCGCCCACCCCGAGCGGCGGTCCCCTCCGACGACAGGAGCCAGCAGCCGTGCCCAGTGACCACGTGATCCGCGGCACCCGGACCGGGTCCGTCCCCGAGCGTTTCGACCAGCGGTACGAGCCGGCCCCGCGCCGGCCGGTCACCTACTGGTGCGGCAACGCCCATGAGGTCCAGTTCCTCATCGCCGCCGAGGCGGAGGCGCCGGAGGCCTGGGACTGTCCCCGCTGCGGCCAGCTCGCCGGCCCGGACCCGGGGAACCCGCCCGGCCGGCCGCGCTCGGAGCCCTACAAGACCCACCTGGCGTACGTGCAGGAGCGGCGCACCCCGGAGCAGGGGGAGGCCCTCCTCGCCGAGGCCCTCGACGCGCTACGCCGCCGCCGCGACGGGGCCTGACCGGGGTCGGCGCGTCGCCCCCAGTGGTCGGGCAGGCCCGTCCTTACACCTCAGCGGAGGCTGCGCAGGCGGGGCGGCACGTCGGCCGCCGCTGCCCGGTCGAGCAGCCAGAGGGTACGGGACACCCCGTGCACCCCGGCCGCGGGAAGCTGCACCGGACCGGCCCCGGCGAGGGCCATGCCCACCGCCCGGGCCTTGTCCGCGCCGGCGGCCACCAGCCAGACCTCCTCGGCCGTGTTGATCGCCGGCAGGGTCAGCGTGATCCGCACCGGCGGCGGCTTCGGGCTGCCGCGTACGGCGCTGACCGGCCGGGTGTCGTGGTGCACGGGGTGCTCCGGGAAGACCGACGCCACGTGCCCGTCCTCGCCCACGCCGAGCATCAGCACGTCGAAGTGGGGGAGCGCGGCGGTGCCGGGCCGGGCCGCCCGGGCCAGTTCCTGCGCGTAACCGGCGGCGGCCGCCTCCGGGTCGTTGCCGGCCGGCCCGTCGGAGGGCGGCATCGGATGGATCCGCGCCGGATCCAGCGGCACCACGTCCAGCAGCGCCGACCGGGCCTGCGTCTCGTTGCGCTCGGGGTCACCGGCCGGCAGGAACCGCTCGTCGCCCCACCAGACGTCGACCCGGGACCAGTCGACGGCGTCCCGGGCCGGCAGCTCCGCCACCGCCCGGTAGACCGCCGCGGCGATCCGCCCGCCGGTCAGCACCACCGACGCCTGGCCCCGTTCCGCCTGCGCGTCGAGCAGCTTCACCACCAACCGGGCCGCCACCGCCTGCGCCAGCAGGTCGGCGTCGGCGTGTACGGCGACACTCGCCTCACTCATCCATCGTGCCTTCGTGCTCCGACCGCCCCGCGGCGGTCACCGGTGCTGTCCGAACCGTCGGGCGGCCCGTGCCGCCCGCGGTCCGTTCACTCGTGGGCGGTGGCGCCGGCGTGCGCGGTGATCCCGGCCTCGGCCCGCTGGGCGGTCGCCGGGTCCTTCCACACGTGCACCCGCTGGCTCGGACGGTCCTCCAGCCCGGAGATGCCGGCGGTGGCGCCGAGCGCCTCCGCGTACACCTGGTCGGCGTCGAGGCGGCGCAGCTCCTCGGCCAGCTCGTCGCCGAGCGGGCGGCGGACCAGCGGCAGCGTCCGGTCCTCCTGGCCGGTACGCCGGAAGGTCGCCATGTTGTCGTCCCGGGTCAGCGTCAGCTGGTCGCCGTTGGCGCAGCGCAGCTGCACCTCCCGCATCCGCGGGAATTCGTCGGTGCGCAGCCAGGCCGGGTCGATGCCGAGCCGTGACCCTAGCCAGCCGCGCATCAGCGCCGCCGTGGGGTCGGACCCGGGCGCCACCACGGCCGCCTCGGTGACCTTGGCCTGGGCGGTGTCGAACGCCCCGGCCACCAGGGTGCGCCACGGGGTGATCCGGGTCCAGGCCAGGTCGGTGTCGCCGGGGGCGTAGTCCACGGCGCGCTGCCGCAGCGCGGCGACCGGGTCGGCGGCCTGCGCCGCGTCGGTGATCCGCCGGTCGGCCACCACACCGAGGTAGTCGGTGGCGATCTCCTCCGGCGGCTCGCCGTGCCACCAGGTCACCACCGGTACGTCCGGCACCAGCAGCGGCAGCACCACCGACTCGGCGTGCAGCGCGAGCCGGCCGTACATCCGCATCACCACCGCCTCGCACGGGCCGAGCCGGCCGCCGACGACGATCTCCGCGTCCAGGCGGTTGCGGTCCCGCTCGACGTCGGAGCGGACCACCACGAGCAGCCGGCACGGGTGGGCGGCGGCCGCTATGGTCGCCGCCGCCTCCGCCTCCCGGACCCGCTTCTCGTCCACCACCACGATCAGGCTCAGCGCCATGCCGCTGGCCACTCCGCCCGCGCTGCGCCGCTCGGCGGCGAGCGCCTTGACCACCTCGTTGCCGGTGGTGTCCCACAGCCCGATCAACGGATCCTCCCGGTCTGCTCGGTCATGCCCGCCGCCAGGATCGGCCGTCGCGGGCCAGCATCTCGTCCGCCGCCCGCGGCCCCCACTCGCCGGCCCGGTACGCCTCGGGCTTGGTGTCCGCCCAGGCGCGCTCCATCGGGTCGATCACCTGCCAGCTCTGCTCCACCTCGGCGGCGTCCGGGAACAGCGTCCGGTCGCCGATCAGCACGTCCAGTACCAGCCGCTCGTACGCCTCGGGGCTGGACTCGGTGAACGCCTCGCCGTACTGGAAGTCCATCGCGATGTCCCGGACCTCCATGGCGGTGCCCGGTACCTTCGAGCCGAACTTCAGCACCACGCCCTCGTCCGGCTGGACCCGGATGACGAGCTGGTTGCTGCCGAGCGACTCCACGTCCGCCGGGTTGAACGGCAGGTGCGGCGCCTTCTTGAAGATGATGGCCACCTCGGTGACCCGCCGGGGCAGTCGCTTGCCGGCCCGGATGTAGAACGGCACCCCCGCCCACCGCCGGTTCTGGATGCCGAGCTTCACCGCCACGTACGTCTCGGTGGTGGAGTCCGGCGGGACGCCCTTCTCCTCCAGGTAGCCGAGGGCGCGTTCGCCGCCCACCCAGCCGGGCAGGTACTGGCCGCGGACGGTGTCCCGGGCCACGTCCTTCGGCACCGTGATGGCCTTGAGCACCTTCAGCTTCTCGGTCCGGATCTCGTCGGCGTCGAAGCTGGTCGGCTCCTCCATGGCCACCAGGGCGAGGAGCTGGAGCAGGTGGTTCTGCAACACGTCCCGGGCCGCCCCGGCCGAGTCGTAGAACCCGGCCCGGGTGCCGATGCCGACGTCCTCGGCCATGGTGATCTGCACCGAGTCGACGTACTTCGAGTTCCACAGGGGCTCGAAGAGGTTGTTGGCGAATCGCAGGGCGAGGATGTTCTGGACCGTCTCCTTGCCCAGGTAGTGGTCGATCCGGAAGACGTCCTGGCGGGTGAATACGTCGTCGACCAGGTCGTTGAGCGCCTTCGCCGAGGGCAGGTCGTGGCCGAACGGCTTCTCCACCACCACCCGCCGCCAGCCGCCCGACTTGGCGTTGTCCGCCATGCCGGTACGGGCGAGCTGCTTGAGCACCACGGGGAAGGCCGCCGGGGGGATGGAGAAGTAGAAGGCGGCGTTGCCGGGGATGCCGTGCGAGTCGCGCAGCTCGTCCATGGTGTCGGCGAGCTGGTCGAACGCGGTGTCGTCGTCGAACGAGCCGCCGACGAACTTGATGTGCCCGGCCAGCCGCGCCCACACCTCCTCCCGCCACGGGGTGCGGGCGTGCTTCTTCGCCGCCTCGTAGGCCAGCGACTCGAAGTCGCCGTCGCCCCAGTCGCGCCGGGCGAAGCCCAGGACCACGAAACCGGGCGGCAGCAGCCCCCGGTTGGCCAGGTCGTAGACCGCCGGCAACAGCTTCTTGCGGGCCAGGTCACCGGTCACCCCGAAGATCACCAGAGCGCATGGCTCCGGGATCCTCGGCAGCCGCCGGTCCTGAGGGTCGCGCAGCGGGTTCATGCCGCCTCCTCGCTCCGCTGATGTCACATCATCCATCGTCACGTCCGTGTCCGTCCGGCCGCATCCAGTAGCTGGGCGATGCCCGTCGCCCGCTCGGTCAGGTGCAGTCGCAGCACCGGCCGCCCCCGGTTGGCCAGGGCCTGCCGGTCGCCGGCGGCCTGGGCCGCCTGAAGCTCCCCGAAGGTGTACGGGCGGCCGGGCACCGGTAGGTCGTCGATGACCGCGCCGGTCACCTGAAGGTAGCTCCCGACCGGCCGGCCGCCCTTGTGGTACTGCCCGGTGGAGTGCAGGTAGCGCGGGCCCCACCCGAAGGTCACCGGGCGGCGGGTCGCCCGGGCCAGCACGGGTCGCAGCCCGGCCGCCGCCGCGTCACCGCGCCGGTCCAGGTACGCCGTCACCGCCAGGTACCCGTCCTCGCCCAGCCCGTCGAGCAGTCGGCGCAGCATCGCGGCCAGGTCGGCCGGCGCGCCGGGCGGGGCGTACACCTCGATGGAGCCCTCGGTGAACGACGGCGCCTCCGCCGGCGGTCCGGCGGCGAGCAGGCGCGCGGTGTGTTCCTTGCTCTCGGCGACGTCGGGCTGGTCGAACGGGTCGACCCCCAGCACCTCCCCGGCGATCGCGGTGGCGTACTCCCAGGTCAGGAACTGGGCGCCGAGGGGGCCGTTGACCGCCACGTCCGCGCTGCCGGCGCCGGGCGCCACCCCGGGGCTGAGCGCGCCGCCGTAGCTGACGGTGAGCACGTCCGGGCCGGTGGCGCCGGGGGCGTCCGGGGCCTCCACCACCACCGGCAGCAGGCCCACGCCCGCCTTGCCGGTCGACTCGGCGAGCAGTTGTTCGACCCAGTCACCCAGCCCGTCGACGCCGGTGCCGTCGGAGGTCAGGGCGATCACGTCCCGGCCGGTGGTGGCTGCCGCGCCGAGGGCGGCGCCGAGGGCCAGCCCGGGGTTGTCCCGGTCCCGGCCCAGCGACCCGGCGAGCGCGTCGGCGTCGTCGAGCAGGTCGGCCACCGGTACCCCGGCCAGCGCCGAGGGGACCAGCCCGAACGCGGTGAGCGCCGAGTATCGCCCGCCCACCTCGGGGTCGGCGGGGATGGTGACCAGCCCCGCCTCCGCCGCGGTCGCCGCCAGCGGCGAACCCGGGTCGGTGACCACCACGAAGTGCCGCGCCGCCTCCGCCTCGGTCATCCCGGCGTCGAGGAACGCCTGCCAGTACGCCCGTCGGTGGCTGTCGGTCTCGACGGTCGTGCCGGACTTGCTGGAGATCACCACCACGGTCCGCTCCAGCCGGTCGGCCAGGGCCGCCCGGACCTGGCCGGGGTCGGTGGTGTCCAGCACGGTGAGCGGCCGGCCGAGGGTACGGGCGATCACCTCGGGGGCGAGCGACGAGCCGCCCATCCCGGCGAGCACCACGTGGTCGAGGTCGGCCAGTTCGTCGGTCAGCTCGGCGAGCTGGGGGAGGAGCTCCCGGCTGCGGTGGTGGGTGTCCAGCCAGCCGAGCCGGACCCGCGCCGTCGCCTCCGCGTCGGGGCCCCACAGGGTCGGGTCCTTCGCGGCGAGCCGGGCGGGGACGTCCCGGGCGACCAGGGCCGCGCGCACCGACGCCGGCGCGGACCGGTCGACCGGGTCCGCGCCGTGTACGGCCAGCCCGGCGGCGATGTCCGCCGGGCTGGCCAGCAGGTCACTCACGGCGGGCGCCGTTCGTCACGCGTTGCCCCCGGCCCGCTCGGCCGCCGTCGCGCTGCCCTTGGCGGCCTTGCCCGGATGCCCGGTGCCCTTGGCCGCCTCGGTGAGGGACTTCTTCACCCCGTCGAGCAGTTCCACCCAGCTCGCCTCGAACTTCTCCACGCCCTCCCGCTCGAGGACGGCGACCACGTCGGCCATGTCCACGCCGACCGCCTGCAGGTCGGCGAAGACCTTGCGGGCGTCGTCGTAGCAGCCGGTGACGGTGTCGCCGCCCCGGAGTTCGCCGTGGTCGGCGAAGGCGTGGATGGTCGGCTCCGGCATGGTGTTCACCGTGCCGGGGGCGATCAGCTCCTCGACGTACATGACGTCCCGGTAGTCCGGGTTCTTCGTCGAGGTGGACGCCCAGAGGGGGCGCTGCGGGTGGGCGCCGGCGTCGGCGAGGGCCTGCCACCGGTCGGAGGCGAAGACCTCGCAGTACCGCTCGTACGCGAGCCGGGCGTTGGCGATGGCGGCCTTGCCGCGCAGCGCCTTGGCCTCGGCAGAGCCGATCTTCTCCAGCCGCTTGTCCACCTCGCTGTCGACCCGGGAGACGAAGAACGACGCGACCGAGCCGATCCGGGACAGGTCGTGCCCGTTCGCCTTCGCCTGCTCCAGGCCGGCCAGGAACGCCTCCATCACCTGCGAGTACCGGTCCAGGCCGAAGATCAGGGTCACGTTGACGCTGATCCCCTGGGCCAGGGTCGCGGTGATCGCCGGCAGCCCCGCCTCGGTGGCCGGGATCTTGATGAAGAGGTTGGGCCGGTCGATCAGCCACCACAGCGCCCCGGCCTCGGCGACGGTCTTCTCCGTCTCGTGGGCCAGCCGCGGGTCCACCTCGATGGAGACCCGGCCGTCCACGCCCGCGCTGGCGTCGTACGCCGGGCGCATCACGTCGCAGGCCCACCGCACGTCGTACGTGGTGAGCATGCGGACCGCCTCTTCGACGTCCACGCCACGGATGGCCAGGTCCTTCAGCTGCCAGTTGTACTCGTCCGCGGCGCTCAGCGCCTTGGCGAAGATGGTCGGGTTGGATGTCACCCCGACCAGGTGCTTCTCCCGGCGGAGCTGGTCCAGCCCGCCGGAGCTCAGTCGTACCCGGGAAAGATCGTCGAGCCAGATCGCCACACCCGCGGCGCTCAGCTCGCCCAGCCGGTCCGTCATGCCGTCCACGCTCCCCTCAGTTGCCGGTCGGGTTACCGGTGATGTCGCCCACCCGGGTCATTGCCGCGTGCGCGGCGGCCACGATCCGGTCGGGGGTGAACCCGAACTGTTCGAACAGCACGGTGTGCGGGGCGCTCGCCCCGTAGTGCTCCAGGCTCACGCTCTCGCCGCAGTCGCCGACGATCGCCCGCCAGGACATGGCGATACCCGCCTCCACGCTCACCCGTGCCTTTACCCCGCGTGGCAGGACCGACTCCCGGTACGCCTCGTCCTGCGCGAAGAACCACTCCTGGCAGGGCATGGAGACGACCCGGGTGGGGGTGCCGTCGGCCTCCAGCCGCTCCCGGGCGGTCAGGCAGAGCTGCACCTCGGACCCGGTGCCGACGAGGATCACCTGCGGCCTGCCGGTCGAGGCTTCGGCCAGCACGTAACCGCCCTTGGCCGCGCCGTCGGCGCCGGCCAGTTCGGTGCGGTCGAAGGTCGGCAGCGGCTGCCGGCTGAGCGCCAGCGCGGTCGGTCGGTCGGTGTGCTCCAGCGCCTGCCGCCACGCCCACGCGGTCTCGTTGGCGTCGGCCGGGCGGACCACGTCCAGGCCGGGGATGGCGCGCAGCGCGGTCAGGTGCTCCACCGGCTGGTGGGTCGGGCCGTCCTCGCCGAGGCCGATCGAGTCGTGCGTCCAGACGTAGACCACGGGCAGCTTCATCAACGCGGCGAGCCGCACCGAGGGGCGCATGTAGTCGCTGAACACCAGGAACGTGCCGCCGTACGGGCGGGTGCCGCCGTGCAGGGCGATGCCGTTGAGGATGGCGCCCATGCCGTGCTCGCGGATGCCGAAGTGCAGGGTGCGGCCGTACTCGTGGCCCGGGAAGTCCTTCGTCGCGTGCACCGCGGGGATGAAGGACGGCTCGCCCTTCATGGTGGTGTTGTTGCTCTCGGCCAGGTCGGCCGAGCCGCCCCAGAGCTCCGGCAGGACCGGGGCGAGGGCCTCCAGGACCTTGCCGGAGGCGGCCCGGGTGGCGATGCCCTTGGCGTCGGCCGGGAAGGTGGGCAGCGCGTCGGCCCAGCCCTGGGGGAGCTGCCGGGCGGCCAGCCGGTCCCAGAGCGCCTTGCGTTCCGGGTTCGCCTTCGCCCAGCCTTCGAACGCCGTGGTCCACTCGGCCTGCGCCGCGGCGCCCCGCGCCATCACCTGGCGGGCGTGGTCCAGCACGTCCTCGTCGACCTGGAAGGTCCGCTGCGGGTCGAAGCCCAGGATCTCCTTGGTGGCCTTTACCTCGTCGGCGCCGAGAGCCGAACCGTGGATCTTGCCGGTGTTCTTCTTGTTGGGCGCGGGCCAGCCGATGATGGTGCGCAGCGCGATGAAGGAGGGGCGGGTGGTCTCCGCCTTGGCGGCCAGCAGCGCCTGGTGGAGCGCCGGCACGTCCTCGTGGTAGTCGCCCTGGTCGGCGTCTCCGCGGCGCCAGTCGACCGTCTGCACGTGCCAGCCGTACGCCTCGTAGCGGGCCGCCACGTCCTCGCTCTTGGCGATGCGGGTGTCGTCCTCGATCGAGATCTCGTTGTCGTCGTAGATCACGCAGAGGTTGCCGAGCTGCTGGTGGCCGGCGAGCGCGCTGGCCTCGTGGGTGATGCCCTCCTCGATGTCACCGTCGGAGGCGATGCACCAGATGTCGTGGTCGAAGGGGGAGTCACCGGCCTCCGACTCGGGGTCGAACAGGCCCCGCTCGCGGCGCGCCGCCATCGCCATGCCGACGGCGTTGCCGAGGCCTTGGCCGAGCGGGCCGGTGGTGGTCTCCACGCCCGGGGTGTGCCCGTGCTCGGGGTGACCCGGGGTGAGCGAGCCCCACTGGCGCAGCGCCTTGAGGTCGTCCAGGGCCAGCGGATAGCCGGAGAGGAAGAGCTGGATGTAGAGCGTCAGGCTGGAGTGCCCGGCGGAGAGGACGAACCGGTCCCGGCCGGGCCAGTTCGGGTCGGCCGGGTTGTGCCGCATGACCCGGTTGAAGAGCAGGTACGCCGCCGGGGCGAGGCTCATCGCCGTGCCCGGGTGGCCGTTGCCGGATTTCTCCACGGCGTCCATGGCCAGCACGCGGACCGTGTCGACGGCCCTGCGGTCGAGGTCGGACCAGTTGAGAGCGGGAAGCTCGGGTCGGTTGGCAGCCACGTTGGTTGTGCTCCTCGGCAGATGGGCGGAACCCTCGGTGATGACCCTATCGAGCGGTCCTAAACGTACGCCCGGGGATCTCTGCATGCTCTTCTGTGCTCCTCCGACCGGATCGGTCGTGCACCGCGGACTGTGACGGCCCGCACCGTTGTCGGGTCTCCGGGGCAGCCAAAACGACGACGCGTAGTCTGTGGGTCGGTGTGTGGACCCGACGGGTCCGGGCCGACCGACCTCCCCCGCCAAAAGCCGGAAGGTGGCAATCCGTGAGCATGGTCACCGAGCGCCCCGTCAGCGACTCTGCCGGGCAGCCGCCGGTGCGCACGGTGACGGAGGCGGCGGCGAGCGGTCGGCGGGACGTGCGGGCCGTGCTCGCCGCGTACGTCGCCCTGACCAAGCCGCGGATCGTCGAGCTGCTGCTGGTCACCACCGTGCCGGCGATGATGCTCGCGGACGGGGGGATGCCCTCGCTCTGGCTGGTGGCCGTGGTGCTGGTCGGTGGCTCGCTCGCCGCCGGCGCGGCCAGCGTGCTCAACTGCTACATCGACCGGGACATCGACCAGTTGATGCGGCGTACCAAGCGCCGGCCGCTGCCCGCGCACACGGTGTCGCCGCGCAGCGCGCTGATCTTCGGCCTGGTGCTCGGCGTGATCTCGGTCGCGCTGATGGCCGCGTTCACCAACTGGCTGGCGGCCGGGCTGACCCTGGCCGCGATCGCCTACTACGACCTGGTCTACACGCTCTGGCTCAAGCGGACCACGGCGGCCAACACGTTCTGGGGTGGCGCCTGCGGGGCCGCGCCGGTGCTGATCGGCTGGGCCGCGGTCACCGGGTCGCTGGCGCCCGCCGCGTGGGGGCTGTTCGCGGTGGTCTTCTTCTGGCAGATGCCGCACTTCTACGCGCTGGCGATCAAGTACAAGGCCGACTACGCCCGGGCCGGCATCCCGATGCTGCCGGTGGTGGCCTCGGTCCGCCGGGTGAACGCGGAGATCCTGATCTTCTCCTGGCTGACCCTGCTGTCCTCGCTGGCGGTCTGGCCGCTCGGGATGAGCCCGATCTACGGGGTGACCGCGCTGGTCGTCGGTGGCGTCTTCGTGGTCGAGGCGCACAAGCTGTGCCGCCGCGGGGCGCGGGGCGAGGCGGTCAAGCCGATGCGGCTGTTCCACTGGTCCACCACCTACCTGACCGTCCTCTTCGCCGCCGTCGCGCTCGACGCCCTGCTCTGACCCGTCCGCGAGGACATGCGTCGGATTTTTTCCAGAATTTTTTTTCGGGTTCGACGGGGCCTGCCCAACCGGGACAGACCAGGGCGATTTCGCCTGCCGGCTTCGTCCTGCCTTATCCGACATGTCCGGGCGAATTACCTGTGGTCTTCCTTAAACCCGTAGGTAATTGGCATCACAATTGGTTCATCGTTCTCGCACATGTGGGTGGAAGTCTGCTTAGGCTTCGCGTCATGGCAGATGGTTCCGATACGACGCTGACGGCTGAACAGACCGCCGAGCAGGCCCCCAACGGCCTGGTCGCGGGCATCAGGTCGTTCGCCGCCGGGCACGGCGGGGCGAAGGCGGTCATCGAGTACGTCGGCAAGCGTGGCGCGCGGATCGTCCTCGTGGGTGAGGACGGGGCGTGGGCCGACCAGTTCGCCGACGGCACCGACGTAGCGCGGCAGGCCTGCGCCAAGGCCGGGGTCGCCGTCGAGAACGCCTGGGAGCGTGAACTGATGGACCAGATGCGTCCGAGCAACGACCTCTGGCGGTCGATGGCCCGGCGCACGATGGCCCGTTGACAAATAGATGACCCACCACCACCAGTCGACCCGGGGGGAACCCCGGGTCGCTCTCGTCACCTGCACCGCACTCACCGACCTCGACCCGGACGACCGGCTCGTGCTCGGCCCGCTGGCCGCACGCGGCATCACCGCCGAGGCGGTGGTCTGGGACGACCCGACCGTCGACTGGTCGGCGTACGACCTGGTCGTGCTCCGCTCGCCGTGGGACTACGCGCTGCGCCGCGACGAGTTCGTCGCCTGGGCGCAGACCGTCCCGCGCCTGGTCAATCCGGCCGACGTGGTCGCCTGGAACACCGACAAGCGCTACCTGGCCGAGCTGTCCGCCGCCGGCGTGCCGACCGTGCCGACCACCTGGGTCGAGCCCGGGCGGGACTGGACGCCGTCCGCCGACACCGGCGAGTACGTGATCAAGCCGGCGGTCAGCGCCGGCAGCCAGGACACCGGCCGGTACGACCTGGCCGACCCCGAGCACCGGGAACTGGCCGTGGCGCACGTGCGGCGGCTCTCCGACGCCGGCCGGGTCGCCATGGTCCAGCCGTACCTGGACGCGGTGGACACCGCCGGGGAGACCGCGCTGCTCTTCCTGGCCGGGCCGGGCGGCCTGGCGTTCAGCCACGCGATCCGCAAGGGCCCCATGCTGGTCGGCCCGGACCTGGGCGTCGCGGAGCTCTACAAGCGCGAGGAGATCAGGTCGCGGACGGCCACGCCCGAGCAGTTGGCCGTGGCGGAGAAGACCCTCGCCGTGCTGCCCGGCGGCCCCGGACGGCTGCTGTACGCCCGGGTGGACCTCATCCCGGGCCCGGACGGATCGCCCGTCCTGGTCGAGTTGGAGCTCACCGAGCCGAGCCTGTTCATCGGGTACGCCGACGGCGCCCCCGACCGCCTCGCCGAGGCGATCGCCACCCACCTCACCCGCCGCCCCTGACCCGTCCCCACCCGGGCCGGGCACCCGAGCATCCCGATACGCGAAAAGAGTGGCCTCGGTGCGTCCGAAGGCCACTCTTTTCGTGCAGCTGTGCGGATCTGGGGCGGGGCGTGAAGGTGCGGGTCAGACGGCGGCGACGGCGGGCTCGGCGGCCCGGTCGGCGTGCGGTGCCGGGGCGAGCGGGCGGCGCTCCCGGGTCGACCAGAGCACGGCCAGGGTGGCCAGCAGCACCAGGCAGGAGCCGAGCATGTGCGCGGCGACCAGCACCGCCGGCAGGTGGGTGAAGTACTGCACGAAGCCGATCAGGCCCTGACCCAGCTCGACCGCGACCAGCACCACGGCGGCCCGGGTGGCCCGCTCGGCGCCCACCGCGCGGAACGCGAAGACCAGCGCGATCGAGAGGCCGATCAGCAGGAAGACCCCGTCGGCGTGCACCTGCGAGATCGACTCCGGGTCGAGGCCGTTGCGCGCCGCGCCCTGGTCGCCGGCGTGCGGGCCGCTGCCGGTCACCCAGGTGCCGATCACCAGCACCGCCACGCTCACCATCGTGGTGAGCCGGGCGAGGGTGCGCAGCGGCGCCGGCACGGTGGGCGTGGCCGGCACGTCCGGCTCGCCGGTGCGCCGCCACAGGGCGTACGCGGCGGCGATCACCACCATCGAGGCGAGGAAGTGCAGCCCGACCACCCACGGGTTGAGGTTGGTCAGCACGGTGAACCCGCCGATCACGGCCTGGGCGGGGATGCCGAACAGCACGCCGATCGCGAGCGGCAGCAGCCCGCGCCGGCGGGGTCGCTGGGCCAGCACGGCGAGCACCACGGCGAGCGCGATCACGCCCACCGCGAAGGTGAGCAGCCGGTTGCCGAACTCGATCACCCCGTGCACGCCCATCTCCGGCGTGGTGGTGTACGACTCGTCGGTGCACCGGGGCCAGGTGGGGCAGCCGAGCCCGGAGGCGGTGAGCCGGACCGCCCCGCCGGTGACCACGATCGCCACGTTCGCGATGATCGAGGTGTACGCGAGGCGGCGCAGCAGCGCGGGGGAGACCGGGAACCGGACGGAAGGCTTCACGGAGCGAATCCTACGCACCGTAGTGGTCCCCGATCGGGTGACTCCGTTACCCCGGTGGTGGGGATCACCGGGGACCCGGTTTGCGGGCCCCCGGCGAATTACGTAACGTTGGCGTTGTGAAAAACGCGGCGGGCCTCTCCGGGCACCAGCCGGCGACCGGGCAGGTCGCCGGCGCCACCGCGTCCACCGATCTTTCCACCCGCGACCGGGTCACCCAGCTGCTGCTGGAGCGGGGCGCGACCACCGCCGCCCAGCTCGGCTCCGCGCTCGGGCTCAGCCCGGCGGCGATCCGCCGGCACCTGGACGCGATGCTCGCCGACGGCGACGTGGTCGCCCGGGAGCAGGTCGTCCGGGGCAGCCGGGGGCGGGGCCGCCCGGCGAAGGTCTTCGTGCTGACCGAGGCGGGGCGGGTGCGCTGCGGCACCCACCACTACGACAACATGGCCACCGCCGCGCTGCGCTGGATCGCCCGCACCGGCGGCCCGGAGGCGGTCGAGGAGTTCGCCGCCGAGCAGGTCTCCGCGCTGGAGGCCCGCTGCCGGGCCGCGATGGAGGACGCCGGCGACGACCCGCTCGCGCGGGCGGAGGCGCTCGCGGGGGCGCTGACCGCCGAGGGCTACGCTGCCAACGCGTCCACGATCGCCTCCGGCGGCCAGCTCTGCCAGCACCACTGCCCGGTGGCGCACGTGGCCGCCGAGTTCCCGCAGCTGTGCGAGGCCGAGACGGCGGTGATCTCCCGTCTGGTCGGCACCCACGTGCAGCGCCTGGCCACCATCGCGCACGGCGACGGGGTGTGCACCACGCACATCCCGGCCCAGCCGCGTCAGAGCCCGCGCGCGGGCTCTCCGTCCGGTAACACCGTCACCACTGTGAGGACAGATAGATGACCGAGCAGATCGTCCAGCCCCTGACCCAGGAGGAGCAGCTCGCCGCCCTCGGTCGCTACGAGTACGGCTGGGCCGACCCCGACGTCGCCGGGGCGTCCGCCCAGCGCGGCCTCAACGAGGCGGTGGTGCGGGACATCTCGGCGAAGAAGAACGAGCCGGCCTGGATGCTCGACCTGCGCCTGAAGGGCCTGCGGCTGTTCGAGCGCAAGCCGATGCCGGCCTGGGGCGCCGACCTCACCGGGATCGACTTCGACAACATTAAGTACTTCGTCCGGTCCACCGAGAAGCAGGCCGCCTCCTGGGAGGACCTGCCCGAGGACATCAAGAACACCTACGACAAGCTGGGCATCCCCGAGGCGGAGAAGCAGCGGCTGATCGCCGGTGTCGCGGCGCAGTACGAGTCCGAGGTCGTCTACCACAAGATCCGTGAGGACCTGGAGGAGCAGGGTGTCGTCTTCCTCGACACCGACACTGCCCTCAAGGAGCACGAGGACCTGTTCAAGGAGTACTTCGGCACGGTGATCCCGGTCGGCGACAACAAGTTCGCCGCGCTGAACACCTCCGTCTGGTCCGGTGGCTCGTTCATCTACGTGCCGAAGGGCGTGCACGTGGAGATCCCGCTGCAGGCCTACTTCCGGATCAACACGGAGAACATGGGCCAGTTCGAGCGGACGCTGATCATCGTCGACGAGGGCGCGTACGTGCACTACGTCGAGGGCTGCACCGCGCCCATCTACTCCTCGGACTCGCTGCACAGCGCCGTGGTCGAGATCGTCGTCAAGAAGAACGCCCGCTGCCGCTACACGACCATCCAGAACTGGTCGAACAACGTCTACAACCTGGTCACCAAGCGCGCCGTCTGCCACGAGGGCGCGACCATGGAGTGGATCGACGGCAACATCGGCTCCAAGGTCACCATGAAGTACCCGGCGGTCTACATGACCGGCGAGCACGCCAAGGGCGAGGTGCTCTCGGTGGCCATGGCCGGCGAGGGCCAGCACCAGGACGCCGGCGCCAAGATGGTGCACGCCGCGCCGCACACCTCCTCGACCATCGTGTCGAAGTCGATCGCCCGGGGCGGCGGCCGCACCTCGTACCGCGGCCTGGTGCAGGTGCTGGAGGGTTCGCACAGCAGCCGGAGCACCGTCAAGTGCGACGCGCTGCTGGTCGACACCATCTCCCGCTCGGACACCTACCCGTACGTCGACATCCGCGAGGACGACGTGTCGATGGGTCACGAGGCGACCGTCTCCAAGGTCAGCGAGGACCAGCTCTTCTACCTGATGAGCCGGGGCCTGAGCGAGGACGAGGCGATGGCGATGATCGTGCGCGGCTTCATCGAGCCGATCGCCAAGGAGCTGCCGATGGAGTACGCCCTGGAGCTCAACCGCCTGATCGAGCTCCAGATGGAGGGCGCGGTCGGCTGACCCCGGCCACCCGACGACCGCTCCGGGTCGCGGCGCTGGCGGCAGCCGCGCCGCGCCGGAGTGGTCGCCCGGCGGGCCGGTCGCGCCGGTCCGCGGACACCGCACGAAACACCGCCGTCGCAGAACAGCAAGGAAGAGATGACTACCCAGGCTTCCGCGCCGCCCGCCACCAAGTCGCAGGCGCTCCGCTCGTACGACGTCGCCGACTTCCCGGCCCTCACCGGCTTGGAGGAGGAGTGGCGTTTCACCCCGCTCAAGCGCCTGCGCGGCCTGGCCGGTGGGGCGCCGGCCGCGACCGGCACGGTCCGCCACGAGTACGCCGACCTGCCCGAGGGCGTCACCGTCAGCCGGATCGGCACGGACGACCCGCGGGTGGGTAGCGTGCTCACCCCGTTCGACCGGGTCAGCGCGCTGGCGTACGGCGGGGCCGGGCAGGCGCTGCTGGTGCAGGTCGCGCGGGACGCGGTGGTGACCGCGCCGGCGCGCCTGCGGGTGGTCGGCGAGGGCGCCGACACGCTCGCCTTCGGCCACACCTTCGTCGAGGTGGGCCGGTTCGCCGAGGTGACCCTCGTGCTGGAGCACGCCGGTTCCGCCACCCTCGCCGACAACGTCGAGGTGGCCGTGGCCGACGGCGCGAAGCTGACCCTGGTCACCGTCGCCGACTGGGCCGACGACGCCGTCCAGGCGCAGCACCTCAAGGTGCGGCTGGGCCGCGACGCCAAGGTGATCCACGTCCAGGTGAGCCTCGGCGGCGACCTGGTCCGGCAGTACACCTCGGTGGAGTACGGCGACCGGGGCGGCGAGGCCGAGCTGTACGGCGTCTACTTCGCCGACTCCGGCCAGCACCTGGAGCACCGGCAGCTGGTCGACCACACGGTGCCGGACTGCCGCAGCTACGTCGGCTACCGCGGTGCCCTGCAGGGCGACAGCGCGCACACGGTCTGGGTCGGTGACGTGCTGATCCGGGCCGAGGCGACCGGCACCGACACGTACGAGATCAACCGGAACCTGCTGCTCACCGACGGTGCCCGCGCGGACTCCGTACCCAACCTGGAGATCGAGACCGGCGAGATCGCCGGCGCCGGCCACGCCAGCGCGACCGGCCGCTTCGACGACGAGCAGCTCTTCTACCTGATGGCCCGCGGCATCCCGGCGGAGGAGGCCCGCCGCCTGGTGGTGCGCGGCTTCTTCGCCGAGCTGATCAACAAGATCCCGGTCGAGGAGCTGCGCGAGCGGCTCGGTGACGCGATCGAGGCCCGGCTGACCAAGGCCGGCGTCTGATGATCAGGATCTGCGCGACCGAGGACGTGCCGAAGGGCACCGCGATCAGCGCCGACGTGGACGGCACCCAGATCGCGATCGTGCACGGCGAGGACGACAACTTCTACGCCGTGTACGACGAGTGCTCGCACGCCGCGGTGGCCCTCTCCGAGGGCGAGATCGAGGGGTGCACGCTGGAATGCTGGCTGCACGGATCCCGTTTCGACCTGCGTACCGGTGAGCCCACCGGGCTGCCCGCGACCGAACCCGTTCCCGTCTATCCCGTCGAAGTCCGCGACGGCGACATCTACGTCAGCCTGACGCCGAGCAATGGAGTGACCCGATAATGAGCACCCTGGAGATCCGCGACCTGAAGGTGTCGGTCAAGCTGCCCGAGGGTGAGCTCAAGCCGATCCTGCACGGAGTCGACCTGACCGTGAAGTCGGGCGAGACCCACGCGATCATGGGCCCGAACGGCTCCGGCAAGTCGACCCTGGCGTACTCGATCGCCGGTCACCCCAAGTACGAGATCACCGGCGGCTCGGTGACCCTCGACGGCGAGGACGTGCTGGCCATGTCCGTCGACGAGCGGGCCCGCGTCGGCCTGTTCCTGGCCATGCAGTACCCGGTCGAGGTGCCGGGCGTCTCGGTGGCCAACTTCCTGCGTACCGCCAAGACCGCCATCGACGGCGAGGCGCCGAAGCTGCGCACCTGGGCCGGCGAGCTGCGCGGCGCCATGGAGAAGCTGCAGATGGACCCGGCGTTCGCCCAGCGCAACGTCAACGAGGGCTTCTCCGGCGGCGAGAAGAAGCGGCACGAGATCGTGCAGCTGGAGCTGCTCAAGCCGAAGATGGCGATCCTCGACGAGACCGACTCCGGCCTCGACGTGGACGCGCTGCGCGTGGTCAGCGAGGGCGTGAACCGGGTCCGCGACACCGGCGACACCGGCCTGCTGCTGATCACCCACTACACCCGGATCCTGCGCTACATCAAGCCCGACTTCGTGCACGTCTTCGTGGCCGGCCGGATCGTCGAGCAGGGCGGCCCGGAGCTGGCCGACAAGCTCGAGGAAGAGGGCTACGAGCGGTACGTCGCCGGGGCCGGTTCGGCGCGGGCCTGAGAGCCGGAAGGGCCGCGGAGATGACCACCATCGCCATCCCGGAGGGGATGCCGCAGTACGACGACGTGCCGCGTTTCGACGTGGCCACGGTGCGCGCCGACTTCCCGATCCTGGACCGGGAGATCAACGGGCACCGGCTGGTCTATCTCGACAGCGCCAACACCTCGCACAAGCCGCGGCAGGTGCTCGACGTGCTCGCCGAGCACTACGCGCGGCACAACGCCAACGTGTCGCGCTCGGTGCACACCCTGGGCACCGAGGCGACCGAGGCGTACGAGGGGGCCCGGGCGAAGATCGCCGCGTTCATCAACGCGCCGAGTGTGGACGAGGTGGTGTTCACCAAGAACTCCACCGAGGCGATCAACCTGGTGGCGTACGCGTTCTCCAACGCCTCGCCGCGGGCCGACGCCGACCCCCGGTTCCGGCTCGGCCCCGGCGACGAGATCGTGATCTCCGAGATGGAGCACCACTCGAACATCGTCCCGTGGCAGCTCCTGGCGGAGCGGACCGGTGCCACGCTGCGCTGGTTCCCGGTCACCGACCACGGCCGGCTGGACGAGTCGGGGCTGGATGACCTGGTCACCGAGCGGACGAAGATCGTCTCGCTGGTGCACACCTCCAACATCCTCGGCACGGTCAACGCCACCGCGCGGATCACCCAGCGGGTCCGCGAGGTGGGCGCGCTGCTGCTGCTGGACTGCTCGCAGTCGGTGCCGCACATGCCGATGGACGTGGTCGACTACGACGCCGACTTCATCGTCTTCACGGGGCACAAGATGTGCGGCCCGACCGGCATCGGCGTGCTCTGGGGCCGGGCGGAGCTGCTGGCCGCGATGCCGCCGGTGCTCGGCGGCGGGTCGATGATCGAGACCGTGACGATGGCGCGGTCGACGTTCGCCGCGCCGCCGGCCCGGTTCGAGGCGGGCACCCCGCCGATCGCCGAGGCGGTCGCGCTCGGCGCGGCGGTGGACTACCTCAGCGGGATCGGCATGCGCGCGATCCAGTGGCACGAGAAGGAGCTGACGGCGTACGCGCTGGACGCCCTCGCCACCGTGCCGGGGCTGCGCATCTTCGGCCCGAACGTGCCGGTCGGCCGGGGCGGGACGATCTCGTTCGCGCTCGGCGACGTGCACCCGCACGACGTCGGGCAGGTGCTCGACTCGCTCGGCGTGCAGGTGCGGGTGGGGCACCACTGCGCGAAGCCGGTGTGCACCCGATTCGGTGTGCCGGCCATGACGCGGGCGTCGTTCTACCTGTACACCACGACGGAGGAGATCGACGCGCTGGTGGCCGGTCTCGAGCAGGTGCGGAAGGTGTTCGGCTGATGCAGCTCGACCAGCTCTACCAGGAGATCATCCTGGACCACTACAAGCACCCGCACGGCCGTGGCCTGCGGGAGACGGCGGACCCGGCCGCCCGGGTCGGCGAGGCGCACCACGTCAACCCGACCTGCGGCGACGAGATCACCGTGCGGGTGGCCACCGACGGCAAGGTGTTCACCGACATCTCGTACGACGGAATGGGCTGCTCGATCAGCCAGGCGTCGGCGAGCGTGCTGCACGAGCTGCTGCGCGGCCGGGCCGCGGACGACGCCGCCGTGGTGCACGAGGCGTTCGTCGAGCTGATGTCCGGGCGTGGCCAGGTCACGCCGGACGAGGAAGTGCTCGGTGACGGGGTGGCGTTCGCGGGTGTCGCGCGCTACCCGGCCCGGGTGAAGTGTGCGTTGCTGTCGTGGATGGCGTTCAAGGACGCCGCGGCACGCGCCGGGGTGGGCGTGAGCCCGACGGAGGTAGAGGCATGAGCAGCGAGGACACCACCACGCCGGAGACCGGCGCCGTGGCGACCGACGGCGCGGCGACGCCGGCCACCGGCGGAGCCGCCCCGGCCGGCGGCGGCAAGGCCGCGCTCGCCGACATCGAGGAGGCGATGAAGGACGTCGTCGACCCGGAGCTGGGCATCAACGTGGTCGACCTGGGCCTGGTGTACGGCATCCACGTCGACGACGAGAACGTCGCCACCCTGGACATGACGCTGACCTCGGCGGCCTGCCCGCTCACCGACGTGATCGAGGACCAGGCCCGGCAGGCGCTGACCACGGGCCCGGGCGGCGGACTGGTCAACGACATCCGGATCAACTGGGTGTGGCTGCCGCCGTGGGGCCCTGACAAGATCACCGACGAGGGCCGGGACCAGCTCCGGTCCCTCGGCTTCAACGTCTGAGCCGGCTTCCGCCGGTCACCCGTCGAGCGCGGCATCCCTCAGGGGTGCCGCGCTCGACGCGTCTGCACCCCCGCCGGGCTGCCGCCCTTGAAGATCACGCTCGATCCTGGATGCAGTGGCCTCGCGGTGATCGTGCGGCCCCTACATCCAGGACGTAGTGGCCTCACGATCCAGGCGGGGCGGGGCGGGGCGCGGGAAACCCGGTGGCGGGGCGGGGGAGCGGGGCGCAGCATGGCGGGGTGATCGAGGCGTACCCGAAGCAGGTTCCTGTCCGCGCGGCGATTGTCGCGCGTCGACAGCGCACCGCGCCGCGGCCCGCCTCGACCCGCCCCCGACCGTCGTGAGCGGGGCGTTCCTCGCCGGCCTGATCGCCGGCTACGGCGTCGCCATCCCGGTCGGCGCGATCGCGATCCTCATCCTCGGGCTCAGCGCGCGTACCGGGTTCCGGGTCGGTGCGGCGGCCGCGTTCGGGGTGGCCACCGCCGATGGCCTCTACGCCGCCGTCGCGGCACTCGGCGGCGCGGCGGTGGCCGCGCGGCTCGCGCCGTTCGGCGGACCGTTGCGCTGGGTCGCCGCCGGGGTGCTGCTCGCCCTCGCCGGGCACGGAGCCTGGCGAGCGCTGCGCGCCACCGGCCCGGCCCGGGCGGCCGTCGGGCGGGGCGGCCTGGATACCCCGGTGCGGGCGTTCACCGCGATCCTCGCGCTGACCCTGCTCAACCCCGCCACCATCGTCTACTTCGCGGCCCTGGTCCTCGGCCGGAGTGACGTGGGCGGTTCGAGCACGAGCGCCGCGGTGCTCTTCACCCTCGGCGCCTTTCTGGCCTCGGCCAGTTGGCAGTTGCTGATCGCCGGGGGCGGCACGCTGATCGGCCGGGCGCTCACCGGTGCCCGTGGGCGCCGGATCACCGCACTGCTGTCCAGCGCCATCATAGCGGCGCTCGCCGTCGCCACTCTGCTCGGCGGCTGAGATCGTCCACCTTGGACGACGCTGAGTATGACAGTCTCATGACGGAAGCGCTGCGGATCTGTGACAACGACATCGGTCGAATCGGCAGGTCGGGCCGCCGAACGCCCGATTCTCGTTCCCATCTCCGACGGCCGATGTTCGGTCGTCGGGCCGGTCGCACCCGCCCGCGCCGACGGTGACCTGTGCCGATGCCTGCCGGCCGGCGGACGCCGGACGCCGTCCTGGCAGAGCCACCTCCGCTTTCCGGGTGATGCTCGGAGTCCGTCGTACGCCTAGGGTTTCTGACCAATCTGTGGATCACCCGCGTACGCCCGGTCACCCCCCGGTGCGCGGGCCGGTTCCACCCTCCACTGAGCAGGGAGACGACTTGAGGATCACTCTGGTACGTCCGCCGCGCGATCCGGAACCGAACGCTCGGTCGCGGCGCGGGCGGATCGCTGCCCTCCTGGTCGCCGCGCTGGCCGCGGCGGCGCTTCCCGTCCTCGCGGCACCCGCGCCGGCCTCCGCCGCGCCGTCCGGCAACGGTCCGTGGCACAAGGTCGACGGCCAGCCGACGCCCACCAAGGCGGGCCGGAAGGCCACCGTCAACGCCGAGCGGCTGGCGGCGTACACGTTGGACCGCAGCAGCATGCAGAGCCTGCTCGACAAGGCTCCGGCGGAGCAGCGCCGCGGGCTGGCGCGCGCCGCACGGCAGGTGGTGTCGCTGCCCGCTCCCGACGGGACGTTCCAGCGCTTCGAGCTGGTGGACTCGCCGGTGATGGAGGCCGGCCTGGCCGCGGCGCACCCCGAGATCACCACGTACGCCGGCAAGGGCCTGGACGACCCGAGCGCGACCATCCGGGCGGACCTCACCCCGCTCGGCTTCCACGCCTCGGTTCGCTCGGCCAGCGGCAACTGGTACATCGACCCCTACTACCACCTCGACCAGAGCCTGTACGCGAGCTACTTCGCCCGCGACCTGGAGAACCCGCACGGCGAGTTCGTCGAGCGGGAGGACGTGGAGTCGGCGGCGCACGCGCTCGCGGACGAGGTGGCCGCGGCCCAGGCGGAGGTCCCCGCCGGACCGCTGGTGAAGCTGCGCACCTACCGGGTGGCGCTGGTGACCGACCCCTCCTACGCCAACTTCTTCGGCGCGGAGAACGTCACCGCCGCCAAGGTAACCCTGATGAACCGGGTCACCCAGATCTACGAGGACGAGACCGCGATCCGGCTCGTCCTGATCAACGACACCGCGAAGACCAACCTGAACACGCCCGCCCTGGCCACCGAGCCGAACGGCCCGTGCGGCGCGGCGGCCTGCTTCACCACGGCGCAGCTCAGCTCGTGCGGCGGCGGCACGCTCAGCCGTAACCGGATCGTGCTCGGCCAGCTCGTCGGTGCCAGCAACTACGACGTCGGCCACATCGGCCTGGGCGTCAACGGCGGCGGCGTGGCCAGCCTCGGCGTGATCGGCGGCAACAGCAAGGCCCAGGGCTGCACCGGCCTGCCGACGCCGATCGGCGACTTCTACGCGGTGGACTACGTGGCACACGAGATGGGCCACCAGTTCGCCGGCAACCACACCTTCAACGGCACGCAGTACAACTGCTCGGGCGGCAACCGGAGCGCGGCCAACTCGTACGAGCCGGGTAGCGGGTCGTCCATCATGGCGTACGCCGGCATCTGCCAGCAGGACAACCTCCAGCCGCACAGCGACCCGTACTGGTCGCACCGCAGCTACACCGAGATCACCACCTACGTCACGTCGAGCCGCGCGGCGATCAACGAGGTGCAGACCGTCTCGCTGTACGGCTTCGACACCGACGGCGACTCGTTCACGATCCGCTACAACGGCACCGACTCGGCGCCGATCGTGCGCGGGACCAACTACACCACCACCGGCATCAAGGCCACCATCGAGGGGATCGCCGGCTGGCCGGCCGGCGCGACCGTCACCGTGGCCGCCTTCGGCGGCAGCGGCACCCTGAACGACACCGGGTTCCAGGTGACCTTCGGCGGCACGCTGGCCACCACCAACGTGGCGTCGCTCGAGCTCACCAACGCCTCCGGTTTCGTCGGTGAGACGGCCAAGGGCGGTGCCATCGACAACGGCGGTTTCCTGGTCGAGGAGACCGCCAACCACGCGCCGGTGGTGACCGTGCCGGGCACCGTCACCATCCCGGTGCGTACCCCGTTCGCGCTGACCGGCAGCGCCACCGACGCCGACGGCGACACGGTGACGTACCTGTGGGAGCAGAACGACCGGGGCGGCAGCGCCGGCACCGCGCTGGTGAACAACACCAAGACCAACGGACCGCTGTTCCGGGTGTTCGGCGAGGCGGCGTACGTGTCGCCGAGCGACACCCTCAAGTACCACTCGCCGGGCCAGAACGCGGTGACCACCAACTCGACCCGGGTGTTCCCGGACATGAAGCAGATCCTGGCGGGCAACACCAACGCCAGGACGGGCGCCTGCCCGGCCGCTCCGGCGCCGCCGCCCACCGGGGGCGCCTCGAACGTGCCGGCCGACCTCGTCGACTGCTACTCCGAGTTCCTGCCCACCCGGGACTGGGTCGGCTTCACCAACGACCGGACCATGCACTTCAAGCTCACCGCCCGGGACGGGCGACTGGGCGGCGGCGGCGTCGGCAGCGCCGACGTCGCGGTGGTGCTGGCGCCGAACGCGGGTCCGTTCCTGGTCACCTCGCAGGACACCGCCGCCGTCCTGGACGGTGGCTCGACCCAGACGGTGACCTGGGACGTGGCCGGCACCGACGCGGCGCCGGTGAACGCCGGCCAGGTGAAGATCTCGCTCTCCGCCGACGGCGGGCTGACCTTCCCGTACGTGCTGGCCGAGAACACGGCGAACACCGGCACCGCCACGGTGACGCTGCCGAACGTGGCGACCAAGCAGGCCCGGATCAAGATCGAGGCGGTCGGCAACGTCTTCTTCGATGTCAACGACGCCGACTTCACCATCCGGTCCGCCCCCGTGGTCTCCCACGACGCCCCGGCCAGCGGGGACCGCGTCCAGTACAGCGACGCGCTCTCCCCGACGGCCACCGTGTCGGCGACCGACGGTGACACCGCCGGCGCGGCGCTGACCGCGTCCGCCGCGGGGCTGCCCACCGGCCTGTCCCTGGCCGTGTCGGACACCTCCGCGGCGGACGCCCGCCCCGGCACCCGGAGTTGGACGGTCACCGGCACCACCACGGCGGCCCCGGGTGACTACCCGGTCACCGTGACGGTGTCCGACGGGACCGGCCTGGCCGGCAGCACCTCGTTCACCATCGCGGTCACCGCCGAGGACGCGGCGGCGACCTGGGCCGGCGACACGCTGGTGACCACCGCGACCAGCGGTGCCCCCGGCACGGCCCTGCTGCGGGCCGTCGTGCAGGACAGCTCGGTGCTGCCTGCGGCGACGGACACCACCGCGGGTGACATCCGCACCGCGACGGTCACCTTCACCGAGGGCGGCGTGCCGCTCTGCACCGGCGTGCTGGACCTGCTCGGCGCGGAGACCACCAGCGCGTCCGCGGCGTGCGAGGCCAGCCTGGCGGCGGGCACGCACACCGTCACCGCGACGGTCGGCGGCCACTACACGGGCAGCACCACCGCACAGGTGACGGTCGCCGTCTCCGACGGCGGGTTCCTCACCGGCGACGGCGAGCTCACCGTCGCCCGCTCCGCGGGGGCGTACCCGGCCGACGCGAACTCGAAGGTCGCGGTGGACCTGACCGCGAAGCCCGCCACGACCACGAAGGCCGCCTCCGGCAACGCCCAGATCGAGTTCCGCTCCGGCGGGAAGGCCTACACGATCAAGGCCGGCACCGTCGACGGGCTCGGGGTCACCTCGGCCGGCACGGTCGCCCAGGTGCGCTACCAGGCCAGCCTGTACGACAGCAACGGCAAGCTAGTGGCCAGCGGCCTCACGCTGGCGGTGACGGTGACCGACCGGGGCGCCCCCGGCCGGGATGACACCGTCGCGGTCACCCTGTGGCACGGCGGCGCCCTGCTCTTCTCGTCCGACTGGACGGGGAACGGGACCGCCGAGGTCAGCCTGACGGGCGGGAACCTCACCGTCCACTGACCGACGGAGAACGCGGGAGGACGCCGAGCCGGTGTCCTCCCGCGTTCCCATTTCCCGCCGTGTCGTACCGTCGTCGCATGAGCAGTCGACCCGCGGCCGGCGGCGGCCGGTGGGTCGAGCTGGACCCGACCCGCGTCGCCCGCTGGGTCCAGCGCTTCGCCGACCGGCACGGCCCGCCCACCACCACCGTCCAGGGGTACGGGCTGCTGCTCGCCGCCCCGGACGGCGCGACCGCCGAATTGCACCGCCCGCCCGGCGCCCCGCCGAGCGCCGACGTACCCGGGTTCGTGGCCGCCGCCGGCGCACCGCGGCGGCTCGGCCTGCTGCTGGCCCGCAAGGGCGCGGTGGCGGTCGGCGTCGCCGACGGGACGGAGCTGATCGTCTCCAAGGTGGACACCCGATACGTGCAGGGCCGCACCGCCGCGGGTGGCTGGTCGCAGCAGCGGTTCGCCCGGCGACGGGAAAACCAGGCGAAGGCGGCCCTGGGCGACGCGGTGGAGCTGGCCGTACGGCTACTGCTGCCGGAGGCGGCGACCCTGGCCGCGCTGGTCTGCGGCGGTGACCGCCGGGCGGTGGACACCGTGCTGGCCGACCGCCGGCTGGCCCCGCTCGCCACCCGGCGCGCCGACCGGCTGCTCGACGTGCCCGAGCCCCGGCACGCGGTGCTGGTCAACGCGATCACCGCGGCCCGCGCGGTGCACGTCCTGGTCCGCGAACCCGACCGCGACTGACCCGGCCACGCACCTGGCGCACCGGCCTGCTCGGGCTGGCGATGTCCTGGCGACCTCGCGGTGCCTCCCGGTCTACCCAGGATCGTGACAGAACGTGGCGGGCCTCCGGTTCAGGTCTTGGACACGCAGAGTGACCGAGTGTGCGATTTTGCTCGGTTGCCGGCTCCCCGATCCGAGTCGGTTGACCAGCTGTTTCTCTTTCGCCCCGGTCAGACGGAACGGTCCGCCGCCCTCCCTTTGCTCTGCAGCCACATACGCAGCGTTCACCCACCGTGGCCGCTGCGCATGTGGCTGCAGAGCAAAGGGGGCGCGTGGGGTTGGGGGCCCCACTGCAGAATGTGACGGTCGGTGAGGAGGCCAGCCCTGGTCGCCGGCCCGGTTGAGGTGGGCCAGCGCGGTGTCACGCCTGGAGCGACCCCCTCGACTGCCCACCCGCGGCGGGGGTTAACAACTGCTCGGACTTGGGTGTTCTCTAGTGTTCTTATGCGTGCTATGGTGATCGGGTGAATTTGAAGGAGTGGGCGGCGTCTCAGGGCATCGCGTATGTCACCGCGCGGCGGCAGTACGCGGCTGGGACGTTGCCGGTTCCTACTTACCGGTTGGGCCGGCTCATCATGGTGGGTGAGCCGCTGCCTGCTGTCTCGGCTGGCGCCGAGCGGGTGGTGGTGTACGCCCGGGTCTCGTCGGCCGAGCAGCGTGCTGACCTTGACCGGCAGGTCGCTCGGGTCGTCACGTGGGCGACCGGGCAGGACCTGCCGGTGTCGCAGGTGGTGACCGAGGTCGGGTCCGCGCTGAACGGGCAGCGTAAGAAGTTCCTCGCGCTGCTGCGCGACCCGGCGGTTACGACCATCGTGGTGGAACACCGCGACAGGTTCGCCCGCTTCGGCGCCGAGTACGTCGAGGCGGCGCTGGCCGCGCAGGGCCGCAAGCTGTTGGTGGTCGACCCGGCCGAGGTTGATGACGATCTGGTCCGGGACGTCACGGAGATCTTGACCTTGTTGTGCGCGCGTCTCTACGGCCGTCGGGCTGCGGCGGATCGGGTGCGCCGGGCGGTCGAGGCCGCCACCACACAGGACCCGCCGTCGTGAAGGTGATACAGGCCTACCGGTTCGCTCTGGACCTGACGCCGTCTCAGGAACGTGCCGTGCTCACCCACGCCGGCGCGGCCAGAGTGGCGTACAACTGGGGCCTGGCCCGGGTGAAGGCGGTCATGGACCAGCGCGCCGCCGAACGCACCTACGGTGTACCTGAGGAACTGCTGACCCCGGCCGTCGGGTGGAATCTCGCCGCGTTGCGCAAGGCGTGGAACCAGGCGAAGTCGGATGTGGCGCCGTGGTGGCCGGAGTGCTCCAAGGAGGCGTTCAACACCGGCCTCGACGCGCTCGCGCGGGGG
>NZ_JBUEGB010000067.1:0-36720 GCF_054963695.1 Micromonospora sp. RTBAU3-60 | reverse complement strand
CGCAAATCGTGGAGCGAGGCAGGACGCGTGACGGCAACCTGCGGATGGTTCAACCTACCGAGTGAGCTGATGAAGAAGATTTTTTCGACGCTGGCGGTGTGCGCGACTCTCGTAACTGTGGGCGGTTGCACCCGTTATCGTTAGAGCGGCCGCGGGTCAGCGATGTGGCGTGGGTTTCGCAGGACAAGATGTACTTTCTCCGCGAGGTTGGCTCCGAGGGTAGCGAGTTGTGGCCCCGTCATGCGGGGCACGAACGCAAGCTGGTATCAAATGCGGACATTCCCGACCTTTGTGGTCCGCTTGATTTCTTGTTCGTTGTCAAGCCAGGCACGCTGGGGCCTGGGGGTGGTGTGCGACGGCTTCGGAAGGTTGATCTCGTACTCGGAAACCACTGGAGCGTCCGCCGCCCTCCTGGACGTGCCGAGACAGGCGGCTGCTGTTGCTTTGACCGACGACGGTCGGAGCGGCTATATCGGCACAGGCAAGGACGGTTGTTGGGAAATTCAACCATTTGGGGATGCCGCCGACAGCTACTCCACGGACTGGGAAAATGGTCCTGCCGGTCGGGAAAGTCAGCCAAGTCGCCCGTGGTCGTTGGCGACGGAAGCATCCTTTTCCTTGCCACCAACGAGCCTCGGCCTGAACAGATGGACGGTTACGAGCGGCGCGTCTCTGTAGCCGGATCAGGGTGCCGGCGATGATCGGCAGGTCACCGGTGTGGTCGATCCAGCAGGTGCGGCGGGTCAGCCTGGGGTGCAGTTGGTCCCAACTGTCGGCTTGTGCGGTGCCGTAGCGGCTGGTCGGGGTGAGCGTGGT
Source organism: Micromonospora sp. RTBAU3-60 (assembly GCF_054963695.1). Classification (NCBI taxonomy): domain Bacteria; kingdom Bacillati; phylum Actinomycetota; class Actinomycetes; order Micromonosporales; family Micromonosporaceae; genus Micromonospora; species Micromonospora sp. RTBAU3-60. Next base: position 35,904 of record NZ_JBUEGB010000067.1, on the reverse strand, counting down.
GTGCTGCGGCGTAGGCCAGGTGGCCGGGTCGTTGCAGGCGAACTCGGGGCCGTGTTTGCGGGGACGGCCGATGGCGCCTGGCTGCCTGGTGGGCTTGGGAAACCGCAGGACCCGGTCCGAGCGGATTCGGCCGACCAGGAGCACGGGCAGGTCGGACAGCACCCAGGCCAGTCGGGCGGTGTCGTAGCCGGTGTCGCAGACGATCAGGATGTCGGGTTCGCCGGGCCGCCAGTGCCCGACGCGGATCAGCCGGTCGATCAGCTGCCGGAGCTGGTCGGCGGTGACCGCGGTGGCGTCGTCGGTCGGGCCCAGCCGCACCGCGTCGAGCACCTGCGTCCACGACGTGCGGCCTGGCTCCAAGGCGGCGATGAACGAGTATGGCCAGCCGGGGATCATCTGTGCTTGGCCCTTCGCGCGCCCGTAGGTGTGGCAGAACAACCGGCCTGGGCTGGTGGACGCGTCCGGGCGCAGCCAGTTGCTGACGTCAACGGCGAGCATGATCCGCCCGTCGGCGGCGCGAGGCAACGCCAGTCCTGCGAGGGTCACCCGCAGCCGGGCGACATCGATTCCGCCAGCGCTCAAGGCGCCGTACAGAGCGCCGTGACCACGGCGGTGCTCGGCGGCCAACGACAGGTCGACCAGGCTGGTCACCGGCCCGCCCGAGCACAGCAGCGCGTCGGTGAGCTCGAACAACGCGTCCGCCCGCCGCGGCAGACACTGGTAGAAGTCCCGACGAAACCCAGCCAACCTCGCTGCTGAGCCCTCAGCCGACCCGACCCCTGACGCGTTCGGCGTGGGCGTGTCAGGCAACACGACGCTACCCAGGTAGTCCAGAATCGTGGCCACGGCCACCGCCTATTCTGTTCTTCGTGTCCTTGCAGGGAACGCGAAGGATCATCAGGCGGTGGCCGCTTTACGTCTCCACGACACGCCGAGTCCACACAGGACCATCTGCCGACCGAGACGTCCGAGGTTAAAGAACAAGCTTAGAGCCTGGTAAATAAGGGTTTCAGGTGTGTTGGTGGCGGGCGAGGCGTCGGGCCATGACGATGATCATGGCCCACTGGACCAATGCGGCGTGGTGCTCGGATAGTCGTTCGTAGTCGCGGACGGTGCGTCGGCATCGGTTGATCCACGAGAAGGTGCGTTCGACCGCCCATCTGCGGTGTAGGACCACGAAGGTGGTCTGCCCGGCGAGTTTGGCGACGATCCGTATGGTCAGGGCGAGGTGGGTGGCGGCCCAGTCGACGAGCTTGCCGGCGTAGCCGCTGTCGGCCCAGACCAGGCGGATGCGGGGAAAGCAGGCGTGTAACGCCTGTAGGAGGGGGCGGGCGGCGTCGCGGTCCTGGGTGTTGGCGGCGGTGATGAGGATCGCGAGGAGCAGGCCGCTGGTGTTCACGGCGATGTGCCGTTTGCGGCCGTTGATTTTCTTCCCGGCGTCGTAGCCGCGGTCCCAGACGAGACCGGGGACGCCGCCGCAGTGCTGAGGGCAGCATTTCAGTGGAAAATCAAACGCTTTGCTGTTGAGCACGCAGTTCCCACCCCCAGGTGAGGGGTGTATTGATCAAGCCCTTGCACTCGAGGTGGACGCTTGGTCCCGAGATTGAAACGTGAGCGTCCAGGCCGGGGTGATTTTTGATCGCGTTTGCGTCCTGCCCGCCACCGTCGAGACTTGTCGTGCCATCGATGCGGGCTGCGAGTGTGGTGATCGACCAGGTTCCGCGAGTTGTTCGCGTGTCGTCGGTGACAGTGATTATCAGGTCGATTCGCTTGACGTCTGGGTCGGCAAGCTCGCAGAGGACGACTGTCGCTGGGACGTCGTCGTTGGTCGTGGCCGATCCGATCGACGTGTCAATGGCTACTGTCTGCTCCGCTCGCCTGCTGGTCGATGATAGCGACTCGACGTCTGTTCCAGTGGTAAGAAGGTTCGCGGCATTGCCTTGATGAAGCCAAACTCCGGATCCGTCGTCTGTTGCACGGACCCTCAGGCCACGACCCCCGGTCGTTGCATTCACGAAAGTCTTGGACCAGAGTTCACCGTGGCCGGGCTCCACAATGACATCGACGTCACTGTTTGGAGCACCTGTGAAGCGGATTTGGCGATGCGCCGCCTGCTCGCTAGTGAGCCGTTTCGTGCCCCCATCCGATACGTCGACATCCAGCCAGACGGAGGGCTCGCTGATTAGGGGTTCCCAGACTGTGGGGTCTTCAAAGCACCACAGCTCCCAAGCAATTTCGCCATCCTCGTCTTCGTTTAGCGTTTTTCCGACCGTGCAGTATTCCTCGAAATTTGGCCGATTAGTGCCCGAGTAGCCCGATTTAAGCGCGCGCCACAGTCCGCCGTTGTCGTCGCGCAGGACATAGCCGGCGTAGTAGGTCACACGCAGTTGCCAATGATCTGCGGCGTCGTGTTGCGTCGGGATTGCTGTCCGGCTCTTCGCGCGCCAAGCTGCGGGCCAATTCGGCCTGCCCTCTTTCGGGGCGTTGAAAAGAATGTCGCCTTGCTCGAAGGCGTTGCCGCCAGACTGGTCGAGGTCGGTGAGATCGGGAAGGCCGGAGCCGTCGGCACGGGCCGGAACGGCGCCAAGCCGGCGCTCCACCCCGGTCTTGTTCCCAAGCCAGATAGACGGAAAGCACATCGCAGCAGGCTGCGGAAGCGAACGGCCGCCTACCTGTGTATAGGAATGGAAGGGAAGGACCCCTTTGCGGTTTCCGCCTTCGAAGTACCACTCCACCTTCCACCGTAGCGTCGGATCTGGGAGGGCCTTCAGATTGCCTACGGTCTTTCGGCCGTAGGCGCCATCCCATCGGTCCCTCAAGACGCCGACATCCTGGCACCAATGTCCGGGTACATCAGGAGCACGCCCGGCGGTAAAGCCCTTTATGAAGTCGTTCCACCCATCGGCTCGCTTAAACGTTGCAACAGCCCAGTAAGCCTGGATGTCGTCCTTATGTTTGAACCCGAGATCCTGACCATGATGTTCCCCCACGCCCACGATGACCGGGTTCTGGAGACCAGATTCAGTCAGGTAACCCTTGTCCCACGACTCCAGCCGCTGGGACCAAACCGTGAAGGGCACATTGAAACCGGCTACAGATGCAGTGCTGACTTTGGATCGGAGGTGCATAGCCTTGACGTTGTTAACGGTAGCCGCACCAAATGCACCGCCGTCGAACCGGCACGGCTGCTGGCCATCCTCGACGTAGATGTAGTCGAAAGTTGAAGAGTTGGAACCGGTGGCAGCTACTTCGTGGTACAAGGCTCCGCCCTCATACGCCCAACACGTCCAGGTGATGTCGCCGTCATCGACGGTGTTGTGGGGAGGATACAGGCTCGTTGGCCAGGTGGGTTCCTTGTCCCTGCCGGTTTTGCCTGCTCCCCTCACGTCTGTGGCGCGATATATGAATCCTGTCCTTTTATCATCCTGGGCCGGGTCTGCGGGGAAGGTTGGCAGCATGGGTTGGCCGGGGGAGATCGGCTGATTCGGGCTCCAGTTCCAGTTTTCCGGCACCTTGGCTCCGTGCAACGTCCAAGTTGGCGTCGTCTCGCCTGGTAGAACTTTAACCATGAATCCATTGTTGTTTGAGTGGATTGCCGCCCAACTGTTTCCGAACCAAGAATGGTCATGCAGACCCCACTCGTCGCACGAATCCACGCTGAGCACGCCCGTCTGAGCTCCCGCGTTCGCGTTTTCACCGGATGTCAGCACGCCGGTGCCGGTGCAGTTCTGGACCGTCACGTGGCCCTTGATGCACCAGAGGTTGGCGAGAAAGCCCGGCGAGCTGTCGAAGACTATGCCGTGGCCACGTATGCTGTGGACATAAGTGTCTTCGATGGTGACCGCTGATGCACGTACGCGGATTCCCACCGTGCGGAAAAGCTTATTCTCCGAGGGAAAATTGTCGGGATCTTGCACAATCTGAAGATTGCAGATCCGGGCGCCATCGCCGGTCGTTCCCGAGCCGTCGATGGATGTTCCGACTATGTCGATGAGAGCGTCGCCGTCGCCGAGGTCGACGCCGAAGACAAGCATGCTGGCACCATATGAGTATCCGGGGGCGGCGCCTTCGAGCGAGACACCCCCATCGATCAGGATTTTCGATGCGCAGCGATAGACACCAGGGCCCAACTGGACCGTCGTGGTCGCCTGTCGTCGCCTCAGCGTGTAGTCGCGAAAGCGCTTGGCGGCGTTGACCGCAGCATTGATCGCTGCCGCGTTGATTTTTGGGCGGTCACCGGTTTGCTTGTCAGGGTCACCGAGGGCGCCCCACCAGGCGACGTGAAAGGGCGTCGAGATCGTTCTCTTCCACAGGCCGCCGCTGCCGCCGTCGGTGTCGGTCGCGGTCACGAGCAGCGCATCGTCGCCAACCACTGCCTTTGGGCCGCACGTGTATTTCCACCCGGTCGGCACCGGCGCGGGCAGGGGCACCGGCAGTGTCAGCGTCTTGCTGTCGAAAACGGCGCTGACATCCCAGATCCGATTGTGACTGAGATCGGGCGGGGACGGGTCCGGCAATGCCACATCCTTCGACGCGACGACGCCGGCTACAGCGAGGCGTTGCGCGCCTTGCGGCCGCCCATGGTCATCCGCAGTTCGCAAATAGACGCAACTCGCGCGTGGCGTGCCGGTGCCCAGACTAGCGTCGGTGATCCCTTGCACTAGGAATTTGTCAGGCTCGGCGGGGTCGACGCGCGCGACGATCCGAGCCCCCGTCGCGTTGCCAACGTCGCTGAGATAAACACTTTGCCCTGCGTGGAAATCGTGACCCGGAGCGGTGAAGGTCATGCCAGAAGAAGAGGAAACTGCGCCGATGATGACAACGGATCTGAGTGCTGCTCGTTCAATCGTATCCTTTTTCTCCACACCAATAAAGGTGAAGTCGCCACCTCCATTATCTCCAGGGGTGGCATATCCGGCGACCGAAGCCGTACTGCCGGCCGGTGCAGTGACAAGCGTCTTCAAGACGGCTATTGACTCAACGCTGTAGTTGCGGGACTCCTGAATCCAATGCAGGCTCGTCGTTCCCACCGTGATTGTGCCGGCTGCCGGCGTTCGCAGACACCATTGGGTTCCCGCATGTTGACCACCTATAGCGACGCGGACAGTCGCCTCGCTCGTGTCTGGAGTTGAGAGCCCCTCGCGCATATCCCCGGAACGCTTGAGCCTGAATTGACCTGATGCCGGGCTGGCGGTCGCGACGTAAATCCCATTCTCAACCGGGTTCTTTTGATCCTTGACAAGGATCCGATCGCCCGGGCCAACGGGGACACCGTCAACGCTGGTGACCGTCGTCAAGTCCGGGATATCGTCGGTAGTTGCAAGTCTCACCGAGTCTTTCCATGTACCCACGTTAAATCTCCGTCGCCAACTCGTTAACCAACTGACGTCGATACATATTTCGTGTTACGCCTTCCTTTGCCAGTTGGTGCACAAAATTTCCAGTGACGAAGGCACGTGCTGAGTTCGGCGACCCCCACCGACCCTCGCCGTAGACGCCGGCGGGCGATCGCGCCGGACCGTCACCGGCCTGCTCAGCGACCCGCTCTACACCTGATCGTGTGATGAGGCACGGGGACGAAGAGCGCAACGTCTGTGATCTCGATGCCGCTGACGGTCGTAGCTCGCGGCCTTCCATGCAGTCGATACTCTCGCGAGCGGCTCGCGCAGGTAGGCAGATCCCCGGATCTGTCAGCGGAGAATCTCAGTCAAAAACGGTCCCGTAGTCACCATGCATGGCGTGAAGGCGATAGACCACGTTCGGCATGATCAGGATCCGCATCTGCCGCTGTCGTCGTGGCCGTGCCGGTCATAGTGGGTTGCGGTGCCGATGAGCGTGCGTTGGCATGCGCGTCTGCTTCTTGATAGGAGGCCGACTGCTACACAAGGTCCGGCTTAATATCGATCCACTCGCGCAGCTGGTCGGCGAGGTGCGTATCGAGGACTTCGCCCAGGTGCCACTGGGCTGCGCTGACCAGATTCTTCGCCTGCCGGGAGTGACGCATTTGCGTGCGGTCAAGACCGTCCAGGTCTCGCCGGTCGGCGAGCGTCGCCACCTCCTTCAGACTGACGGGGATAGCTTCCAGGCAGCCCCGGACGATGTCGTCAGGCGACGGCAGCACCGGCAACTCAATCCCCGCGCGGCGCATGTCCGCAGCGAAGTACGCCAGTTTCTCGGCGCTCTCGGCTTCGCTGAACACAGCCCGGGCCCGCCCCTGCCGCAGCAGCCACAGCTTGAGCTCCGCCCAGTCCGCCCGCGGGTCCGACCGGTCCCGCAGCTGCTGATCGATGACCAGCAGCAGATACAGCCACCAATTGGCTCCTTCGCGCGGCGCCGGCTGGCGCCGGTTTAGCCACTGCCGGCGCTGATGCTCATCGAGTTGGAGCAGGTGGACCAGCCCGTCCTTCACGGCCTGCCGCTGCCCGCCGAGTCTTCTCGCGGCCACAAGCTCGGGCGGATGGGGTGCGCTGATCGACCAGACGTCACCGGCAGCGACCATCGCCTGGTACCCGGCCGTGGCGACGAGGAGGGATATCCGCGACTCGGCAAGCCAGTACCGCCGGTAGTCCGCATCGGCCTGGTCGGTGATCTCCTGCAGGTGGTAGCCAAGGCGGTCCAATTCGGCACGCAGCTGCGTGAACCGCAGCTGCCGGCCGAACGGCCCGTACCGCTGCACGAGTGCCTCAATGACCGTGATCCTTGCCAGGCGATGCGCCTGCACGGTGAAGCCGGTCGCCTGCCAGGAGTCGGATCCGGGCCGCCGCGCCCAAAAGAACTCCACCAGGCCGTAGTCACGCCGCATCACGGTGCGGTTCCGATCCTCTACGAAGTCGCCACCCAGCGTGCGGGCTACATGGCCCGGTGAGTCCGTCAGGCCCACACTCAACACGGCACCGCTGACCACGACATCGAGGAAGAAATCAAGATTGGCCACCGGGCAAGCGTGGCGAAGTACTGGGTGCAGCGCAATCGGCAGCGGTCACCAAACGATGCAGCCCGATTACCCGTTCAAGTCGCGTGACGAGGCATAGCTCGGTCACGCGCCCGCGAGGTTGGCCCGGGCGGCGGCCAAGTAGCGCCGGGCCGTTCTCGGAGCGCGACCAATCTCGGCGGCCACGTCCTCGGCGGTCACGTCCGGCCGGTCCGCCACGATCGCGGCCACCTTCGCGATTATGTCGTCGGCCGTGTCCGACTGGCGAGGCCGGAGCGAGGCCGGCCGGACGCGGTGACGACGGGCGGCCGTGGCCGTGGCCGAGGCGGTCCGCCCGTCGCCCGCACGGGTGGTGGTGTCCACCGTGGCCGTAGCCTGCGGCCGGGCTTCCTCCGGCGCGTGGCCCTCCGGCCGGACGTCCGTGATCGTGGCTGAGGCGGCGGCCGTGGCCGTCGGGCGGCCGGTCGCCAGGAGGGCCCCGGTCGCCATGAGCATCAGGCCGTCCACGGCCAGCGGCCCGACCGTGACCGTGACCGCGTCCTCGCCGTAGTGGCCGAGAAGGCCGGACAGGTGCCGGTAGGAGACCAGGGCGGCCACGGCGGCCACCGGGAGGAGGCCACCGAACCGCAGCGCGGCCCACCGGCGGCCGGACGGCCATGCGGTCCGGGCCAGGATCTCAACGGCCACGAACAGGGCCACCGGCCAGAAGACAGATCCGGCCACGGCCCCGGTCTCTGGCGACCAGTCGGCGGGGGCGTCCTCGGGCCGGACGTAGGAGTGAGCGACGTTCGCCGCAATGGACACGGCCCCGCCGAGGACGGCACCGGCGTACGCCCAGTTACGGCCGGCGATTCGGAGAGTGGTCATCGGGCGGTCTCCTTCGCGGTCGCGCGGACGGTGGCGGGCCTGGCGTCGCCGTGGCCAGCGGCGCGGATGGTCGGGCGGACCTCCTCGGTGTGCCTGTTGACCTGGTGGCGAGCGACGGCGATGGGGGCGGGCACGGCGGCGGGGTCGCAGGGGAGGACGGCGGCGATGGCGTAGCCGGCGGTCGCGTTCATCGGTCACGTGCCAGGGCCTCGGATCGGCACGGGCCACAGTTGCCGGCCGGGGAACCCCGGTGGCGCGGGCACTGGGCGGCGGCGGGGTGAGGGGTGAGGGCTGCGCCGCGAAGCGAGCGCGAGCCCTCTTGGTTCTTGACGGTTAAGGACGGTTCGGCGGAAGCACGCTTCCGGCCGTTCGGAAGCACACTTCCGGCCGTTCCGTACTGCACTTCCGCCCGGTCCCGGACCGGGGGGAAGGCAGCTTCCGCCCGGTTTTCCACAGGCTCCGGGGCCTCGGTTGGGCGGCCCGACTGCGGCTCGGCCAGCGGGTCCAGGGGCGCCGGGAGCGGGCGTCGGCGCTCCATCGCGAGATCCCAGACGACCGGACGACGGTCGGCGGGAAGAAGGGTCGCGTGACGCTGGTCGCCTCGGCGGATCAGGCCGAGGCGGGCCAGTTCGGCGAGGTCATTCCGGACCGCCCGGACCGACTTCCGCGCGTAGAACGCCAGGCGCTCCTGCGACGGGAAGGCGGCGCGCCCGTTCGCGTGCGCGTGGTTGGCGAGGCTGATCAGGACGGCGAGACAGGACGGTGGGACGTCCGGGGCGTCGCTGAGGGCCCAGGACAGGGCCTCGATACTCATCGGGTCACCGCCAGGTCCAGGATTTCGACCAGGCGTAGCGCGGGAACGCCGTGAGGTTTGGTGTGGGCGACCTCGAGGGTGTTGTCAGCGCCGGGGCGATAGGCCTCGACAGCGGCGGCGTTGACGGTGGCCAGGTCGTCGGCGACCCGGGCGACGAGGTCGTCAGCGTCCAGGGCCGGGGCGAAGTCGGGAATAGCGACCGCGACGCTGTGGGCGGCCAGCTGGGCGGCGCGCTGTTGATAACTTCGGTGTCGGTCGAGTGATCGGTGGCGACTACACAGCGGTGGGTAGGGTGCATTGGGCGGACCTCCAGCGTCCGTCAAGACCCCGGGAGCGGCGTTGCAGCGCCGTCCGGGGCGCTCCTTATCGGGATGCGGGCCTCGTGTGGCACTGGCACGCTTCCCGCGGCGGGCGAATGTCGCATTTGATGCGACATTGGCTATTTCGCGATGCGGCGAATCGCTGCGATCTGGTTGAGCCAGTTGCTCAGGTGTGTGATCTTGACGGCGTCGCCGGTTTTCGGGGCGTGGATGATGAGCCCTTCGCCGAGGTACATGCCGACGTGGCGCGGGTTGGACATGCTGCCGTTGCTGCCGGGAATGAGGATGAGGTCGCCGGGAAGCAGGAGCGCTGGGTCGGCCACGGGCGCGCCGGCGTTGACCTGGTCGGTGGTCACGCGCGGAATGGCGATGCCCGCCGCCAGGTAGGCGGACTGCACAAGCGACGAGCAGTCGCACTGCTTGTCAGGGTCGCCGGAGTGCGGGCTGGTGCACGATCCGCCGAAGTGATACGGCGTACCGAGTTGGTTGACGGCCCAGAAGATGGCGGTGGTCACGGCGGTCGGGGTGTTGGCGGGTAACGCGAACCCGGCCGGGAGGGCGGCGAGCGCGTCGGTGGCGCAGCCTGCGAGGGTGTTCGCCAGATGCTCCACCAGATGTAGAGCGTCGTCGGTCCATGTGGCGTACGCGTCGGGGAAGGCCGAGGCCTGGACCGCCTGGGCGGCCTGAGTGAGCGGCATCGTCTCCCAGCCGGGGACGGTGAGGAGCTTGTCGAAGAACTTGCCCGCCTGGTAGGCGGGCTCGGACAGTTCGTCGACGGTGCCCCAGCCCTGACTCGGGCGCTGCTGGAACACCCCGATCGAGTCGTGGTCGTTGCGGTCCCCGAGGTGGGGCAGGTTGCGCAGGCCGGACTCCTGCATAGCGGTGGCGACGCCGACGACCCACCCCCAGCGGGGTACGCCCTTGGCGACGCCGACGTCGATGATGGTCGCGGCGACCCCGAGCTGCTTGGTGTCCCAGGTACCGGCGGCGGGCAAGTGCCCGGTGGGGCGTACGGCGGGCGCGGTGATCATGCCGCACCCGCCGGAGCCGCCGCCCATGACGGCCGACAGCAGGAGCATGGGCAGGCCGAAGCAGGCGACGATGACGACGGTGGCGATGCCGATGATGGCCTTGGTCATGGTGATTTCCCTTTCGGTGAAAACGAAAAAGGCCGGCCTGCGCGTGTGCACGGCCGGCAGAGGTGGCGCGAGGTGTGGCTACGGACCGTGGATGAGGGCCAGCAGCTTGGAGTAGGTGTCGCGGAGGAAGTCCGCGATCAGGTTGTGGTCTCGAAGCATGGATGGCCGATGTCGACCAGGGTGGCGTAGCGCAGTTCCTGTGGCCGGATTCCAGGCCGGGGGCGTCCCAGAGCGTGGTTGAGGAACAGGGCGCCGTTGATGTGTGGGGCGGGTGGGGTTATGGGTTCGGGGGCAGGTAGCCAGGAAGGGACAGCCCGGGTCGTTGAAGATGGAGCGCGGCGGTGAACCGGGCAATGGCAGCCCCGCGTTCATAGGCGTTGCGGTGGGTGCGGTACATAGCTGCCGCCTCCGGGTGGGAAACACAAAAAAGAGCCGTGGGCCGCCCACCCGGGCAGCCCACCTTGAGCGGTCGGGTTAGTTGATGGACGTTTGGAGTACGTGGGCGGCCTGGCGTAGCAGTTGCTCGAGAGGCGGCTGGCGTCGTGTAAGGCGTGCCGGCTGAGGAACAGTGCGCAGCCCCACGGGTCGGCCAGCAGGGCGATGGGTTGGGTGTGCAGGTGATGGTGCAGGCGCAGTCGGGCTCGCTGTAGGTGGTGCGTGGCAGGTGGTGGTGGACGAGGCAGCGGCAGTCGCAGCGCCTCTGCCACGGTGGCGTGCATGCCATGAGGTCACTCCCGAGGCGGGTACGCCTCCGTAGCCGGCGGCGTCCGAGGCGTACGCGGTGAAAGGTGGTGTGAGGGCGCCGTTCAGGCCGGCGGCGCGATGGAGGTTCGGCCCGGTCCCAGGAGCGGGTTGTTCTGGATCTGGCGAGTTTTCTCGGCGGTGAGCAGGTAGGCGGGTATCCGCGGCACGTGCTCGTGCCAGGCGCGGTAGAGGCGGTGTATGCCGTCGATGAGCAGCGGGCTGGGTGGGTGCCCGGTGACGTCGATTTGGGCGACGATCAGGGGCTTGGTCAGGTCGGTGGTCATGGCGTAGGCCCGGTTGAGGCCGGTGCTGGTCGGGCCGATGAGGTTGACCGCCTGCTGGTGCGGGTCGTCGAGGCGGGTCAGGCCGTAGGCGGTAGCCCAGGTCATGACGTCGAGGGACCGGGTGTCGCGGGGCGTGGTGGCGATGAGCGCCTCAGCGGCGTCGACCGAGAACACCCACGGCCCGAAGTGGAACCACTGCGGTTGCCGAGGGGCGGTCATGTGCCGCCCCCGTTCTTGGTGAGGCGGGTGTAGATCGCGACGCAGCGAAGGATCAGCTCGTGTGACGGCAGGGTCAGCAGCCGCTGCCGCTTGTCGTCGCGGAGCCGATCCCAGATCAGGACAGTGACGGCGGCCGACCACACGTCCACGAGGACGCCGTCGATCTTGGCGTACTGGCGGTCGGCGACGATGCGTCGCAGCGTGTCGATGAGGGTGGCGTCTCCGGGTGGGTGGTTGGCGTCGTCGGGCCGTTGCGCTTCGGGAAGCAGGGTGTAGCAGTCCTCGCAGGTGTAGTCCCTGCGCGGTGGGTCCTCGGTCTCCCACCGCTGGACATCGGTCGCGGGTAGTCCGCACACCGACTGCCGTCGGCCGCGGGGGTAGCGGATGTGGGCGCTCATCGGCTGCCCGCCCGGTCTGACCCCCACTTGGTTGTGCTCCGCTGTGCCAAGGGGCGTGTCCCTTCCTTTGCGGGCCGGGGCGGCGGCACGGTGACCGCCGCCCCGGGCGTGGAGGCGGTCAGACCTTGAGCAGGTCGAAGGCGGCTAGCTTCAGGTCGGCGACGTTGCCGGTGAGCACCCGGTTGGCGCGGGCGGTTTCGTTCTTGGCGGGCTGGTAGTGGTCCAGGTACTCGGTAATGGCCTGGAATCCGGCCCACCGGCTGCCGGCGATGGCCTTCTGGGTGTCGGCCTCCCGGATCAGGTACTTGAGCGTGCCGAGCCGCTGCTTGGCGTTGTTCTTGGTCTTCTCGGACGCGTTGTCCTTGACCGGCCACACCTGCGCCACCACGCTCTCGAACTCGCGCATGGTCAGCTCCGCGTGCAGCATCCGCTCGGCGGCCTTCTCGAAGGTCTCCATGTACTTCCACATCAGGCCCAGCGCCTCGCGGGCCTGGCTGATCTGGGAGTTGACGTTCGAGGTGTGCCGGAATGTGTAGTGCCCGACCGCGTGCGCGAAGGCGGCGCGTTGCGTGTTGGCGCACACAATCCGGATCGGGCTGGCGTCCACGCGCAGTGCGGCGGTGCCGTCGTGGGAGGTCGTGCCGATCAGGTAGAGGTCCATGCGGTCCACCCCGGCGATCTCCATCGCGTCCGGCAGTTTCATGGTCACGAACACGCTCTTGCCCCGGCGGAGGCTGCCGGCGGTCTCGAAGTGGGCGCCGCCCACCTGATCGACGAGGCGATCGAGCATCTCGGCGCATTGCTCGTTCTGGACCACCGTGTAGTCGGTGCCGACGATGCCCAGGTACTCCGTCTGGCCGGTGACCGGGTTGCGGCGTACGGTCATCCGCTTGTCGTCGGCGGGGATCTGCATCTCGATCCCGTCCACGATGTCGATGCCGACCGTACGGATGGTGCGTACGCCCCAGTCGCCGAGGCGGGCGGCAGCCATGATCTCTTCGGCCCGCATGGTGTCCTGGGTGACGGTGCCGAGTTGGTGCCAGGCCGACAAGCGGGCGCTGGCAAAGGCGGTCGTCCCGTCGGTGAATGTCTCGAGTTCGTGCGGCACGGGGACTTCCCTCTCGATGCGCTGCGGGGGCCAAGCGCGCGCCTCGGCCCCCGGATGGGATTTGGGATGGGTGGGATCAGGACTGGTCGGTGGCGTTGTCGCCTTGCTCTGTGCTGCCTGCGTCGGCGTGCGTCGGGTAGGCGAAGGTCAGCGGCGCGTCGGAGACCATGACGATGCGAGCCGCGGCGGCGGCCTTGGTGCAGTTGTTGCGCACTGCCCCTGCGCTGACCGTGCGGCCGAGCTGCCCGCCGATGGTGGTGGCGATGTCCTGCGGGGTCATCGCTTTGCCGGGGTTGGCGGCCAGGACGTCGAGGGTCAGCTTCTCCAGCTCGCCGCGGCCGAACGGTTGGCTGCCATCGGCGTTGATGGTCGCGTCGCTGCGGCGGCCCACGCTCCTGGTGATGCCCGTCGTGCGGGTGGGCAGAGCGACGACGTGGGTCTCGCCGTCCGGCCCGACGACGTGGAGAGTGCCGTCAGGCCGGATGAGGGGTAGCACTGTCGCTGTGGCGCTCGGCATGTTCGGCAGCCCGCGGATGACCTGGTAGCACAGCGGGCAGCGGGGCGGCTGCGGGTTCGGGTCGACCTCGCTGGCCTTGGTGGGACCGGCGACCCACCGCTGCGGTAGGCCGGGCAGGCGACGGGCGGCGTCGGCCTGTTCCATCGCGGTCAGCAGGCGGGCGGCGGTGGGGTGTCCGATGCCGCTCTCGGCCACGATCACGTCGAGCGTCGCGCCGTCGTCGTGGTCGGCCAGGACGCCCTTGATGGCCATGACCTTGCGGTCACCGGGGCGCCTGGGCTGGACGGAGGGGGCGTTGTTCGTGCTGGTGCGCTCGTCGTGACCGTCGCGGTCGGGCTCGTCGGCGGGTTTCTCGGCCGGGTCCGTGGTCTGCGGCGAGGTGTCGCCGGAAGAGTCTTCGGCAGCGGGGTCGTGGTCGGTCCTGCTGCCGTGGTCCGTCTCGACCGTGCTGCCGTCGTTGGTGGAGTCGATGTCGTCACCGTCGTCGGGGTTGAGGGCGGCGTCGGTGGGGCCGGTCTGGTCTTCGGGCTGGGGCTCGGTGCTGGCCGGTGGGGTAGCGGGCCTCCACCTGGTGGGGGTGCCGCCGGCGGGGTCCGCGCCGGTGTCGACCGCGACGATCAGGCCGGCGTCGGCGAGGGTCTTGATGGCTTTGTCGGTGGTGGAGCGGGCCTTGCCTGACCTTTCGGCCATCTCGTGGACGTTGCCCTGACCGAGTGCGGTCAGGGCGTCGAGGACCGCCTGCGTGGCAGGCGACAGGGATGGGGACTGGTTATCCATGAAATTCCCCCTTCGGGAACTCGTTGGGCAGTTCGGCACGGTTGTGCCGGGGCTGTGGTGCGCCCGGGGCGTGGGCGGCCGCGAGCGCGGCAGGCGCGGGATGCGCTGTGGCGCGGGTTGCCGGTGGCTCCCGGTTTCGCGGATACGTGCCGGACAGGGGCCGCCCTTAGGCGGAGAGGTCGGCGGCTTCGGCCGGGGTCAGCTGGGCGGGGGTGCGGTTTGCCCAGGCGGCCGAGTGCCGCAGGTGCCACCACCGCAGCAGCGACCGGCACGCGGCCGGGAGGTCGTTGCAGGTCGGCAGGTGGTAGGTGATGGCGGGCTGGGTGTCGCGGTGCTCCGGGTTGGTATATGCGACGGGCGTCCACCCGTCGTCGGTCTGGCAGACCTCGCCGACGACGCGGCACGGGTAGGGCACGTCGAAAGCGTTGGCGGCCTCCGGGTCGGGGAGTACCAGCCAGGCGTGCGGCGCGTGGCGGCGCAGCGTGGCAACGCCGTAGGAGGGGTCGCCGGGCTGCAGCAGCACGTACCGCTCATCGCCGTCACCGCTGCGGTGGTGGTTGCGCCAGCCTCGGTAGGCGTTGACGAGCATTTCTGCGAGGGCGGCGTGGCGTTCGCTGGCGGCGAGCACGTCGGTCAGGGCTTGGGCGTGGCTGGGGGTGTGCAGGTCCGCGTGGGCGGCAAGCTGCCGCTGCGCGGCCTTGGTCTGTTCGACCAGTCGGGCGAGGGCCTTGTCGAGGGTGGCGGTGTTGTCGTTGAACCCGAGGGTGATTTTGTGGAGTAGGCGGGCGAGGTCGCCGAGGGGGTCGAGGGCGGCGGTGTCGTGGCGCCAGAGATGTTCTCGGTGTACGTCGTTGGTTTCGGCGGCGATGCGCCGCAGCGCGGGATCGGACAGGAACACGAGCAAGGTCTCCTTTGCTGGGTTGGGGTGTGGGTATGGCGAAGGCCGGTCGCAGCGGGGCTGCGACCGGCCTTGGGTTGGGTGTCAGGCGATGGCGACCGCGCACACTCGTGCGTTGCAGCGCAGGCTGCGCAGGTAGGCGCACGCGGCGTTGAGGAACCGGAGCCGGTCGGCCACCGAGGTGGTGGCGGGCATGAGGAGGCGTCCGTCGGTGGTGATCAGCGCGTCGCCGATGAGGGCGATGCGCCAGTAGAGACCGACGTAGGTGACTTCGCCGGCCTGGTAGACGGACAGCTCGTATGGGTCGAAGGTGTGGCCGTCGGCGTAGCCGAGCATGGCGAGCACCCGGGGTTGCTGCTCGAAGCGGCGACGCGCCTCGGTCAGGGGGACTTTGCGTGGGTCGGCGTGGTGCTGGGCGAGGAAGTCTTCCCAGGGGCGGGCCGGACGGGTGGTGTGGGCGATGTGGACGTTCCACGCCCTCCAGCGCAGGCTTGCCCTGGTGGCGGCGCGGGCTGCGGTGGCGGTGAGGTCGAGGCGACTCTTGCGCCCTCCGGCGGCAACGGTGATCGCGCCGAAGCGGCGGGCCGCGTCGAGCAGGAAGTACCCGAACCAGCGGGTGAGCCAGCCGAGCAGGCGACGGTGGCGTACGTGGTAGCGGCGGGCAGGGATGCCGTCGGCGTGGAGATGGTCGTTGACCTTCTCGCTGGCGGCGAACCAGTCGGCGTCCTCGCCGGGGGCGAAGCAGACGGTGACGACGCGGACTGGCATCGAACGGTTGACGAGCATGGGGGATCCCTTCGCGAGGAAGCGGACGAGCAGGGGTGGTGCCATTCGGCGTCTGGGCCGGGAAGCTGCCGGTGAGGTGCGGGGCGGGGAGTCACGAGCCGACCAGACGGTGGGCGGGTGGTCCCGCTGACGCGGGCAGATCGGGGGCAGACGGGCGGTGGCGCGAGCAGAAGAGGAGAGAAACTGTCCAGCACCGTAGCTTCGTGACCTGACAGCCCCGGCCCTGTCAGAAACAGTGATCATGCTCGTGAGCTGCGTTGTCAGGATCGGGTGCGGTGCCGGTCAGGGTTTGTCAGGTCGTGAAGACGCCGTCGATGAAGTTCGGGTTGTCCGCCACGGCCCGCCCGTGGTCGCTGGGCAGGTCGACCAGCCGGACCCGCTGGATGCCGCCACTGGGCAGCCAGACCGCCTCGGCCGGCTCGGTCTGCTGGGTCGCGGTGGCTGCTGGCACGTCCGCCGCTGCGCTGCGGAGCAGGCGATGCAGGTGTTCTTCGCGCTCGGCGTTGGGTAGCCAGAACAGCACCGGGTAGCGGGGGCCGCCGCGGTGGGGGAGTGGGGCGTACCGGTCGAGCTTGGCCACCACCCGGCCCAGGGGCTCGGTGCCGGTATCGGCCTCCAACCAGAACCCCGCGGTGGTGTCGCCGACGCTCCACAGGCCGTGCCCGTCGGCGGTGATGGTCCGGAACTGCTTGGTGGTCGTCGCCTCAGACCACCAGCGGTCCAGTCGGGCGTCGTTGTGCTGGCGGGCGTGCGCGGTGAGCCGGACGAAGAACTCGTTGGCGGTGAGCAGGTGTGTCAGGTTGGGGTTGGCCGACAGCCGTTGCACGCTCTGGCGGCTGGCTCGGACGGTGGGTTCGGGCAGGTTGTGGGCGGCGGCTTGGAACCGGTGTCCGTTGTGGCCGAGGGTCCAGTGCCAGGGTTGGCTGCCGCCGCCGTCGCGGGCGAACCGGAACCGGTCCAGCAGGCCCAGGGCGGCCAGCTCACCGAGCCGGATCTGACACGTCCGGCGGGCGTGGAACAGCATGCGGTGGATCTGGTCGGTGGTGAGGACCTGGTGGTCGTCGAGCAGTTGGAGCAGCCGGCGGTCGCGGGTGGTGATGTGCGGGTAGATGGTCAGCAGGCCAGCAGAGTGTGATGGCGGCATAGGTGTTCACCCCGTGGAGAGAGAAATCCCGTAGGGAGTCTGGATGAGTTGATCTTGCTTTCGGTGCTGTCATCAGGCGGGTTTGGGCAGGTCAGGCACCTGACAGGCCGGGCGGAGGGGACTCGTGTGGGGTCTCGTGTCGCCGACACCCCCAAACGAGCCCCCGATGCCGCACCCAGCCGAGCCCCCGAACGAGGCAACCCGGTCAGCGTTCGCGTTCGGTCATGCGCCGTCGCATCGCCGTGCGGGCGAGCTGCTGCATCGGCGGCTCGCCGCCGGTGCGGCGGTGGGCGGCGGCGCACTCCTGCCGGATCGCGGTCGCCTCACCCACGACCGGCGCCGGAGGGTTGGTCACGAACGTGAAGCCCGGCAGCTCCCGGTTGCCGACCAGCACCCGGGCAGCGGCGGTGTAAATGTCGAGGTGGGCAAGGTCGTGCTCGTCCAACTCGGGCTTGGTGTGCCGGGACAACTCCCTGGCGTCGGCCGGATCGACGGTGAAGAACACCTTCGACCGCGCGTTGGCCGACACCGCCGCGGCGACGTCCCTGGGCAACTGCGCCAAGTCCTGGTGCGCCAGCACGAGCCCGAGCCGGAACCCCCGCGCCTCGGCCAGCATGTCCCCGACACTGCCGGGCAGCGTCAGGAAGTTCTGGCACTCATCCACGTAAAGGCAGGCGTCTTTCCGCTGGTCCTCGGGGATGGCGGCCCGGGCGATGGCGGCCTGCCACACCCGGGCGACGATCATTGAGCCGAGGATGCGACTGGTCTCCTCGCCGAGGATGCCCTTGGGCAGTCGGCACAGCAGCACTCCGCCGTCGAGCACCCGGCCCATGTCGAACGAGCTGTGCACGTTACCGATCACGCTCTTGACGAAGTCGCGCAGCAGGAAAGCGCGCAACCGCGCCAGCACCGGAGCGATGACCTGCCCCCGGAACTGCTCGTTGATGCCGTCGTACCAGACCCAGAACCCGCCGAGCCCATCCGGGTCGTCCAGGCCGTGGGTGAACCTGGCCCGATACTGTCGGTCCTGCAACAGCGACGGGACCATGCTCAGCGTCGGTTTCGCATGCCGCATCAACGTCAGACACGCCACGCGCATGGTGTCGTCCATGCGCGGTCCCCACTGGCCTTGGAAGATCTTCGCGAAGATCCCCACCAGGTTGTCCACCGCCAAGTGCGGATCGCCCTGGTCGTCGAGGGGGTTGAAGCAGCCTGGGTTCTCCTGATCCGGGTCGATGATCACGACCTTGCTCGCGTAGGAGGCGGGCAGCCGGTCGAGGATGTCGGTGATCAGGTCCCCACGCGGGTCGATGACCACCGTCCCACGCCCGGCCTTGATGTCGCCGAGGATCATGTTCAACAGCAGGGTGCTCTTGCCGACACCGGTCTTGCCGACCACGTGCACGTGCTGGCGGGCGTCGGTGACGGTCAGGCCGACGCTGTGGTGGCCGATCTGCGACCGGCCCAGCACCTTCACGCCCCGGCCGCCGGAGGGCACCTGCACCGGGGCCGGCACGGCCTTGGCCCGAGCCCGATCGAGGCCTGGCACGGCGAGGTCCTGCGGCAGCGCCGCCATGGCCGCGAGTTCCGGCACGGTGGCCAGGAACCCGCGACGCAGCCTCCGCCCGGCGAGGGTGGCCACAGGTTGCGGCATCTTCATCCGCCGCAGCCGGTTCGGGCCGGTGTATGCCGCGGCGGCCGAGGCGATGGCGTGCCGGAGCCCGACGAGGCGTGACCGAACCTGCTCGGCCCGCGCCGGGTCCGGCGCTGACTTGCCCGGGGCGGCCGCTACGGCGAACCGGACCGCGATCTCGAAGTGCGGCACCCGCACGGCCTTGTCCACGATCGTGCGGGCGTCGGCCGTGGCCACCGGGTCCCGCTCGGCCACCCGCGCCGCGGCGTTCGTCTGGCTGCGGGGCCGGGACGAGCCGGGTGTGAACACATCGACGAGCCACAGCAGAGGCTCGATGGCCAGTCGCGCCGCGCCCGAAACGGCGCGGGCGGCCATATCGGGCCGCCCCTGAGGCTGGTTGCTGGTGGTCGCTGCCGCCCGTCTGGCCGCGCGGACGCGGCGGGCGGGTGCCGGGCGGGCGAGGATCTGCACGCACGCGTATTCGCGATGCCGGACCTGCGCGCCGGCGGCGAGCAGCGCCCGCAGCGGGTCGGCGTCGTGGTCGCTGCGCAGCGGCAGCAGGTCGGGGCGCTGCGGCCAGTGCGCCCCACCCACCTGCTCACCCACCTGCGGTGGGATCGGGGCGGCGGCGTCGGCGACGGTCAGGGTGGCGGCGGGCCAGGCCGCGCGGACAGCGGCCTCGACCGCGCCGTGCGGCACCGTGCCGGGTACCCACACCCGGATGGTCAGGGCGCGGCCGCTCCAGGTGTACTCCCACCCGACGTGCGGGATGCCGAACAGGCGCTGTTGCCACACCGACGGCGTCAGCACGCCGGTGAGGGTGGTCCAGAACGCGGCGGCGGCCTCGGCGGTGACCTCGGGTGGGGCGGCGATGGTCAGCCACCGCGCGCCGGCCGCGAGCCGTCGGTGCCGCCAGGCGCGCACCTGATCATGGGTGCCCACCGCGCCGACGATCGTGGCGGCGGCGAGAACGCCGAGCCACGGTCGGGCGACGATCCAGTGCCAAAGCTCGGCGGGCCAGACCACAGCGGTCGTCATGCCTCCTCCCCGAGGCCGGTTACGGCGATCTTGTGCTCGGCGGCCGACCCGAGGGCGCGGAACGGAATCCGGCTCCGGCCGGCGACGAGCAGGCCCTCGCCGCGCGGCGCCGACAACAGCAGCCGCGATTCCCCGGCGGTCAGGTTGAACGCGTCGCTGACGGCGTCGATGGACTGCGTGCTCTGCCGCATCAGCACCTGGGTAGCGGCGTTGGACACCACGGCGAGGCCGAGGTCGGTCGACAGCACGTCGGCCGCGTCCTGGGTGATCACGCACAGCCCAGCGGATCGCTTGCGGGCGGCCTTCGCCATCCGGAACAGGAACCGTGCGCCTTCGCCGTCGCGCATCAGCAGCCACGCTTCGTCCACCACCACAAGCTGCCGCCGCCGGCGTGAGCTCGTGGCGGGAGTGTCGATGCCCGACCAGATCGAATCCAGGGCCAGCAGCGTGCCCACGGTGCGCAGCTCGTCGGGCAGGTGCCGCAGCGACCACACCACCAGATGGCCCTTCGGGGTGGTGGTGGTCGGCCCGTCGAACAGGCTGGCGAAGTTCCCGACCGTCCACGGGGCGAGCCGCGCGGCGAGCTGCCCGGCGGCCGGGTCACCGTCGGCGGCCAGGACCTCGGCCAGGTCCCGCAACAGCGGAGCAGGTTTTGTCCAGGTGGCCGGGTCGCCGTTGATCCCGGCCTGGTTGTAGGTGGTGGTGATGGCCCGGTCGAGGGCGGCTCGTTCGGCCGGCGGCGGGGTCGCCCCGAGCATGACCGAGATCAGCGTGTGCAGGTACAGCCCGCGGCGGGTGAGCGTGTCGGGCCGGTTGTCGGCGGGCAGGTCGAGGGGGTTGATGCGCACGCCCGGTTGGCCGAGTTGCACGACGGTGCCGCCGACGTGCTCCGCGAGGGGCGCGTACTCGTCCTCCGGGTCGATCACGCTGACGGTCGTGCCCTGGTAGAGGTTGCGCAGGACTTCCAGCTTGACGAAGTACGACTTTCCGGCGCCGCTGCGCGCCAGGACCACGCTGTTGTGGTTGTCCTGCGCCCACCGGTTCCATATGAGCACCCCGTTGCTGGTGGTGTTGGCCCCGTAGAGCACGCCCTCGGGCGGGGCGACCGTGCCGGGGGAGGGGGCGGCGAGGTCGGCCGAGGCGAGGGGGAACGCTGCCGCGAGGGCGGTGGTGTCGAGGATGCGGCGCATCCGCAGCGGGTCCACACCGACCGGGAGGGTGGCAATCCAGCCGTGCTGGTGGCGGAACGTCGCCGGCTGCAAGTCGAGGAGCACGCTGGCGGCGGCCGACTTCACACCTGCGGTGACGGTGGCGAGTTCGTCGAGGGTGCGGGCGTGGATGGTGATGTAAATGCCGACCTCGAACAGCTTCGCCGCGCCGCGGGCGACGCGGTCGGCGAGGTCGGCGGCGTCGGCGGCTGCCGCCTCCACCATCGGGTCACCCAGCCGTCCCTGGTCGGCGTCGAGGCGGCGGGAGGATTCGAGGCGTGCGCGTTGGCGCTTGAGCATCGGCGCGGCCAGTTGCGGCGCAACGGGGTCCAGGTGCACGGCGACGTCGACCCGGCCGGGGTAGGACAGCAGGGGATCCAACCAGGCGGGGCCGACCTCGGCCGGGTAGCCGCACACCGCGTACGTGGCGGCGTACCCGTCGCCGACCTGCACGTGTGATGGGGTGACCGACAACGCGGCCGGGGAGGGTATGCCTTCCCCGGCCGCGACACTCTTCTTCTTCGGCTTCAACAAGATCATGGTGTGCTCCGTAGGGTGATCGGAGTGCCCGGCACTGCTCGGGGGCCAGGCGCAGGTGGGGAGAACGGATCGACCGCGGTCGCGAGGGCGGAGGCGACGGCCGGCCCGTCCAGAGCGGCGGCTTCGACCCCGAGGCCGGACAGGGCGCGTACGGCGCCCTCGGCCGCGTGCGCGCCGGTGACGACGGCGAGGACCTGGCGGCGCAACGGGTCGCGCTCGCTGTCGAGATGGAGGAGGAACTCGGCGTAGTCGTCGGCGGCGGCCTGTAACGCCGGATGCGGCAGGCGCGGCGCATGGTCGACGGTCGCCTGCGCGTAGGCGGTCAGGTCGTGCCGCTGCGCGGCAACGACGATCTGCGCCGGCCCGGTCAGCGAGTTGAGGAACCGGCCGAACCCGTCCAGCAACGCACCCTGCTCGCCGCCGGTGCGCAGGTGAATGTTCGTGGTGCCGCAGGCAATCAACACCTTGTCGCTGCCCTCACTGGTGAGGACTCCAGTCGGGCTGACCGCGGTGACCGGAGAGCGCAGCGGCGCCGGGACGCTCGGCTTGCCGGCCACGACCGCGACCGAGCTTGCTTGTGCCACACCCGGCGCGAGCGTGCGCGGGCCACGGGCGAGCGCGAACCCGTGCCGCAGCCACACATCCAGCGGCAGGCCGTCACGGCGGCCGAGCGCCACCACGACCGCGGCGGCGAACACGATGACCCCGGCGACGATCCACACCGCCGGCGGCAGCAGATGCCCGAAGGCGCGGTAGAGACCGAACCCGGCCAGGCCGGCACCGCCGATGATGCCCAGCTGCCGGAACGTCAGCCCGAACGCGATGCGGTCGGGCTCGTTGACGTTGGCCGGAACGACAGCGCGCGGGGGAGTGTCCTGCTGGGTCATCGCCCACCTCGCACGGCGGTACGCGCGACCCGGCCGAGCGGCAGGTGGCGGGTGACGCCCTGGATGAGCACCGCGCGCAGCAGAATCCCGCCGGCGTTCGGCGACCCCGCGCGGCTGGCGTGCCGGCGCACCATCCCGGGGATCTTGATCGTGACCCACAGCACGACGATGACGAGCATGAGGTTCACCGTGTCCGAGCCGGGCAGGCCGAGCAGGATCGGCAGATTCGACTTCGGGTCGGTCAGCAGGTTGATGCCCGCCGAGAACGCGACCGCCTGCAGCGCCGGTGTGGCCAGGCAACCCAGCAGGGTGCGCCACCACAACTCGGCGGCACCCTGCGTCCACGGGGTGGCGTAGCACGCGAGGGCCACCGGCGCGACCCCGGCCAGGACGACCAGCACCCCGATCCGCACGAGCCAGGTGCCGACGAGCATGAACATCAACACGACGATGAGCAGTCCGATGATGGCCATCAGGAGCGTGGCGGTCTCGTCGGTCATCGCCGAGGCGATGCGAGCCCGGACGAAGGTGACCGCCTCGCGGGTCGGCGCGGACGTGCCGGCCATCGACACGGTCAGGGCGTTGGCGATGTCGATGAGCACGCCGGTCAGCGGGACCGCGAACGCGGACAGCACGAAGCCGACGACGAGCCGGGGGATCAACTCCTTGATGCCGTAGCGCATCTCGATCGAGTCGCCGACCATCGCGGCGACGCCGACGGCGATGATCGCGAGGATGAAGCAGGCGTTGACGACCACCGCGCTCTTGCCGGCGATCGAGGTCACCTGCGGCAGGACGGTGACGTCCGGCGATACGAAGATGGAGGATGCCAGGAAGGCCAGCAGGCCGCCGAGAAGGTCGGTGACCTTCTCGGCGAGCCAGCTGACCAGGCCGTTCATCAGCCAGTCGACCATGACCGCGCCTCAGCCGCCGAGGATGCCCTGCAGCACCTGCAGGATGATCGGGGACAGCACAGCGAGGGCGTAGCCGACCAGCGCGGACTTGACGTTGCCCTTCGCCTGCTCGACCTGCGCCGGGTCACCTCCGGCGGCCATGTACCGCAGGCCGCCGATGACCAGGAACATCGTCGCGACCAACGCGATGATGCCCATGACCCAGCCGGTGATATTGGCGATGACCTGGGCGATCGAGTGGGGGCCTCCGCCGTCGTCAGGGGCGGGGGCGGCCAGGACTAGGTCGTTGAGAACAGAGATCGTGTGCATTGCTCTCCTCCACAGGGATCGGTGGGCCGCCGCGGCGGGGACCAGGCGAAGGACCGTCTGCTCCGGTGGGGGCGCTCCTCCCTTGCGTGTGACGAAGGGGTGCGGTGTCAGTACGCCGCGCCAGCCATGCCGGACCATTGGCCTCGCCGGATGGTGGTGGTCCCCACCGGGCGGGCATGCCGTGGATGACATGCACCGCCCAGATCTCGGCTGTCAGGCCGATCGAACTCGCCGCCCACCTGTCACACCCCGACAAGACCTGTCAGTGACTCACGGTGCCGGGCACGGTTGGCGCGGACCGGCAACACGAAGAGGCCACCCCGGGCGTTGCCCAAGACGGCCTCGTGCCGAGATCAGCAGGGGAGCGGCGCATGTACAGCACCAGACACGGCTCGAAGCGCAACGGTGCAGGCCGGTCAGCCCTCTCTAACGATCGGCTATTCGACGTCCCTGGATCGTTCCCGACCCCGGAGCACCTCCCCTGGATCGACGACCCCACCCGTCCGGCCTGGCGAACGGCCCGGTGTCCGTGGCTTCGCCGATCAGAAATCCTCCGCCACGTCGTCAGTTCAGTTAGCACTCTCGCACCGGTGGAAGGATTAACGACATGACCGACGCCAGACGGCTTGGCGCCGCCGAGGCCACATTCATCGCGGCGGTCCGCGCGGACGATACCGCGCGGTTCGCGCTCCTGACCGAGCGCCACCGGCGTGAGCTGCAGGTGCACTGCTACCGGATGCTCGCGAACTACGAGGACGCCCAGGACATGACGCAGGAGACGTTCCTGCGAGCGTGGAACAAGCGGGAGTCGTTCAAGGGCCACGCGGCCCTGCGGACCTGGCTGTACCGGATCGCGACGAACGCCTGCCTCGACTTCCTGAGGAAGCGCGACGACCGCACACCCGTGCCGTCCGAGCTGCCGGACCCCGACTCCGAGGTGCTGTACCTGCAGCCGTACCCCGACCGGATGCTCCCCGAGGACCCACAGGAATCGGTGGTGGCGCGGGAGACGATCGAGCTGGCGTTCATTGTCGCCGTCCAGCACCTGCCGCCGCGGCAGCGGGCGGTGTTCATCCTGCGCGACGTCCTCGGCTGGCCGGCGTCGACAGCCGCCGAAGCCCTCGAGCTGACCGTCGCATCAGTGACCAGCGCACTGCAGCGGGCCCGTGTGACGATGCGCGAGCAGCTGCCCGACCGCCGCCTCAACTGGCGGAGCCCCGCCACCCACGAGCTGTCGAATGACGAGCGCGGCGTGGTGAAGTCGTACATCGAGGCCCATGAGCGCAACGACCTCGACAGGCTGATGTCCCTGCTGCGCGACGACCTACGCTTCGCGATGCTGCCCGATCCGGGCACCGTGACCACGACGGCCAAGGACGCGGTCAACGGCTGGCTCTCCGGTGGGCTCTTCCAGCGCGGCCACGACGACTGGCGCGGTATCACCACGACGGTCAACCGCATGCCCGCCGCCGTGCTGTACCTGCGCACCCCCGACGACCCCGAGTACCGGCTATTCGCCATCGCGGTCCTGCACATCGTCGACGGGAAGATCGCCGAGCTCACCGGATTCGACGCCACCGACAAACCATGGCTGGACCTGCCACCGACACTGTGATCAGACAAGTCCCCATCGTCGACGAGTCCAGCGCCACGGGCCGGCGTCACCGAAGTCACCGCGGAATGAGCACCCCAACTGCCTGAACACCACGCGACAACGCGAACACCAACGCCCCGCCGGCGTTGCCGGCGGGGCATCTTCATGCCCGAAGGCCGGGGAAAGTTCCCTCAAGGTCGAGGGGCACGGTGAGCACGCCAGGAAGGATTTCGTCCTGGCCTCACGAGCCCAGGAACTGGCCCGTACTCATCGCCTCGTCTCGTATCGGGTCAGTACCACGCCGCCGAGAAACGTCCGCGTCTCCACCAGGTTCAGGTTCACCCAGCTGTCCAAGGCCGTGAAGAACGGCGTGCCGCCGCCCAGCAAGGCCGGTGCGGTAACCAGCACGTACTCGTCGATCAGGCCGGCCCGCATGGCCGCTGCGGCAAGTGTGGCGCCGCCGATGTCCATGGGGCCGCCGTCCTCGGCCTTGAGCCGGGTGATCTCGGTGACCGCGTCCCCGGTGACCAAGCGGGTGTTCCAGTCCACCGTGCTGATCGTCGAGGAGAACACCACCTTCGGCATGTCCCGCCAGCGGCGGGCGAACTCGATCTGCGCCGGTGTGGCGCCGGGCTGCTGGTCGGCGGTCGGCCAGTGAGAGCTCATCGTCTCCCACAGTCTGCGCCCGTACAGCGCCAGGCTGGTCGCCCCCACCCGGTCGGACCACCACTGGAACAGCTCGTCGCTCGGTACGCTCCAGCCGAGGTCGTCGCCGGGCGCGGCGATGTAGCCGTCCAGGCTCAGGTTCATACCGAAGATCAGTTTCCGCATCGTGCCAGCCTCCCGTAGGTCGATCTCACACGTACAGACGGACACGGCGCGGAAACCTAATCGGTGCGCGATCTGCGTCCGCAGGTAGTCCTCGCCATCAGACTCGGCACGGCGCACACAGCTGGACTCGAGCACTACCCACCGGATCCCAACTTCACCCATGTACGGGCAGCGGCGCACCCATGGCCAGCTCTCCCCGGACCGCTGCTGCCGTTTGCCCGGACGGGAAGGCCTTCCACGGTTCGCCCGCCGGCTACCTGCGGCCGGATCTGCACTTGCGCCCCGCGTTTGGCTATGCCGCGAGCGCGTCGACCGTGAAGGGCGGATCACGCCCTAGCCCGGTTGAATCGGGCACCCCAATTGTGGATCTGCTCGAGCAGTTCAGGCGGGTCGAGGACGCGGAAGTCGGCGCCGAGCGCGCCCAGTGCCATGGTCGGCCAGTCCAGGGAGTCGGCGGTCATCCGCACTCGGCAGTGCTTGGCGTCGAGCTCCTCGACTGTGCCCCATCGACCGATCCGCTCGCGCACGGCTGCGGCCGGGGCGTCGACCAAGGCCTCCACCCGGTACGGGCGGGGCAGGTTGCCGAGACTGGTGCGGACGAACTCGGCGGCGTCGGCGGCGGGCAGGTCGCGGGGCCGGAACCGGGATCCGGTGCCGTGTGGCGCGGTGAGGCGGTCGATTCGGAAGCTGCGCCAGTGGTGCCGGGTGAGGTCGTAGGCGACCAGGTACCAGCGGCGGCCGAGGGAGACCAGCCGATGCGGTTCGACGTGCCGGTCGGTGTGCTGGCCGTCGGCGGCGGTGTAGGAGAAGCGGAGGTGTTCGCTGTCCCGGCATGCCAGCGCGACCGCGGTGAGCACGCCCGGGTCGACGCCGGGCCGGGTCGGGCTGTCCCAGCCGGCGGGCAGGGTCATCGCGCGCAGCGCCTCGACTTGGCGCCGTAGCCGGGCCGGCATCACCTGCACCACCTTGGCCAGCATCCGCACGGAGGACTCGGCGAGGCCCTCCACCGAGCTGTGCGCCGCGGCCTGCAGCCCCACGGCTAGGGCGACTGCCTCGTCGTCGTCGACCAATAGCGGCGGCAGTGACGCGCCCGCGGTGAGCTGATAGCCGCCGTCGACGCCGCGCTGCGCCTCGACCGGGTAGCCCAGCTCGCGCAGCCGGTCGATGTCGCGGCGCAGGGTGCGGACGGAGACGCCCAGCCGCTCGGCCAGTTCGGTGCCCGGCCAGTACCGGTGGGTCTGGAGCAAGGACAGCAGCCGCAGTGTCCGGGTGCTGGTGTTCGCCATGATCTCGATTCTTCCGCAATTCAGGCCAGAAAGTGACCGCTACGGTCCCTAGCGTGTTCTTGACCGAACCACCAGGAAAGGCAGACCATGACCGTCGACGAAGCGACCACCCGCGACCTGTCCGCCGCGCCCGCCGTCACCGGCGAGCGCGCCGACCTGCTGGCGATGCTGGCCAAGCACCGGCACTTCCTGCGCTTCACCACCCGCGACCTCACCGACGAGCAGGCCGGGTGCCGGACCACCACCAGCGACCTGTGCCTCGGCGGCCTGATCAAGCACGTCACATCGGCCGAACGGAACTGGGTGGGCTTCATCCTGGACGGCAAGTCGGCGACGGGGGGTGACTTCACCGATATGACCGAAGCCGACTGGGCCCGACGGGCCGACGAGTTCCGGATGCTGCCCGGCGAGACGCTGGCCGGTGTGCTGGCCGACTACGCCGACGTGGCCCGCCGTACCGACGAAGTGGTCGCCACCCTGCCCGACCTGGACGCCACCCAGGAGCTGCCGAAGGCCCCGTGGTTCCAGCCCGAGGACCGGTGGTCGGCCCGCCGGGTGCTGATGCACATCATCACCGAGACCGCCCAGCACGCCGGCCACGCCGACATCATCCGCGAGTCCCTGGACGGTGCCAAGAGCATGGGCTAAGCAGTGGCATGGTGAGGGCGTATTACGCCGCGCCCGCCACACCACCAGTACGAGGACGCGGGGCGCCTCCACAAACAGCGCCCCCTCAAAAGGGCGCATCCTTCCCGCGGCCCGAGCCGCAGCAGGAAGTCAACGCCGTTGCCGGCCGGGTCAACGCCCTTAGCCGAACCCGGTCGGCCACGTCCATGCCGTCGAACAGGCCGCCCTACACCCGCTACAGACTCGATCTGACGCCTCGCCCCGGCTATGGCTGATGCTACCCGACACCACCTGCACGACACCGCAGCCCACAACCTTGGCTAACCTACTCGAATCAGGTGCTGCATCAACGCCGGCTATGGCCGCGAGGCGCTCGTCACCGAAGATGCCATCGACGCTGATCGCCGGCGTCCGGACGCGCCGAATTGAGGATGTTGCTTTGGGTGGCATGGTCGGGTTGTTCGGTTCCGTCGTCGACCGCGTACCGCTGCCGGGTGAACTGCTGTGTGGTCACCCGGCAGCGGCGGTTACGCCGTCAGCCGCGCGTTGTGCAGGATCGCGGCCAGCTCGACCGGCCGGCTGAGCATCGGCCAATGCCAGGTCGGCAGTTCCTCGTAGCGCCACGCGTCGCCGGCCATGTGGCGGTACAGCGGCATTGTCGCGGCCATCCCCTGCACCTGCGCGGCGGTGAAGCTCGACAGCACGCCGAGTCTGGGCAGTTTCTCCCATGCCCCGGTCAGCCGGACCGGGGCGGTGGCGGTCGCCCACGGCTGGTCGACCGACCGCTCGCGCAGCAGCGTGACGATCGAGTCATCCACGTCGGGCACGCCGGCGGCCAAGTCGGCCCAGGGCGGCGGCGGCAGCCGCCACCCGTCACCGTGGTCGGCCACCAATGCCGCGTTGCGCTCGCGCTCGGCCGGCGGGGTGAACTCGACCTGGGCCACCCCGTCGGGCAGCGGGCCGGTGTCGACATAGACCAATTGGGCGACGCGGTCGGTGACGCGCTCGGCGGCCGCGGTGACGACGCTACCGGCGTAGCTGTGCCCGACGAGGACCACGTCGCGAAGGTCCTCGTAGCGCAGGAGGTTGACCACGTCGGTGACGTGGACGTCGAGGTCGGTGTCGGGACGGGCCAGGTGGGCGCGCTCCCCGAGGCCGGTCAGGCTGATCGGGTACACGTCGTGGCCGTGCCGGCGTAGTTCAGCGGCCGTCGAATGCCAAGCCCAGGCGCCGAGCCAGAACCCGGGGACCAGTACGAATGTCGTCATGCGCGGCACACTACGGTCAATACCGGGCAGTTTCCGCCCGGATTAGGAGGACTTCTTTGGCCAGGCCGACAGCGCGGGTACTGGCCCTGCTGGAGATCCTCCAGTCGGGCGGCGCATTCAGCGTCGCCGACCTGGCCCGCCGGCTCGGCGTCGACGAGCGCACCGTCCGCCGCTACGCGGCCCACCTCCTCGACCTGGGCATCCCGGTCGAGACGCGCCGTGGCCGCTACGGCGGGTACCGGCTCGCGCCCGGATACAAGTTGCCGCCGCTCATGCTCACCGACGAGGAGGCCGTCGCCATCGCCCTCGGCCTTGCCGCCGGGCACAGCGCGGGACTGGTCACAGCCGATCACGCCGCCACCGAGAGCGCCACCGCCAAGCTGCGCCGGGTGCTGCCAGCCGCCCTTGCCCGGCGCATCGACGCCCTACTGGTCACCATCGACGTCACCGGACCGGTCCGGCAGCCCACCCCGCCCGGCACCGAGGTGCTGCTGGTGCTCGCCGAGGCGGCCCGGCACCGACACCCGGTACAGCTGACATACACCACCTGGCATGGCCGCTCCAGCGAACGCGGCCTCGACCCGTACGGGCTGGTCTTCCACAACGGCCGCTGGTACGTCACCGGTCGCGACCACGCCAGCGGATCCATGCGGACATTCCGACTCGACCGCATCGGCGCTATCCGCGCCACCGACGGGGCGTTCGAGGTGCCGGCCGGGTTCGACCCCACCGGACACGTCCTTGCCGGACTGGCCTCGGTGCCCTACGCCCACGACGTCTCGGTCCTGCTGCACACCGGCCTCGCCCAGGCACGCCAGCGGATCCCTCCAACGGTCGGCACACTCACCGAGGTCGCCGACGGAGTGCGGCTGACCACCCGAGCCGAACACCTCGACGGCGCCGCCCAGATGCTGGCCGGGCTCGGCTGGCCCTTCACCATCGAACGGCCCGCCGAACTCAGAGCCGAGGTGCGCGCCCTGGCCGCCCGCCTTCTCACCCACGCGGAGGCAGGCGAGTAGACCGTCACAGCGCCCGTCGACGTTGGTATGCCGGCAAGCCTGAAACATCCGCTCCTGCCGCCCTGCGTGCGCGCTGGCTCGTCACAGTCGGTGATGGGCGCTCTGCACTGATCTGTCGCTCAGGCCCGGCCAGTGGATTAGAAGCTTTGACTGGTGATGTCGAGCGGATCGGGACCGGGTGGGCGTCTCCGTGCCTCGAACCGCTCCTGGGCGTCGAGGACCGCATCGGCGTACCTGATGGCCCAGGCGCCCATCATCTGCATGGGCTCCAGCAGCGCGTCGCCCGCTTCGGTCAGCGCATAGTCCACGCGGGGTGGCGCTTGCTGGTACGGCCGGCGTTCCACCAGGCCGTTGTACTCCAGTCGGCGTAGCGCGTCGTTGAGCACCTTCGGGCTGATCCCGCCGATCCGGTTGAGGAGCGCCGCCGGACGCATCGGACCGTACGCGGCGATCGTGTAGACCACGACGCTGTCCCAGCGGTTGGCGAGCACCTCGAATGCCACGCGGGCCCGGCAGTCGGAGGTGTAGTCGTCGAGCTGTTCAACGGCGCCTCTCATGGGTCCATCCTGCCCGATGTGTCGCACACCGTTTGGTGTGCATCGGCCTGCCTATCGTCCTGCACGGTGGTCAGAACCGAGCCACCGCAGGGGAAGAAACGGAGTACTGCAGGTGAAAATCGGCATTCTTGGGACGGGCGGTATGGCGGCGGCGCTCGGCGGCGCATGGTCCGCGGCCGGGCATGTGGTGGTGATCGGTGGCCGGAGTGAGGAACGTGCGGAGCGGACCGCCGAAAAGATCGGCGCCGCTGGGCATGGCAGCCTCGCGGATGCGGCGGCGCATGGTGACGTCGTGCTCGTGGCGGTCCCGGCGACAGCGGCCCCACAACTGGTGGGCGGTCTTGCCAGCAGCCTCGCCGGACGGACGGTGATCGACTGCACCAACGCCCTTGTACCGACGGGCGACGGACTCATGCTCGATACCGGTGCTGCCACGTCTGTGGCGCGGCAACTGGCGGCTGCTGTGCCCGACGCGCGTGTGGTCAAGGCGTTCAACCTTTGCCATGTGAGCATCTGGACACTACGTGCGCCAACGTTCGAGGACGTACCGCTGGCTGTGCCCTACTGCACCGACCACACCACAGCAGCCGCGGCGACGGAAACCCTGATCAGCTCTATCGGCTGCACGCCGGCGCCGTGTGGCGGGCTCGCGCGGGCGGCATACCTCGAGTCGACCGCGGCGCTCGCGATCGGGCTGTGGTGGTCGGGCGGACAGCCGCGCGCCTTGTTCCCCTCCCCAGGGGAGGCGCCGCGTCCCTGAACCTGCTGCGGCCAGTCCGGAGCCCTCAAGCCCGCTCAGCCGGGCAAGGACCACCCCGCATCGAACATCCCGCACATCCGCCCGAAGGGTGCGGTTTTCGGTGACGACAAGGACCGGCCGGCGGTGTCAGCGAGGGCGGCTGCCGGCGAGGTGCCGGTTGACGTGCGCCGTGCCGTACGTGACCGGTCGCGTCAGGTACCGGTGGACGGTGCGTTCGGACTTGCCGATCCGTGTGGCGATGTCCGCTGGGTGCAGAACCGCGACACTGAACGATGTGACTCCGCGGCCGCTTCCCAACCGCTGATGCCTACTAACCACCATCGCCGGAAACCCCGTTCGCGCTAGGGATAGCCCCCAGGCAAGCTTTCGATCTCGCTGTCTGGCCGTTGGCTGCTTGGCAAACTGGTGAGGTGAGCAGGGGCCGTCGGCTACGGGTCTGGGTGCCGGGCCGGGCGCGGTTCAGCGGGCGGTTCGAGCTCGAGGCCGGGGGCTTCGGAGTGACCCGATTGGAGCTGTTTCTCGACCTGGTGTTCGTGTACGCGTTCTTGAGCGTGACCGACCTGATGGCGGAGAAGTTCCGGCTCGAGGGCCTGCTGCAGGGCGTGGTCGTGATCCTGCTGCTGTGGCGGGCGTGGACCTCGTACACCGTGGTGGGCAATGTCGTGCGCGTGCGTTGGGGGATGATCCGGCCGATCATCCTCGGGGTGGCCGCGATCATCCTGTTGATCGGCATTGCCACGCCGGTGGCCTTCACCGATCGGCCCGGTGCGCTGTTTGGTCCGCTGATCTTCGTGACCGCCTTCGTGTTAGCGCGGCTGATGGCGGTACTGATCCTCATGTCCGCCACGTGGGGCACGCAGCGGATGCCTAGGCCAACGCTGGGCGTATTGCCGTTGTGCGGCAGCGCGGTGTTGCTGCTGTGCGGTGCCCTGCTGCCGCGTCACCTGCCGGCGGGGGTGAACGATGTCCGTCTGGCCTTCTTCTTCGCCGCCGCGTTGGTCGACTTCATCGGCGTTCGGGCAATCGGCGCGGGTGGTGGCTTGCCGATCGTGTCCGTGTCGCACTGGACCGAGCGGCATCGGTTGATCATGCTCATCGCACTCGGTGAGACGATCATCTCGATCGGCACCAGCCGGGGCCTGAACGGAGGTCCGCCGATTACCTGGGCGGTCATCTTCGGCTCTGTACTGAGCCTCCTGGTCGTGGCGGTGCTGTGGTGGCGCTACTTCGACATCGCCGGACTCGCCGCCGAACAGGCGGTGGAGCAGGGCTCGGCAGGCAGGAGATCGCTTCTGGGCCGTGACGCGTACAGCCTGCTACACGCACCCATGATCGTTGGACTCGTCCTGCTCGCACTCGGCCTCAAACGCGCGTTGAGCTCGGTCGAGCCCCCAACCGCCCACCACTGGGACTGGCTGAGCGTGTTCGTTCTCTACGGAGGTGCCCTCCTCTACCTGCTCAGCCTGACGGCCGTCGAGCGCCGCACCATCGGCCTGCTCGGTCGAAGCCCGCTGCTGGGAATCGTCCTGATCATCGCCCTGGCACCGGTCGCGGTCCACCTACCGACCTTGGCCGCGGTGGGCCTGCTCGCCGCCGTCCTCGTCAGCATGGTGCTGGCCGACCTCACCGTGTTCCGGCGGCGCCACCGCGAACTGCACGAGCTGGTCGCGCCGGCGGCTGCCCGTGCCATCGGTACCGGTGTCACCCCGAGGGAGCTCTTCCTCGACCTGGTGGTCGTCTACGCGTTCATCCAGGTCACCGTTCTGATGACCCGGCACCCCTCCGCGGCCGGGGTCGTCCAGGGACTGGCGGTGCTCACCCTGCTCTGGGCTGCCTGGTGCGTCTACACGGGCATCGGTAACGCGCTGCGCAGCGAGTCCATCGCCGCCCGGTTGAGCGTCCTGCTAATCGTGGCGCTGACCCTGACGATCGGTATCGCCATCCCGCAGGCGTTCGACCGAGTTCCAGGGGGCCTGCCCGGTCCCATGATCGTTGTGCTGTGCTACGCCGCGCTCCGCCTGCTGCACCTGGCCACGTTCTGGCGGGTCGCTGACGCACCGCTACGCGCACAGGCGTGGCGGGTCACCGTCCCGACCGTGACAGCGCTGACCCTGCTGCTGTTCGCTGCACAGGCCGCCTCCCGACCTCCCGGCCCCGACACAGGCCGGCTCGAAGCCGCCCTCTGGCTCGCGGCCGTCACCGTCGACCTCTCCAGCGGCTACCTCGTCGGGCGGAGGTTCTGGAACATAGGGTCCGCGAAGCACTGGACCGACCGCTACGAACTGATCATCCTCATCGCGCTGGGCGAAGCGATCATCTCGACCGGGGTGGCCGTGTTCGACCGTCCGATCTCCTGGTCGGTCATCCTTGCCATCGCAGCCAACATGATCCTGCTGGCCAGCCTCTGGTGGGCGTACTTCGACACCGACGCCATCGTCGGACACCAAACCATGCAATCCTCGACCGGCAGACAGCGCGCGGCACTGGCCCGAGACGCCTACGCCTTCCTACACCTTCCCATGATCGCCGGCCTGATGCTGCTCGCCTTCGGCCTGCGCAAGCTCCTCGGCCTGATCGCCCACCCGTCAAGTACGCACACACCGCTCGGGCACCTGGCCCTCTTCACCGGAGTCATCCTCTATCTCCTGGCCAACCAGGCATTCCGGTGGCGTGTCCGACGGGACATCCGCCCGGTCCGGATCCTCGGAATCCTGCTCATCGCGGCCCTCGCCCCGATCACCAGCCCCCTGCCCCCGCTTTGGGTGCTGACCATCCTGGCCGCCACCACCGCCACCGTCATAGTGATCGACTCCCGACAGGCCGTCGACCTAAGGCGACAGCTACGCGAACCGCCGCCATCGGCCATCCTTGCCGACGCCCGACCCATCCAACCGTTCCTACAGACTGAGCGGGAGTGAGTTCTGTTTCCAGGACCCGTGCTCGGCCGAGCGCCCCGAACGGTGTTGGGCGTTCTGGTCTCCCGCGTTCTCACCGCGTCCGGCGTCGGCGGATCGTGTCCGTGGTCCGGGAATGCGGGGGCGGGTTTCCTCGCGCCTTGTGGTGTCCGGTCCGGCCTGGGCGGTCCGATGCCCCGCACGATCGCTCTGGTCGTGTGGGGGCGGTGCCGTCCGTCGCCGGATCGGGTGTCCCAGGGCACGCCGTCCGATCGCCACCGCTGCCGCGTGGTGGCGAGTGGTCTTGCGGTTTTTGCTGGTGAGGGGCTTCTGCCAGTGCTGCGCGCCCCACTTGCTGGTGTAGGCGGGGTCGACGGCGATGATGGTGATGCCGAGCTCGGCCGCCATGCTGACGAGCCGGGCGCGTAGCTTGCTCACGGGCATGCCGGAAATCAGTTTGCGGAACCGCTTGCGGCGGCCGTGCTTCTCGCGGGTCTTCTCCGCTGCGAAGTCGAGGTCTTCGACCGCGATCGACAGGTGGTGCCGCTTGGCGAAGTGCAGTAGCCGGATGAGCGCATGCCGGACCTGGGCATCACGGTGCTGCGCGGTGCCGGACAGGTCGTAGCCGTAGGTGAGCGGGGCGCCGAGCGGGTTGCCGTGCTCATCCAGACGCCAGACAGCCAGGTGGTCGGCGTTGGTGTCCACGCCGATCAGGCCGCCGGCCCGGGCAGCGCTCAGGGGCGCGGTCTTGACCGACGGGATCGCCCAGGAAGCGGTCAGGTACCAGCGGCCCTTGGCGACGTCTTCGTGGATGCGGTAGGCCACCGCCCGGTTCGCGGTGACACGGTCGCGCCACTGCTCCCCCCGATGCGGGAAAGACACCTTCGCGGCGAGCACGTATCGCCCATGCGGCGCGTTGGCCAGGTGCGCCAGCGGCGCGGGCAGTTTGAGGGACACTTTCCCGTCGGGGGTGACGCGGATCGTCTCGTTCCCGAACCGTTTCCCGGATTCTCCGTCAGCTTGCAGGAACCGTCGCTCGGCTTCCCACTTGCGGCGCCACTGTGGCTCGGTGAGCCGGGCGTCCGGCAGGTTGTTACGGGCCTTCAGCAGCCGCTTGCCGCCACGTACCACGCGCACGCGGCCCTGTTCCCGGTCGGCCCGCTCGGCCTGCAGCCGGCACTTGAGCAGGTGCAGGCGGCGCGTCTTGGCGAACCACTCCTGCCGGGTGCGGTAGCCGCCCGGCGCCCGCTTGCTGCCCTTGGCGCCCACCGGCAGCGACAGGCGGTGCCCGATCGCCGCGATACCGGCCTCAAGAGACTGGATGTGCGCGAGCTGGGCGCGTCGAGACAACGTCCACTGATCGTGCGAAGCCTTCGTGATCGACCCGGCCCACCGCGAGGAAGAATCCTCGGTCAGAGCACGCTTCCGATCCGCCCACGCGTCGCTGTTGTGACCCAGGCCGGCAGCGCACCGCGCCTTCAGATCCCGCCCCGCCAGCAAACCGAGATGCTCACCCACCGCGCGCAGAACTTCCTCATCCACAAGGGTGAGGCCCTTGAGCCGGTCCCGGATCGCCACTCCCGAGGGACCGAG